>NZ_LSGP01000013.1:372872-745744 GCF_001611555.1 Anaerosporomusa subterranea
AACTGTCCTTTGGATAGAATGTCATGGCGCCTGCAATGTTCTTGTCTGGGTTTGAATTCGAATGAATGCTAATAAACAGATCAGCATTATTCTTTTCCGCGATATCAACCCGCGCCTGAAGTTCTTGACCTAGACTACTGTTGTTGCTGGCTACTGCATTGTCGGACTGACGGGTCATAATGACCTTAGCGCCTTCTTTCGATAGCTTGTCCCGCAAGAGTGTGGATATCGAAAGATTGATATCAGCTTCCTGCACACCATTACTTACCGCACCGGGATTGTGACCACCGTGTCCAGGGTCGACAACAATCACTTTTCCACGTAAAACGCCCTTATCGAGGATACTTCCCGATTCTTTCGGAGGCAATGGTTTGACCACACTCGGAGTATCTGATTCAGACTTCCCATTGGTAAAGATACCTAAGATCGGTCCCAAAATCCCGTCAAAAAGGAGGCCAAACAATCTTTCAATAAAACTGCCGCCACCTGCGGGCGAAGGCAGAGTTGATTTACCGATAGTGTCATTCGGCGCTGCATACGCCGCCTGAACCGGAACGAGCAATCCGAAGGCAAAGAGAGCTAATAAGGCATATGATAATAGTTTTTTATTCTGTAGCACGTTTACCTCCTATTGCGTTTGTTGTTCAGAGTTATGTAAACATGATATCACACATTAGGCAATTAGGCAATAAAAAAAGCAGGATATATCCTGCTTAAATGGACTACTTTATGATATCAGATACAGTTTCAATCGTATATCCTCTAGCTTTAATCAGTCTGATGAGTACAGGTAATGCCTTTAAAGTCGGTTCTGTTGGATGCATCAAAATGATGGCTCCATTCTGAAGTTTACCTTCTATTCGTTTGATAATTACGTCCGGGCTAGGGCGCCTCCAGTCAATTGTATCCGCAGTCCACATGATTGTTAAATAATTGAGTTCCTGGGCGGCCTCCAGGACTAAATGATTGTATTCTCCATAAGGGGGAGCATATAGTCGTGTTTTTATACCGGTAACCTCTTCTATCAATTTTTCTGTACGAATAATTTCAGCTTGGTTTTGCTCTTTACTGAGCCGGTTTGGATGAGGGTGAGTAAATGAATGATTGCCTAATTCATGTCCGGCATCGGCGATAAGTTTTAAACTTTCCGGATGGCGTCTTGCCCAACTGCCGCCGATAAAGAATGTTGCCTTTACCTGATTGTCTGCTAAGATATTTAGCATATCAGGCATAATGTCTTCTCCCCAAAAAACATTGCAGGCAAAAGCAACCTTAGGCGTTTCCCGATTCCCCTGAAAGATAGGAGTAAGTCCCGGGCGGGTCGGGATACCGTAACCCAGATCAGCGAGAGAATTCGTAAAAAAAATTGTCGTCAGAGTAAACAGGGTAAACATAACATACCAAGGTGGAATACGGGCGCTGAAAATAAATTTCACAGAATGCACCTCGTTTTCTTCGTTGGTATCAATGTATTACTAGAAGTGAAAAATCATGTAAAAAAAACGAAACATAGACTGGGCAGTCTATGTTTCGCATCGGAGGACTTTCTCTGAAAAGTGCTCTTTATTCGGCCTGTTTTTGCTCTGCTCGCAATAATTCTTTTCTGGACAGATTGATGCGGCCTTGACGATCGATTTCCGTTACCTTTACTGTAATCTCATCGCCAACCTTAACAACATCTTCCACTTTGTTCACGCGTTCGAGAGCAAGTTGAGAGATGTGAACAAGACCTTCTTTACCTGGGAGAATTTCAACAAATACGCCAAAAGTCATCATCCGAGTGACTTTACCGTTATAGACTGTGCCAACTTCAACAGAACGGACCAATCCTTCGATGATACGGACTGCTTTTTGGCCAGCTTCCCTATCGACAGCAGCAATAAATACTTTGCCATCATCTTCAATATCAATGGTAACTCCGGTTTCATCAATGATTTTCTTAATCGTCTTTCCGCCTGGTCCGATTACATCACGAATTTTGTCTGGATCAATTTCCATCGTAATAATGCGGGGAGCGAACGGAGAAAGATCTGTTCGTGGAGCAGAGAGCGCTGATAGCATGATGTTTAGAATGTGTAGTCTTCCTTGTTTTGCTTGTTCGAGCGCATCGTGAAGGATTTCTTTCGTTATTCCGGCAATTTTAATATCCATTTGTATGGCAGTAATGCCTTTAGTTGTGCCCGCAACCTTGAAGTCCATGTCACCTAAGGCATCTTCCATACCTTGGATGTCTGTCAGAATTGTGTAATGGTCGCCATCTTTGACTAAGCCCATTGCGACGCCAGATACTGGAGCTTTAATGGGAACTCCGGCGTCCATTAACGATAATGTGCTACCACAGACACTTCCCATCGAGCTAGAGCCGTTAGATTCGAGAACTTCAGATACCAGACGGATCGTATAGGGAAACTCAGCTTCTGGTGGAATTACTGGTATAAGGGCTCGTTCTGCAAGGGCGCCATGTCCAATTTCACGGCGACCCGGGCTACGCATTGGACGAGCTTCCCCTACGCTATACGGTGGGAAGTTATAATGATGTATGTAACGCTTCGAGTCTTCTACCCCTAGCCCATCTAGTATTTGTTCGTCACCAAGTGCACCAAGAGTTGTAATCGTTAACACCTGAGTTTGTCCACGCGTAAATAAGCCGGAGCCATGAGTTCTCGCCAACACTCCCGCTTCGCAGGACACGGGGCGCACTTCGTCAAGCTTTCTGCCGTCAGGACGGATTTTATCGACAGTGATCATCTTGCGTACAATTTCTTTTAATACTTTTTGCATAACATAAGAAATATCTTTTTTGTTGTCCGGGAAGAGCCCAGCAAAATGAACTGCAGCTTCGGTTTTAACTTGTTTTATATTTTCTTCGCGAGTTAATTTATCCGAGTTAAAAACTGCTACTTTTAGCTTTTCGGTAACATATTCGCGAACGACCTGATTAATTTCCGGCAGAGGCTCATATTTTTTTAACTGTTTTTTGGGCACGCCGATTTCTTCGCGAATCTTTTCTTGAAATGCGACCAGCTCACGAATAATGTCGTGTCCAGTTGCAATGGCTTCGAGGATGACTGACTCAGGGAGTTCACTGGCAGCAGCTTCTACCATCAGAACGGCATCCTTAGTTCCTGCGACTACCAGGTTAAGTACGCTTTGTTCTTGTTGGGCGATCGTCGGGTTGATAATAAATTCATCGCCGATCATGCCAACGCGAACGCCGCCGATTGGGCCGCCGAAAGGAATGTCAGAAATAGTCAGAGCACAAGAAGCGCCAATCATCGCCGGAATCTCCGGTGGATTATTTTGGTCGACCGACATAACTGTTGCAACAACTTGCACATCGTTACGGAAGCCTTCATCAAATAATGGGCGAACTGGGCGGTCAATTAATCGACCGGCAAGGATAGCTGCCTCACTGGGGCGACCCTCGCGTTTTATAAACCCTCCAGGGATTTTACCTACGGAATACAGTCTTTCTTCGTAGTCCACTGTTAACGGGAAGAAATCGATTCCCTCACGTGGATCCGCTGAAGCTGTTGCAGATACCAATACTGCCGTATCTCCGTAACGTACCAAGACAGCACCGTTGGCCTGTTTAGCCAGTTTGCCTGTCTCGATGGTTAACTGCCGTCCACCTAACTGCATCTGAAAACTATGCATTGCAGTTTTCCTCCTCTTACCATCTTTTTTCAAAGCTTATTACTTCGACATTTTTTGTAGTATTCCCTTTTTTATTGGTTGTCAATACCAAATAATATGTATAACGAGTAAATTGAGCGATTTTTTCATATCGATTATGTACACATGAGAAAAGACTTGGCTTACGCCAAGTCTTAACATGTCTTGCGCTACTTGCGCAAGTTCAGCTTCTGCAGAATCGTACGGTAGCGTTCAATATCGCTATCACGAAGGTAGTTAAGCAAACCTCTGCGCTGACCAACCATCTTCAACAGTCCACGACGGGAATGATGATCTTTCTTGTGTTCTTTTAAGTGATTTGTCAGGTAGTTGATCCGCCCAGTTAAGATTGCAATCTGTACTTCTGGTGAACCAGTGTCATTTTCATGAATGCGGTAGGTTTCAATGAGTTGTTGTTTTTGATCTGGAGCTAACATATGGCACCTCCTTTTTTAGTCAATCCCCACTAGCCAAGACGTCGTCGGAGCTTCGGTCATCCTCGCTATGGTTCATAATCATAATGTTGCGCGGCATATAAGTAGACAAGCCACACAACTAATTATAGTTTAGCATATCAAGCGAAACAAAGCAAATCGTTGGATGAAAAATTATCTATTTTACATGCGATTTGAAATACTGTTTTCCTTCAATCACATCGAGTGCGATACGATCTTTCAGTTCTTGAATGCTTGAGAATATTTGTTCTCCCCTTAGCCGCTTTAAAAATTCTACTCCTAGTTCTTGATCATATAAATCGGCTTGAAAGTCTAACACATAGACTTCCACTCGTCTATTCTGATTGTTGAACGTAGGGTTAGTTCCGACATTAACCAAAGCAGGCAAGCGTTGGGTACCGATAATTGCATGCGCGGTATAGACGCCATCAGCAGGCAGAAGTTGTTCTGCCGACGGTTGAATATTAGCTGTCGGGAATCCCAAGACACGTCCCCGCATATCTCCGTGAATCACTTTTCCGAAAAGGCAGAATGGACGGCCCATTAATTTTGCAGCCTGTTCCATATTACCGCTGCTGACACATTGGCGAATACTCGTGCTACTTACCATATTGCCATCAATATAAACAGCTTCCTGCACTTCAACTACAAACCCCTTTTCCTTTCCGATCTGTGTCAGCAGTTCAGGAGTACCTGAGCTACGATAGCCGAAGGAATAGTTGGGGCCAATAACGACATAGGAAGGCGAAAAGAGAGAAACTAGTTTGTTGACAAATTCCTCTGGTGTAAGATGAAGCAGATCGTTGGTGAAAGGAATGCGGCATAGTATATCTACCCTCATATCAGCCAATAGTCGTTCTTTTTCCGCCAAGCTGGTAATTAGAGGCGGACATTGGTGTGGAGCAAGAATCGAAAGAGGATGGTTCTCAAATGTAAAGACAGCGCTTTCTCCTCCTGAACGGTTGGCAAATTCGACAGCACGGCCAATTACTTTTTGATGCCCCAAATGCACTCCGTCAAATGTACCTAAAGCGATAGAAACTCCTGAAAAGCTCTCGTTTAATTCCATGCGAGTAATGACTTTCATATTCGCTCCTCTGTCTTACATGCTTACTTCCGGCGGGAGCACTTTTTGCGGAACAAGCAGTTCGCCACAAGTGCCGCCAATGCCGATAAACGTATTATCAGAGCTATATACTTTGAACTTCGGCTGCATCGCAGCCTCCTGCAAGTAGGTTTTCTGTCCAGTCAGGAACTTTGTTGTATCTGCATGTGACAGTGTAATTGAGGGCATACGTATTAAGGCGGAGTCGGCAGGCAAAACCACCTGCTCCGGAGCATGCGCAATCTCCTCTAAAGAAACAGCGTTTTGTAACGAAAAACAACCCACTCCGGTTCGGAGCAGGAATGTCATGGTTGCGGCTGAGCCGCAACGCACGCCAATATCAGAGCAGAGGCTGCGGATGTATGTCCCCTTCGTACAAGATACATCAAACAGCGCGTTTTGACCTTCCATTTGCAACAAGGAGATCGAATGAATAGTAATGCTCCTCGCTTTACGTTCCAGGACTATGCCTTGTCTCGCTAACTCATAGAGCTTACGTCCGTCAACCTTGATTGCAGAATACATTGGCGGAATCTGTTGGCTTTGACCTAAAAATGAATTTAAGACGTGACAAACTACTTCTGGGCTAGGGATGTTATCAGAGGTCCGAGTAACAGACCCGGTATAATCTCCACTATCAGTCTCTTGACCAAAGCGAAGCTCAGCCCGGTACTGTTTGTCATCATCGGTGAGATATTCAACAAGTCGTGTTGCTTTACCGAGAAAGATCGGCAGTACACCTGCAGCCGCCGGGTCAAGTGTGCCCGCGTGGCCGACTTGCTTTTGCCCATAAGTTCGCCGAATAAATGAAACGGCATCATGAGAAGTCATTCCAGGGGGTTTAAGTAGGTTAATTACTCCTGTAATCATTTTACTTCCTCTAGCGCGCTGGCAACAGCAACGAATATTTGTCTTTTTGCCTCATCGAGTGGGCTGGCGATCGAGCAACCTGCGGCGCGTTTGTGGCCTCCGCCACCAAAGGACAGCGCAATCGCGCTGACATCAACATTGCGTGAACGGAGACTAATTCGGGTGAATGAGGCATCTGTTTGTTTAAACATGATGGCAACTTCAACGCCTTCAATGCTTCTAGGGTAATTGATGAAGTCATCCGTGCTTTCGCCAATTTCAAGAACATCTGATGCCACTGTCACACAGGCGACCTTGCCCTCAAGAACTATTTCCAGGGTTTCCAGAACATGAATCAAGGTGAAGATGTTGCTGGCTGGTTTTGTTTCAAGCGCTTCGGCAACTAGCGCCGGCTGGACACCACAGTCTAATAGCTCTGCTGCATAGCGAAGCGTATCACTTGTCGTATTGGCATAACGAAAAAAGCCACAATCTGTTGCAATCGCAGTATAGAGACAAGTTGCGGTTAACTCATCTGGCTTAATCCCTTCTTGACGGAAAAGAGAATATAAAATTGATCCTGTTGCCGCAGCTAATGGGTCTAAAAATAAGTAATCTGCAAAACCGGTATTTGAGATATGATGATCAAGATTCAAAACAGGAGCTGAAACATACTCCCGTACCTTGCCTATCCGCTCAATATCGCTAGCATCGAGGACAATTAACAGGTCTGCCTCAATAGGTTCTATCGGTCTTTCAATCTCATGCAGGTCAGGCAAAAAAGCATAAAGCGAGGGTATTTCATCATCCAACAATAGCCGAGCCTTCACTCGTTTTTGCTGAAAGAGCCTAAATAACGCCAACATCGAGCCGAGGCAATCACCATCAGGGTGGACATGGCCAGTGATGACAACGCTCTCGGCTGCAAACATATATTGGCTAGCTTGCGACAAGGAAATATTCATATTAGTTGCCAGACTCGTCTTGCTTGATTTCATCAAGCAGTTTTTGAATGCGAACACTATGGTCAAGAGACTCGTCAACAGCTAATGCCAGATCCGGAATCATTCTTAAACGTAGCCGTTTGCCGATTTCCGTTCGCATGAATCCAAGTGCTCTCTGCAACCCTTGTAAAGTAGATTCTTTTTGTTCTGGGCTACCCATTAAACTGATGAATATTTTCGCATGTTGCAAATCGCCGGTAACCTCCACCCGAGTCACAGTGACAAAGCCAACACGTGGGTCTTTGAGGTCAGTGAGAATAATTTGACTGATTTCCTGTTTAATGAACTCCTGCACTTTTTCAATCCGCAGTTGACCCATGTACTTACCTCCGATTGTTTAGCTACTTTGCTTGACCAGCTCCATAGTAAATGCTTCTAAAATATCGCCTTCTTTTATATCACGATACTTTTCGACTGAAACACCGCATTCGTAGCCGGCGGCAACTTCTTTTACTTCGTCTTTGAAACGACGGAGTGATTCAACTTTGCCTTCATGAACCACAATACCGTTGCGAACAATACGCAATTGCGAGTTGTTAAATATCTTACCTTCTAATACATAACAACCTGCGACAACGGCCTTTGGCACGGAAATTACCTTTCTGGCTTCGAGACGCCCTTGAATCACTTCTTTATATTCAGGAGCTAACATACCGGTCATCGCTGCTTCAACATCATTGACGACATCATAAATGACTCGATACGTACGAATATCTACCTTTTCTGCTTCCGCAGCTTTGCGCGAATTGGCATCAGGACGAACATTGAACCCAATAACCAACGCATTGGCTGCAGAGGCGAGCATAACGTCAGACTCGTTGATTGCGCCTACACCTGCATGCACTAAGCTAACGCGTACTTCTTTATTTTGCATCCCTGCAAACGCTTGACGTAGCGCCTCAATAGAGCCTTGTCCGTCAGCCTTGATAACAATGTTTAAGTCCTTAAGTTTACCTTCTTGAATTTGAGTAAACAGATCATCCAACGTGATCTTTTGCATTTGTCCCATATCTTCAATGCGTTTTTTCGAAACACGTTTTTCAGCGACAGAGCGGGCAGTATTTTCATCTACCACAGCTAAGATATCTCCAGCCATTGGCACATCAGATAGTCCCAGAACTTCTACTGGCGTTGAAGGAGTCGCTTTTTTTACTTTGTCGCCGCGATCATTGATCATGGCTCGCACTTTACCATAGGCTGTGCCAGCTATAATAGTATCGCCAATACGAAGAGTGCCTTTTTGAACGAGTACTGTCGCTACAGGGCCTCTCCCCTTATCTAACTCAGCTTCAATGATGGTACCGATTGCCAAACGGTTGGGGTTAGCTTTCAAGTCTTGTACTTCAGCGACCAGCAAAATCATTTCTAAAAGCTCGTTTATACCAGTCTTGGTTTTGGCTGAGACAGGAACAACAATCGTTTCACCGCCCCATTCTTCGGTGACTAATCCTTGTTCGGTTAATTGTTGCTTAATCCGATCAACATTCGCGCCAGGACGATCTATTTTATTGACAGCCACTATAATTGGTACTTTTGCTGCTTTTGCATGATTGATTGCTTCAATGGTCTGCGGCATAACGCCGTCGTCCGCAGCAACCACCAGAATAGCAATGTCTGTGACCTGCGCACCGCGAGCTCGCATTGCTGTGAAAGCTTCATGACCAGGAGTATCTAGAAAAACTATTTTATTATTTTGATAGTTTACTTGATAAGCGCCAATATGTTGGGTAATGCCGCCAGCTTCTTGTCCAGTAACGTTCGTCTGACGGATTGCATCAAGCAAGGAAGTTTTCCCATGGTCAACATGACCCATGATCGTGACAACTGGAGGACGTGGCAACAGACTTTCGGCACTATCCTCAATATCAGGAATCTCGGTTGGATCTTCTGCAGGCGGCAGTTCCTCCACCGTGATGCCAAATTCGCTTGCGAGAATTTTAGCAGTATCCATATCAATTTCTTGATTAATCGTGGCCATGACTCCAAGCATCATCAGCTTTTTAATAATTTCGCCGACTTCGCGGCCAAATTTGGCTGACAGTTCTTTTACCGTCATCGATTCGGTGCCCAATTTGACTACTTTAGGTTTCGGTGGTTCGGCCTTTGCCTGAATTGATTGACCGCTATGCGGGCGATGACGGTTCTGTTGCTGCTGTCTATTTTGTGAATTTGGTCCTCTACGGTCTTGTTGCCCAGTGGGGCGTTGGCGGTTTCCCTGTTGACCGGGACGGTTGTTGTTGCTGCGATTATTATCGTTACGCTGCTGGTTTTGTTGTCCGGCAGTATGTTGTTGCGGTGCTCCAGTAGGGCCTGCTGGTCTCGGTTGATTGGTTTGTGGACGCGGCCGTTGCTGTCCTTGTGGTTGGCGATTATCAACCGGACGAGCATCAGTGCGCCGTTGGTTTGGATCATTGGGGCGCTGGTTCAAATCTTGGGGGCGCTGATTATGCATTGGTGGCCGCTGATTTTGCGGAGCGCCATACTGTTGTCCTCCTTGCCGGGGAGCAGGTGATTGGTTCCCGGACATAGGCTGATTGGTTGGTCTTGGTTGTTGGTATTGAGGATTGCGAAATGGCTGAGAGCCAGGACGCTGTGGTTGCTGTTGCTGAATCGGACGATTAGGTTGTCCGGCTGGGCGAACTGGTTGTTGCCCTTGTTGTGTCGGCCCGGACACAAACTGGGATGAATTTGGCTGGCGTGGCTGCTGATTTGACTGGTATGATTGCTGCGGTTGTTGCATGGGCCTTTGCGGTTGTTGTACATTTTGTCGTGGCAGCTGTTGCTGCTGAGGCTGCTGCGGCGTACCTGGACGCTGTGGTTGCTGAACCCCAGGTCGATTCTGCATCGGACGGGCCTGTTGTTGACCAATTTGAGCCGACCGCAGGTCTTCCACCGGGCGGGTAGGTAATATTGGGCGCTTTGGCTCTTCGCTTGAAAACTCAACGCCGGTTTTACGCGCAAAGGTGCGTTCAATAACCGCTTTTGCGTCATCGTCCACACTGCTCATATGATTCTTGGCTAACATATTATTACGAGATAAGATATCTATTATCAGTTTACTCGTAGTATTATAATCTTTTGCTAACTCATATACTCTATATTTAGACATCAATCCACCCCCATTTTTTTACGGTGCTTCAGATAACAGTTTCTTCAATGCCTGAGCCATCCCAGGGTCGGTAACCGCAATTGCTGCTCGGTTCTCCTTGCCTATTCCACCACTAAGCGACTCTTTGGATAAGACTTCGAAGCAAGGTACTCCATAGTATTGAGACATATCACGGTACTTCTTGCGTGTATTTTCCGATGCGTCAGATGCAACGATCAAGCATTGAACTTTGCCTGAACGGATATTTCTTTCTATCACGAACTCGCCTGACAGCGCCTTGCCAGCACGTTGCGCCAGTCCAAGCAGAGACAAAAGTTTTTGTTCATTCATTGGTTTCTATACGGGAAACTAAGTCTTCATAAATTTGTTTATCAACTGCGTGTTTCAAAGCCCGCTCCAATCGTTTCTCTTTATATGCTTTCGCAAAACAAGCTGAATCAGGACAAATATACGCTCCGCGTCCGGCGAGTTTCCCTGTTGGATCAATACGGATTTCACCCTCTGGAGTTCTTACTACGCGCAAAAGCTCTTTTTTGTTTTTGCTATCTTGACAGCCAACGCACATCCGATTGGGAGTTTTTTTTACTTTCATAAAAAATGCACCTCTACGTCAGCATGGCTGCTTGGGATTCACTCTTAATATCAATCTTCCAACCGGTTAATTTCGCGGCAAGGCGTGCATTCTGACCCTCTTTGCCAATGGCAAGCGATAGCTGAAAATCGGGAACAACTACTTTAGATATTTTTTCTAATTCGTTAATTTCTACGTCTACTACCTTCGCCGGGCTGAGTGCATTAGCAATATACTTCGCAGGATCTGGGCTCCATTTGACAATATCAATTTTTTCGCCCCGCAGTTCGTTGACAATGGTCTGGACTCTCATGCCTTTATGACCAACGCAAGCCCCCACCGGGTCGACATTTTCGTCACGAGAGTAGACTGCGATCTTTGATCGCATACCTGGCTCGCGTGATACAGATTTGATCTCCACAACGCCATCATGTATTTCTGGCACTTCAAGCTCAAATAGACGTTTCAACAGACCGGGATGGGTCCTAGATACAAGGATTTGTGGTCCCTTGGTAGTTTTACGCACTTCTGTGATATAGGTTTTTACTCGATCCCATTGCCGATAGCTCTCACCAACTATTTGCTCAGAAGGTGCTAGGGTAGCCTCTGCTTTGCCTAAATCAATAAAAACGTTTTTTTGCTCTATTCGTTGAATTATTCCTGTTACGATATCGCCCTCTCGATTGGAAAATTCTTCATAAATGATTCCACGCTCGGCTTCACGAATTCGCTGAACAACCACCTGTTTAGCAGTCTGAGCGGCAATACGACCAAAGTTTTTCGGTGTGACTTCCAGTTCAATGACATCCTCTAACTCAAAACGCGGGTCAATTTTTTTCGCATCTTCCAAAGAAATATCCAGTCTCGAGTCTTTCACGTCATCTGTAACAGCCTTGCGGGCATATACGTGAATTTCTCCTGTTGTACGGTCAAGAGATACTCTCACATTCTGGGCAGATGCGAAATTTCGCTTGTATGCAGAAATGAGAGCTGCCTCAATGGCATCAAATAAAATTTCTGTAGAGATTCCCTTTTCTCGGCCGAGTTGTTCAAATGCCTGCATGAATTCGGCATTCATGTATTATTCCCCCTATTCAATTATAACGGTGTGGTTAGAATTCAATATATAAACGGACTTGCGAGGTTTTATCTTTAGGAATGCTAACCTCTGTCCCGTCAATATCCAAGACAACATTATTATCTACTAGTCCTTTTAATGTACCGACAACAATCTTTTTCCCATTAATTGGTGCGAATGTATGGAGTTCAACCTTCTGCCCTGCATGTCGAACAAAATCCTTCAGATTCTTTAACGGACGATCAAGCCCGGGTGACGAAACTTCAAGATAATAACTATCGCGTATAAAATCGGCTACGTCTAATTTTTCTCCAATGCGTTCGCTCAGCCACTGGCAGTCCTCGACACCAATACCGCCCACTTTATCTATGTATATCCGCAAGTACCAGTCGCGTTCTCGTACATATTCGACATCGACCAATTCGAGGTCGCTACCTTCAATGCACTCTAACACAAGCTTTTCCACCGCTTGTTCAATGTGATTGGCCATTTATCCCCACATCCTTCTTTTGGCTCTGGGTTTAGTTTTACCTTTTCAGTGTTCTCTATGCCCAGCCACGTCTTGTATTCCATAAGATGAAAGAGTGGGTAAATACCCACTCTTGTCACAGACAACATAAACCAAATATAGTATAACACGAAAGGATTAATTTTACAACCGATCAACAAAATTTACGCAAACAACAGTAATTGGTCAGTCGGTGGCAATCCGTCCAAACACCCGTGTTTCTCCAACATCTCAATTACAGTCTTAGACACCCGCGACCTGACACGTAAATCTTCAACAGATGAAAACGGTTTGTCATGCCTTGATTGAACGAGATTGTGCGCAGCTGACGTGCCAACTCCCTGTAGAGATCCAATCGGCGGCAAAAGTCCGTCATCACAGACCAAGAAGCGTTCGGAATCTGACTGGTAGATATCGATTTTACGGAAGCGAAATCCGCGAAGATTCATTTCCAGTGCCATCTCTAAAATTGTTAGTTGGCCTTTCTCTTTTGCAGATAGTGCATTACCTTTCTGCTCAAGTTCTTTCAGTTTGGCTCGCAGGAAGGATTCACTGGCACCAACAATCAAATCTGCATCAAAATCTGTTGCCCGAACCGTGAAATAAGAAGCATAAAAAGCAAGCGGGTGATACACTTTGCAATACGCGATGCGAAATGCCATCATGACATAGGCGACAGCATGGGCTTTGGGAAACATATATTTGATTTTTTGGCAGGATTCGATATACCACTCAGGAACGTTCTTTTCGCGCAATTTTGCACAATCTTCCGGTTTGACACCTTTGCCTTTACGAACGTTTTCCATCACCTTAAAAGCCAATTTGGGAAGAACGCCTTTATGGATAAGATAGATCATAATGTCATCTCGTGCAGAGATGGCCTCAGACAGTTTAGCCACCCCGGATTTAATAAGATCCTGAGCATTATTCAACCAAACATCAGTACCGTGAGAGAATCCGCTGATTCTGACTAATTCACTGAAGGTAGATGGCTTAGTATCTTCTAACATCTGACGAACAAATTTCGTACCAAATTCCGGGATTCCAAACGTACCTACAGTCGAATTGATTTGATCTGGTGAAAGCCCAAGCGCTTGAGTAGAAGAAAATAAACTCATTGTTTTAGGGTCGTCAAACGGAATTTTCTTGGCGTCAATGTGGGTCAAATCCTCAAGCATACGAATAACGGTCGGGTCGTCATGACCGAGTATATCTAGCTTAACAAGCCGACTGCTGATCGAGTGATAATCAAAATGCGTGGTGATAGTTGATGAATTTTTGTCGTCAGCTGGGTATTGAATTGGCGTGAAATAATGAACATCCATATCGCGGGGTACAACCATGATTCCGCCAGGATGTTGCCCTGTTGTGCGCTTGACTCCAGTACAGCCACCCATCCAGCGCTCAACGAACGAGTTACGGACTCCCTCAGCACCTTTTTCAATAAAATAATTTTTTGCATAACCGAACGCAGTCTTATCGGCGATAGTGGCGATGGTACCTGCCCGGAATACATTATCTTTGCCAAATAACTCTTCTGTATATTTATGAGCGACAGGCTGGTAGTCGCCGGAAAAGTTCAAGTCAATATCCGGAACCTTATCACCCTCAAAGCCTAAAAAGACTGCAAAGGGGATGTCATGGCCGTTTTTCGCCATCGGCGATTGACAATCTGGACAAATTCTGTCTGGCAAATCGAAGCCGCCACCAATACTGCCATCAGTGACAAAGTGGGAATGTTTGCACTTCGGACAAAGCCAGTGCGGCGGCAACGGATTAACCTCTGTTATTCCGGTCATGGTAGCAACAAAAGAAGAACCTACCGATCCTCTGGAACCAACTAAATAGCCGTCGTCAAGCGACTTCTTTACTAATTTATGAGCAATTAAGTAGAGTACAGCAAAGCCATTGTTGATAATAGAGTTTAATTCATTCTGTAGCCGTTCTTCCACGATAACCGGCAGAGGATTGCCATATAATTCCTCAGCTCGTTGGTAAGACATAGAACGAATTTCTTCCTCGGCGCCTGGAATTTGCGGTGAATAAAGTTCATCAGGTATTGGCTTAAACGATTCAATGCTGTCACTGATTTTACAGGAATTCTCAACAACAACTTCGAACGCTTTTTTTTCTCCAAGATATTGAAACTCAGCCAGCATTTCGCGCGTCGTTCGGAAAAATAGCGGCGGCTGATTATCAGCGTCACTATACCCCCGTCCGGCCATTAATATCCGGCGATAGACTTCGTCCTCCGGATTAAGGAAATGAACATCACAGGTCGCAACAACCGGCTTATCGAGTTTCTGACCTAATTCACAAACCTTACGATTGATATTAAGAAGACCTTCCCGGTTGGCGATCTTTCCTTCTCGTAACAGAAATGCATTATTGTCGGCCGGCTGAATCTCAAGATAATCGTAAAAATTAGCAACGGCTAATAGTTCGTCATCGTCAGCTCCGCGCAAGATTGCCTGAATTAGCTCCCCAGCTTCACAGGCTGATCCCAGAATTAGCCCTTCCCGGTGTTCCATTAAGATCGAGCGAGGAATGCGAGGCGTTCTGTGCAGATATTTCAGGTGGGAAATCGAAATTAAACGATATAAATTATATAAACCAGTGCGGTTTTTCGCCAGCAAGATAATATGTCTGGCTTGATTGATGTCTTGATCGAACAGGTAGCCTTCTAAGCCATAAATCAGTTTTATGCCGTGCTTTGAAGCTTCTTCATAGGCCTCTGGAAATGCCTGTACGACTCCGTGGTCTGTGATTGCAATTGCAGGATGTCCCCATTTGGCGGCAGTTGCAACAAGTTGTTTTGCCGGGACTATCGCGTCAAGTGCACTCATTCTCGTATGAGCATGCAATTCAACGCGCTTATGCTCATAATCGTCAAATCGTGGTGCCGCTTTTTCCATAGTCACAATACTGTCAACAAAGAACGACAAGTCGTTATTGGCGAACTTATCTTGCTGGGCCTTGCCCTTGATACGGACGATCATGCCAGCTTTTAAATTACCTAATAGCTTTGTGTATTGTTCTTGTTTCTCCAGAAATAGTTTAGCGCTAATTCCGTTTGTATCATCGGCAACGTCGAAGCTGATTAGGAAACGGCCAGTTTTAAGTTCGCGACAGTCAACTTTAACAATTTCACCTTGGATAACCAGGTTGCGGTCCTCTTCTTTTATTGATTCGATCGTTCTCGGTTCATCTTTTATATTTCTGCCATACAGTATTGGACTTATTTTTTCTTGCTTAACCTCAGTAGTGGCTGCAGATAGTGCTTCTAAGTATTCTGGAGTGAATATGTCTTCACAGCCAGTTTCTTCACTGCAGGCAGCGGTGATCTTAACAGTGCAACTAGCGCCAAATTGGCTGCTCAAATAGTCACTGATGCGTTGCTCTGCCCCACGCTCAAGCAACATTTGAGCAGCCAATTCTCCGTCTGTCTCGACGTAGAGGATATCTTCTTCAAGTTTACGACTGGCTTGAATCAATACATGATGCAATGCTGAACTATCTACTGCTCCGGCAACAATCTTTGCCCAATGGTCTCTAACACATGTAGATAAGTCTATTACTTGAATTTCAAGCGAAACTGAGGCTAGCTGGCAATTTTTAGCCAAGTGCCTACATAAGGCGGTTTGCAGAGTATTAGGCACGGGCTGTGGTGTATTTACTGACAACAGCCACGTATTTAAAGTGGGGTCAACTGTGACTTTAGTTATGACACTTTGATTCAGTAAAGTACGGTCAGATGAGGACAGCGACATATCAGCTGTAAATAGCTGAAAATCGCGCTGACTCTCAGGTATTATGCAGTAATTATTCATAGTATTCTCCTCTAGCCCCGGGGCATGCGTTCATTTGAACGGAAGCAGGGCGGCGAAGAGGGGTTTCTTTACAGCGCCGCCAGCATATTTTTTATTGCTGTAATATAGTCATCAGCCAAGGAGAGGAAGGTTGTTTCTCCTGTTTTGCGTACTTTGACTTCTAGCAGTTGTTCATTTATAGTCTTAGGTCCGACCGTAATCTTTAACGGATAGCCAATTAAATCAGCATCTTTAAATTTAACCCCTGGTCGCTCATTCCGGTCATCTAGTACTGACTCAATGCCTGCTGATTGCAGTCGGGAATATACTGCTTCTGATAACTCTAGCTGCACATTATCTTTGACGTTGATCGGTACGACGACAGCGTGATAAGGAGCTATGGCCGCAGGCCAGATTATGCCATGCTCGTCATTGTTTTGTTCAATCGCAGCTGCCATGGTGCGCGAAACGCCGATTCCATAACACCCCATCACGAGAGGCTTTTCTTTACCGTTCTCGTCCAAGTAGGTAGCCTGCAGGGCTTTGCTGTACTTTGTAAAGAGTTTGAATACTTGTCCGGCCTCAATGCCGCGTGCAGTTTTAACAGCCTGGCCACAATGCGGACAAGGATCATTTTCCTGAATTAAGCGAATATCGGTAATAATGGCAGGTTTGAAATCGCGACCTGGATTCACATGGAGATAGTGCTTTCCCCTGCTGTTGGCGCCACAGACAGCATTACTCATCAACATAACAGTTTCATCAGCAACCACCGTAACGTTGCTTGCGCCGACAGGGCCGATATAACCCGGCACACAGTCTAAAGCAGTGTTGATTGCATCTTCACTGGCCAATTCTAGTTGTAGACAACCCAGCTTATTCTGTAGCTTGATTTCATTGACTGCATGATCACCCCGGACCAGCGCCAGCACTAAGCCCTTTTCTGTCTGATAAGCGATTGTCTTAATTGTTTTATCAGCAGTAATGCCAAGAAATGCACTGACTTCTTCAATTGTTTTTGTGCCAGGTGTTTCTTTTTCAATTAACGACATTTGCGTCTCATGCATTTGCTGGATTGGCTTGAGTTCAGCTTTTTCTACATTGGCAGCGTAATCGCAAACAGAACAATAAGCAATTGCCGCTTCACCCGATTCAGCGATGACCATAAATTCATGTGAGCCGCTACCACCGATTGCGCCGGAATCGGCTTCAACTGCGCGGAAAGTAAGTCCGCAACGGCTAAATACGTTGGTATAGGCATCATACATTTTGCGATAACTTACATCAAGGCCTTGCTCATCACGGTCAAAAGAATATAAGTCTTTCATGATAAACTCTCTGCCTCGCATCAAGCCAAAACGCGGACGAATTTCATCCCGATATTTATTCTGGATTTGATATAACATAAGTGGCAATTGGCGATAAGACCGTACATCAAAACGGACTAGAGCGGTAATCATTTCTTCATGTGTCGGCCCAAGGCAGAAGTTTCTGTTGTGTCGGTCCTGAAGGCGAAACATTTCATCAC
This sequence comes from Anaerosporomusa subterranea, assembly GCF_001611555.1. Lineage (NCBI taxonomy): Bacteria > Bacillati > Bacillota > Negativicutes > Acetonemataceae > Anaerosporomusa > Anaerosporomusa subterranea. The sequence continues at coordinate 390,564 of NZ_LSGP01000013.1, forward strand.
CGTATACATCCCAACGACCTGTTTCTTGCCACAACTCCGCGGGTTGAATAATCGGCATCAGCAGTTCTTGCCCGCCTTTTGCATCCATTTCTTCTCTGACAATATCTTCGATTTTCCTTAATACTCGCCATGCCAACGGCAGATATGAATATACGCCGCCCGCGGCCTTGCGGATCATTCCGGCCCGTAGCATCAATTGATGACTAATTACCTCTGCTTCTGCCGGAGTTTCACGCAATGTAGGTGCGTATAATTGTGTCGCACGCATGTTATGTTTCCTCCTCAATTAGACGATTGATTTCAACAAATAGTTCTTCTAGAAGTTTGTCCTCTGGGACCTTCTTCAGGATTTCACCTTTACGAAAAATAAGACCAAACTCACGACCGCCGGCAATGCCGATATCTGCTTCTCTTGCCTCACCGGGCCCGTTGACAACACACCCCATGACTGCTACTTTAATCGGCTTTTTTATGGTTGCCAGTTTTTTCTCGACAGCTTCAGCTATACTCACAAGGTCGATTTGTGTTCGTCCGCAGGTTGGGCAAGAAACTAGGGTTGGACCATATTGACGCAGACCCAGTGCTTTTAAGATTTCACTGGCGACTTTGACTTCTTCCACAGGATCACCAGTCAGTGACACTCGAATCGTATCGCCAATACCTTGCGCAAGCAGTGCACCTATGCCGACAGCAGACTTGATGACACCGGAGGTTACTGTGCCTGCTTCGGTAATACCGAGATGCAAAGGATAATTAACCGTTTCAGACATAAGTTGATAAGCCTTGATGGTCATGGGAACGTCGTTCGCCTTGAGGGAAAGCTTAATGTCGTGAAAGTCATGACTCTCCAGAATTCGAATATGACGCAACGCACTTTCAACCATGGCTTCCGGAGTTGGATGACCGTGACGCATAAGCAGCTCTTTCTCCAGTGAACCGGCGTTAACTCCTATACGTATAGGAATATTGCGCCGCTTTGCAGCCTTCACCACAGCGATAACATTCGCTTCTTCGCCAATATTTCCAGGATTAATCCTTAGTGCGTCGATTCCCTGCTCAACAGCAGTCAAAGCTAACCGATAATCAAAATGAATATCCCCCACTAGCGGCGTCTGGGGCTGTAGACTTTTAATCGCCGAGATTGCACCAGCAGCAGCCATATCAGGTATTGCGACTCTGACAATATCACAGCCAGCATCATGTAAACGCCCGATCTGCGCAGCAGTTGCCTGAACATCTTCAGTTCGAGTGTTAGTCATCGATTGAATAGAGATCGGGGCTCCCCCGCCAACCGCAACTGATCCAATAAATACCTGCTTTGTATTTTTCGGCTCCATCATATCACCTACATTGCATTCACTTATGTCAGATCTCAAAATAGTTTTAATCGCGTTAAATCTTTAAACGTTGCAAGTAACATTAATAAGATCAGCAGGCTAAAGCCAATCATTTGAATGAACTGCATGCTGCCTTTTTCCAACGGCTTGCGTCTGATGGCTTCGATTGCTAGAGTGACAACATGACCACCGTCTAACACTGGGACAGGCAAAAGGTTAATCAAACCAAGGTTAATGCTCAAAAATGCGGCAAATTGCAGCAATGGAATAAAACCTAGTTGAGCTACCTGACCTGCCATTTGTGCAACTCCGATTGGTCCTGCCACGTCGGCAGGCGCCTGACCGGTAATCATTTGGACAATCCCTGCCAGCATGGCAGCGGCAAGCATATATGTCTGCTTTATCGCCAACGTCACTGATTCAATAGCACCTGGCTGTCTATGCTCTATCAGCGGCATAACGCCAATGATGCCTCGATTTGCTTTTTCATCATATTCCGGCTTAATAGTCGTTTTTCCTGCTACACCATTGCGTTCAAAGACGATGGTAAGTTCATTGCCTGCATTGTCTTGGACAATGGCAACAAAATTCTTCCAAGAATCGACGTTTTGCCCATTGATGGTTTTAATCTTATCACCTGGCTGGAAATTAGCTCTGCTTGCCGGTTTATCAGCCATGATTGTACCCATAATCGGTTCGTTTGAGGGAATATCAATTCCTGTTGTCAGAAATACCATGGTAAACAGCAAGACAGGCAAAGCGAAATTCATCGCAGAGCCGGATATGATAACAAGCATTCTTGCCCAGATGGGCTTTGTCTGAAATGATTTCTCATCTTGCGGCTCATCCGGATCCATGCCGGCAATTTTATTAAAGCCACCCAATGGGATTAAGCGGAGCGAATATACTGTGTCGCCAATTTTTTTACTAATAATCTTGGGTCCAAAGCCAATGGCAAATTCATGAACACCCATTCCAACCAACTTTGCGGAGATGAAATGACCAAGTTCATGTACCATGACCAGCAAACCAAATACAAAAATCGTCGCCAAAACGGTTGTTGACAAAAGCGCCACCATCCTTAGTCGATTTAAGTCAAACTAGCAATATCTTCAGCCGCACGCTTTCGAGCCCAAGCATCTGCTTGTAGTAAGGCTTCAAGCGTAACAGAGTCTGAGGCTTCAAATGCATTTAGACTACTGCGGATAATATCCGCAATATGAAGAAACTCGATTTTCCCGGATAGAAACGCCTGGACTGCAATTTCATTGGCGGCATTAAATACACAAGGAAAAGCACCACCTTTTCGTCCTGCTTCATATGCCATGGATAAGGCGGTAAAAATATCTGTATCTGGTTGTTCAAAGGTAAAAGACTTTATTTTTGAAAAGTCTAGTCTGCCGAAATTTGCAGTTGATCGTTCAGGGTATGTCAAGGCGTATTGAATGGGTGCCCGCATATCTGGCAAACCAAGCTGCGCCAATACGCAGCCGTCAATCAGTTCAACCATTGAATGGATAATACTTTGCGGGTGGACTATGACCTCAATTTGGTCATAGCTGACGTCAAATAACCATCTAGCTTCAATAACTTCTAGTCCTTTATTGGCTAAGGTCGCTGAATCTACTGTGATTTTCTTGCCCATTGACCAATTTGGATGTTTTAAACAATCTGACACTCCAACTGTTTTCAACTGTTCCTTATTCAATGTACGAAAGGGTCCACCGGAAGCAGTCAGCAATAGTTTTCGGACACTGGTCATATTAATTCCTTGAAGGCATTGAAATATAGCGCTGTGTTCACTATCAACAGGAATAATGGCTACATGATTTTCCTTAGCTGCTTTGGTGACGATTTCCCCGGCGGCAACTAGCGTTTCTTTGTTGGCGAGGGCAATTGTTTTCTTTGCGCTAATCGCAGCGAGAGTCGGTCGAAGGCCGGCGAAGCCAACTAATGCGGTGAGTACTATATGGCTTCGCGGATGGATTGCGGCCTCGATTAGCCCTTCTTCGCCAGACAATATCCTTGTCTTTCCCTTGTAACGCTTAGCTAATCTCTCAGCCGCGCTTTTATCGGTAAGAACAACTAATTCAGGACGAAATTTTTCAATTTGTTCTTCAAGTAGGCTATCGTTACTGTGAGCCGACAAGACACTGACAGAAAATTGTTCTGGGTTGGCCTCAATCACTTGCAAAGTTTGAGTCCCAATAGAGCCAGTACTGCCTAGTATAGCAATATGTCGCAATCCGCATTCTCCTTTGCTATTGCAGAATGATTAGACGTACATAATAGTAAATCACTGGTACGCTAAATAAGATGCTATCAAAGCGATCAAGCACTCCGCCATGTCCAGGAAGCAATGAACCAGAATCCTTAACGCAGCAAAAACGCTTCAACGCAGATTCAGCCAAATCGCCAATTGGTGAGACCAGCCCTACAAGCATGCCGGTCGCTATACGATGAACTATGGGAATAGCGGTAAAATGGCCAAATACTAAGACCGCCAACACGGCGCCAATCACCCCTCCAACAAATCCTTCCACCGATTTGTGAGGACTGATATTTGGGGCAAGCTTATGCCTACCAAGTGCGGTTCCGACAAAATAAGCGAAGGTATCACTGGCCCACGTGGCTAAAAAAGCAACCCAAAGATAAACTGTACCCAAACTCATGTTGGCAAAGTGAGTTTGGGTTATAACCATTGTACTGACTTCACGAAGCAAAATCAGATGCATAAACGAAAACCCTATATATATCACACCAAACAGGCTAAATGCAGCTGGCACGAAGGAGTGATTGTTGTTTTGCCATATGCGTAACGTTCGCAGCAATGTCCAAAGTAAAACAATCCATATTGCCATAATAATCTCTTCTGAATTTCCGCACCAGCCGCTCAACAAGAGCAATAGAGTCGACGCCGCACCGCCCAGCATACCAATCTCAATATTCTGTTTGCGCAGCATGAGTCCATATTCACGCCATGCCGCCAATGCAAGGGCAATAATTGCCGATGCGAATAGCCAGCCACCAAATTGGATGATATACACTGTGATGGGTATTCCCACTGCAGCTGTTAAAATACGCTGTAATAGCATATGGCACCTACTTTATTTTCAGTCCGCCAAATCTTCGGTCTCTCTGCTGAAAATCGTGCAGAGCTTGGAGAAAATATTCTGGCGTAAAATCAGGCCAATTGACATCAGTAAACCATAACTCAGCATACGCACTCTGCCAAAGCAGAAAGTTACTAATTCGAAAATCGCCGCTTGGCCGGATGAGCAAGTCTACATCTGGTAAATCTGCGGTGTAGAGGTGCTGTTGGATGCTATTTTCTGTAATCATTTCTACTGGTAGGTTGCCTGATTGCACATCGAGCGCGATTGCTTTCATGGCGCAAAGCATTTCTGCTCTGCCTCCATAATTGATGGCAGCATTAAAAACAAGTCCAGTGTTTTTTGCCGTTCGTGCTTGCGCATCTTGAAATTTTCGACAAAGAGTAGTTGATAAGTCCTGAATTTGGCCAATAAAGCGAATCTGTACATTATTTTCGTCCAACTCGTCAATATCGGCAGTTAGATATGTGGAAAATAAGTCCATCAATAAATTGACTTCTTCTGCCGGACGCTTCCAGTTTTCTGTAGAGAATGCATATACGGTCAGTACTTCAAGCTCCAAATTGCTAGCGGTACGCACAATCTTGCGGAGAGACTCGACTCCAGCGCGATGTCCAAATACCCTAGGCATCCCCTTTGCTTTTGCCCAACGGCCATTTCCGTCCATGATAATCGCTGTATGGCGGGGGAGCTTGTCTTTATCTAGTTGGTTATCAGCAATAACATATTGTTCTGTTTTGCCAAACCATTTTTTCCACATGTTAAAACCTCCGCGATGTCGCAAGAAACTGTCCTCTAAATCGAAGCCCCCTCTGGCGAGGGGGCTTCGATTAGAAGGAACCTTACCATCATGACAGATTAAGGTGCCTCAATAGCGGCGACAGGGCAGACAGCGGCGCAAGCGCCACACTCAACACATTCATCGGAAATAACATAGATTGGGTTACCCTCACTGATAGCTCCCACTGGGCAAGTGGCCGCGCAGGTGCCACAGGCAACACAGGTATCGTTAATCTTATAAGCCATTCAAAACACCTCCTTTCCCATTTTGGCAGCAGCCAAAAGACAAAAAGAGCCATCAGCCTGTTGACGCTGCCTTACTACATACCACGACAATTCATCGACTACAAATGATCGACTATATGGGCGAGTAAACTCGACAGAATACTGAACACCCAAATCATTTAATCGTCTTTTTGCTTCTTCTAGCTGAATGGCAACTAAATCCATCTTATACTTCCATTATCTCTTTTTCTTTAGCTGTCATGACTTGGTCAATTTCTTTAATGTACTTATCAGTTACTTTCTGAATGTCTTCTTGTGCTTTCTTGGCCTCATCTTCTGAGACTAACTTATCTTTTTCCATTTTTTTAAACGCATCGTTAGCATCACGGCGCAGATTGCGGATTGCAACCCTAGAATCCTCTGCTTTTTTATGTACGACTTTTACCAATTCAGTACGACGTTGCTGCGTTAATTGAGGAATGATAAGCCTAATGACCGATCCATCGCTCGTTGGCGTTAATCCCAGGTCAGACTTCATAATCGCTTTTTCAATCAAACTTAACAGCTTCTTCTCCCAGGGTTGAATCACAATCATACGGGGCTCAGGCACGGAAATATTTCCAACTTGGTTGACTGGAGTTGGTGTGCCATAATAATCCACAGTAATTTTGTCAAGTAATGCTGGGGTTGCTCTACCAGCCCTTAACGTCGAATAGTCTTTACGCAACATGTCAAGAGCCTTCTGCATTCGTTCCTCATGTGAAGACATAATTTCCTTAACTATCACGTTTCGTCCCTCCCACGATAGTTCCTATGTCATGCCCTAAGACTGCCTTCAAAATATTTCCTGGTTCATCAATGCTGAATACAATGATTGGTATTTTGTTATCCATACACAGGCTAGTCGCCGTAGAATCCATGACTCCCAACCCGCGTTGCAAGACTTCCTTATGTTCTAATTCTTTAAACATCTTTGCGTCCGGATTATTTCGCGGATCAGAGTCGTATACTCCATCTGCATTGCGCTTGGCCATTAGAATGATATCAGCTTCAATTTCAGCAGCTCGCAAAGCTGCGGTTGTATCTGTTGAAAAATAAGGATTGCCAGTGCCTGCGGCAAAAATAACAACCCGTCCCTTTTCCAAGTGTCGTATTGCTCTACGACGAATATACGGTTCAGCAACCTGACGCATTTCAATAGCGGTTTGCACTCGCGTATCCACGCCGCATTCCTCAAGAGCGTCCTGTAGTGCCAGCGAATTCATCACTGTTGCTAACATCCCCATATAGTCAGCGGTCGCACGATCCATGCCTTTAGCGCTTCCTGCCAATCCGCGCCAAATATTGCCGCCGCCAACAACAATACCAATCTCTAGACCCTCAGTTTGTGATTTAATATCTTTAATCTGGTGAGCTATTGACTCGACAACTTCGGGATCGATACCAAAACCTTTATCTCCAGCAAGCGCCTCGCCACTCAATTTCAAAATGATTCGTTTATATTTGCAGGGTACCAAGCGACAACCCCCTTATTAATGACCATTTCTACAACAATGCGTCAAATACCTGTATTCTAATTGCCGAAAATAAAATCTCACCTATTGGCAAAAAGAGAACACATCGGTGTTCTCTTTCTAGGTTATTTGTTCACAGCAGCCATAACTTCAGCAGCAAAATCAGATGATTTCTTTTCTATTCCTTCGCCAACATGATAACGACTAAAGCGACGAATCGAAATCTTTTCACCAATCTTGGAGATATATTCATTAATAACACTAGTGATAGTTTTATCCGGATCTTTGATAAATGGTTGTTCCATCAAACAATTTTCCTTGTAAAACTTTTCAATCCGTCCCACAATCATCTTGTCGACGATATTGGCAGGTTTTCCTTCATTAAGTGCTTGTGCGCGTAAAACTTCTCTTTCATGCTCGACGATTTCCGCGGGGACCTCTTCACGGCGTACATAGCCAGGGTTTGCAGCTGCAATTTGCATGGCTATGTCACGTGCCAGTGCGTGGAAAGTATCGGTTTTAGCAACAAAATCGGTTTCACAGTTTAATTCAAGGAGGACACCGATGCGCCCGCCACCATGAATATATGCCTCAATTATTCCTTCAGCGGCAACACGGCTACTTTTTTTGGCAGCTGCAGCCAAGCCTTTCTCGCGAAGGTGATCAATCGATTTTTCCATATCGCCCTGCATTTCGGTCAATGCCTTTTTGCAATCCATCATGCCGGCCCCGGTACGCTCGCGCAATTCTTTAACCATTTCAGCCGTAATCATATGTATTGAATCCTCCTGTCATCATATGTCATGAATCATGTAATTTTTAAGTTTTGAGGCCGCCGACGGTTCGTCCCACGATGCATCGAGGCAACAATTCGCCGGGCGGCCTCACCATTTTATCTGTTACTATTCCCCAGCTGCAGCATTCATTTGCTCGCCTTGACGTCCTTCGAGAACAGCGTCAGCCATTTTGCCTGTCAGAAGCTTGACAGCGCGAATAGCATCATCATTACCCGGAATAATTACGTCGACTTCATCAGGATCACAGTTAGTATCAACAATGGCAACAATGGGAATACCCAGGTTGCGTGCTTCGGCAACAGCAATTCGCTCTTTGCGGGGATCAATGACAAACAGGGCGCCTGGTAGCTTCCGCATATTTTTAATGCCGCCTAGGAACTTTTGCAGACGTTCCATTTCGTGGCGAAGAGTGATAACTTCTTTTTTCGGTAGAACTTCAAACATGCCCTTGGTTTCCATATCTTCAAGCGCACACAAACGACTAATACGTTTCTGGATAGTTTGGAAATTGGTAAGCATTCCGCCCAACCAGCGCTCGTTAACATAGTACATATCACAACGAGTGGCTTCATCTTTTACCGCTTCTTGTGCTTGCTTTTTGGTGCCAACAAAAAGAATCGTCCGGCCCTCGCCAGCGATTTGGCGAACAAAATTATAAGCATCTTCAACCTTTTTTACGGTCTTCTGCAGATCGATAATGTAGATTCCGTTGCGCTCTGTAAAAATATAGGGCGCCATTTTCGGGTTCCACCGACGAGTTTGATGACCGAAGTGTACACCAGCTTCTAAAAGCTGTTTCATGGATATTACTGACAAAATAAAGCACCTCCTGTTTTTCCTCCGCATTACTCATCTGTTGCTTTCTCCGGTAACCCCCGGCACAGACCGCAAAATCATAATGCGTGTGTATTTTACACCGTATGATAGTATACCACAGCCAGCACGAGATCTCAAGGGCATTAAAAAAAATCATAGGATTATTTCAATACAATTTATATTCACAGAAATACAATGGTAGTATTTTCAATTTATCCATTTTTATTCAGTTCAAGAACTAGCATAACTTCCCCTTTTCCCATAGAGGTAGCTTTGGCAATTTCGATAACAGTATATCCTTGACGGTGCATCAACATGACTTGTTGACGTTTATCTTGGGCAACCTCCTGTAACTTGTCTGCAATTTGCGCCGGTTGTGACTGCGGAATCGATGTCGATAGAGGAGAGTCACTTGTGTATGGTACTGAAGCGGGAGCCGAGGGAATGCCTTTCTGTTCTGCCTCACGCAACCGGTTTTCGAGTGTTATTATCTTGGCATCAGCTTCTTCTAACATATATTCAAGTTGGGCCATCTGATTCTCTAACTTTTTGACTGCTTGATCAGCTGTGACTTCCATTTGAGTGCGAAATTCATCTGCCATTGTAGCAATATTAATAGAAAACATCTTCAACAGCATTTGGCGTTTATATACAAAAATAAATACAGTTACCAACAGTAAAACGACTAGTAGTATCCCGGTTGGCACAACCATCACCTCTTAGGTTTTTATGTCAATTGTATGCCCAAGCGAAGTATCTGGAAACGCCTGAGGTGCGTGAGGCAGTTGGACTCTATCGTCTTTACGCTGTGCTTGTTCTTTCGTCCTACCCTGGTCCCGGCGTTTGTCTTGCGCCTCTTTCTTTTCTTTAATTTTTCCGCCTTCTGATTGATTAATTGTTTGGACTTGCTGTTGGCGATCCTGCGATATTTTTTGCCACTGAGATGCAAAATCATGTTGCTGCGATGCAGTCTGCTGGTTAGCGGTATGTTGTATTTTACTGACCTCAGTTGCGTGCGGAATTAATACCTGCAGGTCAATTGACCGGATGTTCATGGTGATCCCGCCTGTTCATTAATTGTAGGTGCTAGTTTTCAATTCCCCATCATCTACATAGAAAGTTACGAAGCGAAGCGTTTCACGCACAGACTTGACATTAGTACCCACGACAATTTTTACACCAGGATATACTCCTTCAGCAATACGAATACGTCCTTGCCGAATTTGATCAAGATCTGCTTCAATCTGTATAATGCGATTGCGCATAGTCTCAGCTTGTCCTGCGAGTTGAAACTGCGCTTTTGTCAACTTAAGCAACAATTCTCGCTTTTCGTTAGTCAAAGAGCCTTGATCTACAGAGCGCATGACTTGTAAAGATTTTTGTGTTTGATCGAGAGTGTTTTCTACTTTGTGTATGTCTTTACGTAAATTATGGTATTCTTCACGCAGAGCAGGATTAACCCCTACCTCTAACTCGGTTACGATCGCAAGTTGTGTGCCAGCGACCTTGGACCGAATTTCTTCACCTGCAGTAATTTGTCCGCCGACAATGCCACGGCGGCCTTCTACAACCACTTTATGTTTTGCATTTACGCGACTATGCAAAATCACATCACTGACGTATACATCTCCGTCAGCGAATACGTTTGAATTTTCGATAAATTTGGCATATACATTCTGACTGGCCTTTACGTGGCCGCGGTGCATTCCTTGAATCCCCATGCGAATGGTAATATTTCTTCCTTCAACGATCCCGCCGCTAACTGTTCCCTGGACTTCGATGTCGCCTCCAGCCTTAATAGAAAAACCAGGCTGAACAGACCCCTTTACAGTCACATTGCCAGTAAATTCAATATTTCCACTTGAAAAATCGATATCGCCATTAATAACAATCACAGGAACAACGTGAACTTTATTATTAATAAACATGACCTGGCCGGATATGCCAGCGATTATTTTTCCTTCAACTGCGATAACATTCTTACCGATTGGCAATGGAAGATCGCGTCCCGGCTTTGGTTGAATAGAGTTTCCTAAGACGTCAATGCCCGGTTTGCCTGGAACAGCCGGTATTTTTTCAGCTAAGATGTCGCCTTCGCTGACAGTTGTGAATAAATTGATATTTTTATAGTCAACGCTTCCATTCTCATTTTCAGCTGGCTTGGAATTCTTATCCAAATTAAATGTATACACAATCTGAGCATCTTGGCCATCTTTCGGATGCTGACCAGTTGCTACAGATAATTTTGGCCCTGGTTGTTGACAAACACGTTTGATGCTCTCCTGATTCACCCCATAACGAATACCAGCGGCTTCTAACTTAACCATGACTTCGTCTACGGTCGCTAGTCGAGAGTTGGTTGACGCAGAGATAATAACAAAAGCTTCCATTCTGTCACGTTCAACAAGAACTTGAATATCTGGCTCTTTCAGTTGCGCCTGTGGGGCAATAATTCTTACAGGTGATCCAGTGGCCTCTTTCACAGTCTTAAGGATCAACGGATATTGATAGTTTGTTATTTCCTTTACCCTTAAAGCCTCGACGACCTCCGGTTCAGTAACCGGCTTGGCTCCCGCCACAGGGGGATATACGGTCAGGAAGGTCCCATTGTTATCAGTACTGATGACAATGCGTTGGTCTGCTGATTCGCTTTTGTCTATATTAAATCCACCTAAACCGTTTTTATCCATGCCCCGCTCCTCCAATCAAGTTCATATTAGGCTGGACTGAATGCGCGTCAATGCCCCCCTAAGACGAAGAATTGCTTTTGTATGCAATTGAGAAATACGTGCTTCAGTAAGCTTCAGCACAAGGCTGATTTCTTTCAGTGTAAGCCCATCATAATAATATAAAGAAACAATAATTCGCTCCTTTTCCGGCAATGCATCAATTGCTTCAGCTAAGGTGGTTTTTACAGCTTCATCCTCAACATATTGTAATGGGCTGATCGTACTATTGGTCAAAGACTCGTCTTTGATAAACTCATCTAGTGGAATGATTGCGGCGGCATTAAGCTGCGCAAGCATGCTATATAATTGGTCGAGGCTGATCTCAAGTGTTTTTGCAACTTCCTCATCAGTTGCAGAGCGGCCTAACTGGGCCTCTAATGTCGCAAGTGTTTGTTCGTATTTCTTTGCCTTCTGTCTAACACTAATTGGCGCCCAATCCTGAGCTCGCAGAGAATCAAGAATCGAACCACGGATGCGAGATACAGCGTAGGTTTCAAACTTAATGTTTCGAAGTGGATCGAATCGCTCAATGGCATCAAGCAGGCCAAAGAAACCGTTACTGACCAAATCATCCTTGTCAATATGCATTGGCAGCCCGACTGCGATACGTCCGGCCACTAATTTAACAAGTGATAAATAATTCGCGATTAATTTTTCTCTGATTTCAGGTCGCCTTTGCCGATGGTATTCTAACCAAAGATCGGCGATTTCCGTCGCCTGAAGACCAGTACGTTCTATCATGAGCCCAACCTCCAAGCGCCTACGGATCACGACCTATCTATGCGTTCAAAGTTATTAGGCGTAAACGGATCGAAGTTTCCAGAATCCTTAGCTGGCTCGCTTGCCGCATCGAAATGCTGTCCTTTTGTGTCTTCAGGCGGCAAAGAGGGGAGACGTCGTTCTAGCCAAATACCCACCACATAACCAATTATAGAAAAGAACATGACAGATATCGTTATTCTCTGCAACAGACTTAACCAGGGTATCTGTGACGAAATACCAGCTAGTAAAGTAAAAATTAGTGCAGTTGTGGCTGTAATCAGCGTTAATAGATGTGTTAACGTCATCTTCATTACTTACAATTCCTTTTCTCCTTTATCAATCGTTTTGATACGGAAACCACCACTATCAAGCTTTAATTCTACTGTTCGACCGTAATTCCCTCCAGTATCATCAGCAATAATTGAAATATCTAATGCTTTTAACACTATCCGCACAGACTCAGCATTACGCTCACCAATGCGCATGATATCTGTTAAATTTGAGAACGTAAACATTTGCGCTCCGCCTGCAATTTTGGCTCGTAACCGCATCTTGCTCGCACCCAATTTAATCATATCATTAACCATTAGCGGAATGGCTGTATCCGCGAATTTAGCTGGATTTTCCGATGAGCGCGCCTGTTTACTGTCAGGCAACATAATATGAGCCAAACCGCCAACTTTTGTTGCAGGATCATAAATAGCGATTCCAATGCAAGAGCCAAGTCCATAGGTAATAAGACTTGCAGGAGCGCGACCCACTTTATAGTCTGCCATACCGACCTTAATCAGTTCTGACATCATTCCTTCACCCCTATTGCCGTTAAGATGACGTTGAGTGAGCCGGGGTCAGGAATTAGAAAAAAGTGGCCTTTTACTCCACCGCCTGCTGAAGTGAATTCTGTTTCAATGACTAGAGCGTGATCACCCATTTGGCCAATCTGGATTAGAATAATACTGAGAATAGCCCCAGCCATATCTACTGCCAAGGCAGGAATCGAAGGTAGCAGAGTAAACTTAGTAAAATACGAGAGTGCATTCAAATATGCGCCAGATAGAATGTTGCCTATCTCCATTAGGGCAGATTCATCCAGGGAATTTAGCGCCTGAGTATGCCCTTTTTCACGCCCCATAAGCATGTCCACTAGAGAAAAAGCACTTTCGCGAGGGAGCAGAAACAAGATGCTGCCTGGTGCAGGACCAAAAACGCGAAAATATACACCAGCTACCATCGCATCCGGTCCACCGACAACGTCCGGGACATCTCCTAGTGGCATAATAGTTACTCTTGGAACAGTCATATCAATTTGACGGTTGATAATTTGTGAAAGAGCTGTTGCCGCATTACCAGCCCCCACATTTCCAACTTCCCGTAAGGCATCAATTTGCATTTCTGAAAGTTTAAGTATTTCCTCTGACATATAGTCCACCTCTTTTTATAACTAATCAGAGTGATGCCACTTTTTCTTCCTGGCCGCCGATAATAATGGTGTCAAGGTTAAGCAGAATAAGTAATCTGTTGTCCAATTTTCCGACTCCACTGATAAAGCTCGAGCCATTGACTCCGGCGACAGATTGCGAAGACTCAATTTGCTCAGTCCCCATTGCTGTTACTTCAGAGACTCCATCGACAATTAATCCTACTGCCATATCATGTAAATTCACGATAATAATTCGGGTATTGTCAGTATATTCGCCATTAGGAAGCCCAAGTCGTTTTTTTAGATCCAACACAGGTAAAACACTGCCTCGTAGATTTATTACTCCCTTAATATAATCTGGTGTATGAGGCACCCGAGTAATATCTGTCATACGCTTGATTTCTTGGACTTGAAGGATACTTATCCCATATTCCTCTTTATCTAACTTAAATACAACTAATTGTGATTCTTCTCCAGCATATGCTGCTTGTTCCATCGTCTTCACCTCCTATTGCATTAAAGCGCCAACATCGAGAATTAAAGCCACTTGGCCATCGCCAAGAATCGTGGCACCGGCAATCGATTTGATGCCAGCAAGCAATTTCCCCAAAGATTTAATGACAATTTCCTGTTGCCCAATAAGCGTGTCCACAATAATACCGGCACGATGATCACCCATATGTACAACGACCACAAATAGTTCTTGTTGCTCACTTTGAATACCAGGAACTGAAAGGATATTTGCCAGACGCACAATAGGAATAATCTGGCCTCTTAATAAAATTACTTCTTGATTTTGAACTGTTTTAATATCGCTCGGTTGGATATTAATCGTGCTGTCAATAGATCCTAGTGGAATTGCATACTTCTCTTCACCAACTGCCACCAGTAAGGCCTGTATAATCGCTAAGGTCAGAGGCAAACGAATTTTAAAACGGCTTCCTTGGTTTTGTTTAGTCTCAACCTCTACCGTACCGCCAAGAGACTCGATCTTTGTTTTAACTGCATCCATTCCAACGCCGCGCCCAGAGATGTCGGTTACGATGTCAGCAGTAGAAAATCCAGGCAAGAACACCATGCGGACAGCTTCTGCATTGTCCATTTTTTCGGCATCGGCCTGACTGATGAGTCCTTTCTCAACTGCTTTGCGCCGAATGACCTCTGGATTAATTCCACTTCCATCATCTTCAACTGCAATAACGACATGATTGCCCTCATGACGGGCAATCAATCGCACTTCGCCAATTGGATTTTTTCCACTTTGGCGGCGAAGCAATGGTTCCTCAATGCCGTGGTCAATGGCATTACGCAATAGATGAACAAGTGGATCACCTATTTCATCGATGACAGTCCTATCCAATTCAGTCTCTTCACCTTGAATCACCAAATTTATTTCTTTTGATAACTCATGCGATAAGTCACGAACCATTCGGGGAAAACGATTGAATACCTGTCCAACAGGAACCATTCGGACTTTCATGACAACTGCTTGCAGATCGGTTGTCACTCTATCCATCTGCTCAATGGTTTCAACTAAATCAGAGAGTTTATGCGTGATTCCAATCTGTTCCAACCGAGTTTTGTTTATAACCAATTCACCGACTAGATTGAGCAGGCTGTCGAGCTTATCAATATCAACGCGAACTGATTGGCCACCTTTGATTTTTTTATCTTGCTGTGTAGTGGTATTTGCCTGAGGCTTTTCTGAAGCAGTTACTGGCAAACTGTTTATTTGTTGAACATTGCCAGTCTCCGGATGTGCAATCATATCCAGACATGGTAGTAGTACGACTGTTTCAATTTCTGATATAGACTGAACTGTCTGGGAAATCTTCTCAGGGTCAGCGTCACTCAAAAGGATGACTTGAAATTCATATTCAAACTGTTCTTTTTCTAGATCCTCAGTGGATGGTACGCTTTTTATAACCTCACCCAACTCTTCCAAGGCTCGCATAACCATATAGGCGCGCGCCGATTTCAATAGGCAGGTCTTTTTTAATATGACCTGTACTTCAAAAGCCTGGTATCCTTTATGCTCTGCCGCTTTTATGACATAGAGTTCAGACTCGCTCAGGTGAGTACAAGCTACTGGTTCGGTTGGAGAGTCGGTTGTACTAGGTTCCGAGGACTTGACTGGTATGACATGCGAAGGTTTTTCACCTTTAGCCAAACTGCTTAGTTGACTAACTAATGCGTGAATATCTGGAGCTTGGCCTGTATTATTTGCTACGCTCTCTACTTGTTGTTCCAGCATGTCAATACAGTTAAACAGAGTGTCAATAATATCATGATCTGCCGTAAGTTGAGATTTCCGCAGCATGTCGAGAATATTCTCCATCTCGTGCGTGAGCTCAGCGATTGGAGCAAAGCCCATCGTTGCAGACATGCCTTTGATGGTGTGAGCACTGCGGAAGATTTCATCAAGTAGGCCTAAGTTCTGAGGATCATTTTCTAAATCCAACAAACAGCGATTCAAGGCCTGTAGATGCTCTTTGGATTCTTCAAGAAACATGCCCATATATTGATCCATATCGATACTCATATTAAACACCTCCCGTTTTGCTTTGCGTTTTTTTAACAATTTCTGCTGCTATATCGTGAAGGGGCATTACCACATCAACAACACCTAGTTCAATTGCTGATTTTGGCATACCGTTGACCACGGTCGTAGATGCATGTTCCGCTATGGTGATGCCATTTTGCCGTTTTATCTGCTGCATACCCTTGGCCCCGTCGTGTCCCATGCCAGTTAGCAGCACACCAATCGCCCCTGCGCCATAAATCTTGGCAACTGATTCCATCATTGGATCAACAGCAGGACGATGTCCGCCAATAGGGGGTTCTTTGCCAAGAACAATAATAGTTTGGGCACCACTACGAGCTAATGTCATATGAGAGTCTCCTGGTGCGATTAACACCAAACCTGGACGGATTATGTCATTTGTCTCAGCCTCTTTCACTTCCAATGCGGACAAACTATTCAATCTGTCAGCTAAGGACTTCGTGAAACCAGGTGGCATATGCTGAACAATCACAATGCCACAGCCGAGATTACCAGGAAGACGAGTTAGAATTTCTTGTAATGCCCTTGGCCCTCCGGTTGAAGTACCAATAGCTATGATGCGTTCTGGCAATGCTGGAGAAATAACTGGAGAAGGATAAACAGGATTAGGCGCACGAACCGATCCCTTGTGGCAAAGTCTGCTAACATCTACACGGGCCGCAGCTCTACACTTATCAACAATTTCTTGACGTATTCCAGCAATATTTGATATTGGCCCAGCTATCTTTGCGATAAAGTCTACAGCCCCTGCATCTAAAGCTTGCAGGGTCGCTTCTGCCCCTGCGTGTGTTAGACTGCTAATCATGACGACCGGCAGAGGACACTCACGCATAATGGTTTCCAGCGCTTTGATACCATCAAGTATTGGCATTTCCACATCTAATGTGACTATATCTGGCTTTAGCTTTTTAACCTTATCGATCGCATCCTTGCCATTACGCGCAGTATCCAGAACACGAAAATCTGATTCGGCAGCAAAAACATCGCTTAAGAGTTTACGCATAAACGCTGAATCATCGACGATAAGAATTTTAATCATTTTTCTCACCTCGCTTTAGCTGCTAAAAACCTCGACGGTGACGTTCCAGTTGCTTTTGAAACACATATTTGATGATCTTGTTTCGTTGCCGCTCTTGCAATCCAACGTACTTCACACCTATCCAATAGACAGTTCGATCGGTCTGTGGTTGTTCGGAGCGTACTACCTGGCCGATTGTTTCAATTATCTCCTGGCCTGGAATTTCAAAAGTTATCAAAAGGTTAACACCGACAGGATAGGGCTGCAGCGAAATTAAACGAACTCCGCCACCGCTAATATCATTTATAGTCAGCTTAGCAGGCGGCAACTCCTCTTCTTGGTCAATAAGCGTAACTGTTGCTTGAAGTTTTGCATCAATGCGGACATACTCACGTTGTTGGATCTTAGTAATTTCAGTAGGCGGCGAAATAATCCAAACAGGCAATGGTGTCATTTGCTTTTCTATATAGTGACTGACGAATAGATACGGCGCTGAGTCTGTAATAACTTTGCCATAGACTGGTGATCCAACTGAAGCGTATACGGGGAAGCCTTTATCAAAAGGCATTGCTAGCACTAGATGATGGGAGTGAACTTCTTCAATTCGGCTACGATAATGTTTGCCACGAAGATTATGCGTTAAATAAATGTCGACTAACTGGTTAATTTTTATAACATTAGACGATTCGATTGTCATTCAGCCTCCTTCCTCAAGTTACCACAGCCGTAAGATTTTATCGAAGAATCCCTTAATACCGCGAGGGTGGGAAATGTTGTTTTCACCATAGAGCAAACGATTAGCGATTTTTTTAACACATCGGGCTGAGATAGAGTCAGGATAAGCCAGCAAGAACGGAGTCTGATTTTTAACCGATTTAACCACGTTTTGATCTTCATATACAAAGCCTAACTCATTTATCGTTTGACCAAGAAAACGCGTAGCAACCTTATTTAACTTGTCTACGACGCTTTGACCTTCATCGCGAGTAAGGACACGGTTCACTACTAGGTTTAGCGGTGACGAGCCCTTGTTGCTGACGTAGGCTTTCATCATCGCATAGGCGTCGGTGATTGCTGTCGGCTCTGGAGTTGTTATGATAATCACTTCATCCGCAGCCATTACAAAGTTCAAGACATTTTGATTTATGCCTGCACCAGTGTCAATAAGAATAATATCGGCCCAATTATCAAATTGTGTTATTTGGGAGGTAATTCGCTGCAATTGCATAGTGTTTAAGTTAGCCAGATGATATATGCCAGATCCACCTGTCATAAACTTGATTCCACAAGGCCCTTCGGCAACCACATCACGCAGCGTGTATTGATCCTCTAGCAAATTTAGAATACTATATTTGGCTGAACATCCAAGTACGACATCCACGTTAGCCATGCCTAGATCGGCATCAATTAGCAGCACTCGTTGATCTAATTCCGCCAGAGCTAAGGCTAAATTAACGGTAAAATTAGTTTTGCCAACGCCACCTTTGCCGCTAGTAACGGTGATAACACGCGCATTTGAGCCACTGCTGTTCTTAATAATTCGACTTCTGGGTATTTCACGAGTGGTTTGCACAATTTGACGAAGTTTTTCTGCTTGATCGTGCATGGCTAATTCCTCGAAAGCAGATTTGCAAGTTTTTGTGGATCAGCAATTTCGATATCATCTGGTACGTTTTGTCCTGTCGTGATATAAGACAGGGACATTGGAAAACGATACAGCAGGTTAATGATAGTTCCGATATTTGCTGCCTCATCAACCTTAGTAAACAGAAATTTGGTCGGTGAACACTCGGAGAAACGGTTAACCACTTCGAGCGCTTCCCTATACTTGGTGGTCGTACTCATAACCAGATGAACCTGCATAGACGGTTCCACAGCGAGCAAAGTCTGCAGTTCCTGAAGTTGCTGCTGGTTTTTCGGACTACGGCCTGCCGTATCAACCAAGATGAGATCTTTATCACGATGACGGGCGATTGCTTCTCTTAACTCTTGGGGCGTATACACGATATCCAGTGGAACGCCAATTATGTCACCATATGTTTTCAATTGTTCCAGAGCGGCAATGCGATAAGTGTCAGCAGTAATTAATGCAACGCGTCGTCCCTCCTTAAGAGAGAAATTCGCTGCTAATTTCGCGATTGTAGTTGTTTTGCCGACACCAGTAGGACCAATAAACGCAGCGATTTGGCAAGAAGCATTGTGTGGACTGATAATTTCGACCCGTTTAAGGCGACCACTGATCCGGTCTCTAAGTAACTCTTTCATAATTACTAATCGCGATTCGTCCATGATTTCAGGCAATCCTTGGGTTAGTACTCGGGCCACATCAGGCTCAACGTCATTGCTAATCAATAGGTCGACTAAGGGAGAAGCTGTAGGTGCAGTTCCTGGCAGAGCAGTAACCACATGTTCCATCAATTTTTGCAGATTTGAGACATCTTGGCGTAAAGCAAGGATTCCATGATCTTCATGAGGCGAAAAAGATTTAGCAGGTGGTGGAGTATTTGGATAGTATGATGGATTTGGCTGTTGAACAGCTACTTTCGCTATATTGTCAATGGCAGCCATCACTTCAAACTGTTCTTTTGCAAAAAAGCCAAAGAGTCCTCCTTTTTTCAACCTGCGAGTTTGCAGTATAACGGCGTCCCGTCCTAAATCGGTTTTGACTTGATTAATCGCATCTTGCATGGTATTAGCACAAAACACTTTGACTTTCATTTATATTTTCACCATCCCTAATGCCTGCACCTCTATTTTGGGTTCAATTTCTCCATATGACAAAACGGTTAAGTTAGGTGCGACTCTCTCCGTTAGCTTCCGGAAATAAAGTCTTACGGCAGGACTCGTCAATACTAATGGTTGGTAGCCTAGATTAGTTAGTTTGGAAAGTTCACCTGAAAGACTGTTAATAAAGGCCTGCATCATTTTCGGCTCAAGTGCCACGTATGATCCCTGTTCACTACGCTGAACAGCGGCGGTGATGGTGCTTTCTAATTGTGGATCAACGGTAATGCAGGTAAGTACATTGTTAAGAATGTACTGCTTTGAAATTTGTCTGGCTAAAGCATGGCGTACATATTCTGTTAGTATCTCGTGATCTTTGGTCAAAGGTGCATAGTCGGCAAGTGTTTCTAAAATGGTCACCATGTCACGAATGGAAACCCGCTCACGCAAGAGATTTGCCAGCACTTTTTGAATATCTCCGATGCTAGCCGTGTTAGGGATCAATTCCTCCACAACAGCCGGGTAATTCTGTTTAACCGTATCAACGAGAGTTTGTACTTCCTGACGACCAAGTATCTCATGCGCGTATGATTTCACGACCTCTGTCAAGTGAGTAGTTAGGACAGATACAGGGTCGACAACTGTATAACCAGCCAACTCTGCACTTTCTCGGGCTGAGTCAGGCACCCATTTAGCAGGAAGACCAAATGCAGGTTCAACTGTTTCAATACCACTAATTTCTTCGTAAGCGCCTCCAGAGTTCATTGCCAAGTAATGATCAGGCATAAGTTCGCCTCTGGAAATTTCCACACCTTTAATTTTGATGACATAGACATTGGGTTTCAATTGAATATTGTCTCGAATGCGGATAGTTGGAACAATCAATCCAAGCTCAAGCGCACACTGCCGTCGGATCATGACGACGCGATCTAGCAAGTCGCCGCCCTGTCCAGCATCAACTAGTGGGATTAAGCTATAACCAATCTCAAGCTCCATTGGATCAACCTGCAACAAGTTTAAGACATTTTCCGGTTTGCGAACATCTTCGATCTCTCGCTCTTCCTGGCGGCTAATCTCTGTTTCCGCACTATCTTTCTGTGCGGTAAAGAGGATATAGGCAATCCCAAGCACAACAAACGCCAAAATTAAGAAGGGAATTGCAGGAAGTCCTGGAACCATAGCCAGAAAGACCAGCACGCTGCCTGTGATGGCAAAGACTCGATGATTTGTTAGTAGCTGGGTTGTAATATCATGCCCTAGGTTTGCGTCAGACGCCGCCCTGGTTACGACAATACCAGTGGCAGTCGAAATCAAAAGTGCTGGAATTTGGTTCACCAATCCCTCACCAACAGTGAGCAGTGTATAGTTCTGCAATGCCTGAGTAATAGACATGTTGCGGTCGATCATACCAATAGCAAAGCCGCCGACGATGTTGATAATAATAATAATAATGGCGGCGATGGCATCCCCTTTGACGAATTTACTAGCACCATCCATAGCACCATAAAAGTCGGCTTCTCGTTGTATCTTTCTGCGTCGTTCTCTTGCATCAGTATCTCCGATAAGGCCTGCATTAAGATCCGCATCAATGCTCATCTGTTTACCGGGCATTGCATCCAGAGTGAAACGGGCTGCAACTTCGGCGACCCTTTCCGCGCCTTTGGTGATAACGATAAATTGAATAATAATTAAAATGACAAAGACGATGAAACCGACAATTGCATTACCGCCGACAACAAAGTTTCCAAATGCGGTAATGACTTCACCCGCATATCCTTCAAGCAATATCAATCTTGTCGAAGATACATTAAGCGCTAGCCGGAATAAGGTAGTCATCAGCAATAAAGACGGAAAAACGGAAAATTGCAGTGGTTCAACATTATAGATGGCAACCATAACGATAACTAAGGATAGAGTGATATTCAACGCTAAAAAAATGTCTAGAATTACTGGTGGCAGAGGAATAATCATCATCACCACAATGGTAATGACAGCGAGGGCAACCAGTATGTCGCTGTGACGCATTACAACGGAAAACGGAGATCTTTGTGCAGCCACTGATTTTCGCTCCTTTTATGACTAAGACAACTTTTTATTGAGACGGTAAACATATGCCAACACTTCAGCGACCGCTTGATATAGATGTGGTGGAATGACATCCCCTATTTCTGCGTTGCTGTAGAGAGAACGCGCCAAGAACTTGTTTTCGACTATAGCAACTTTATGGGCTCGGGCAACTTCTTTGATCTTAGCTGCGATAAAATCTTGTCCTTTAGCAACAATAATCGGTGCAGCCATATCTTTCTGATATTTAAGGGCAACGGCAAAATGTGTTGGATTGGTGACAACAACAGAAGCAGTTGGGACCTCTTGCATCATCCTGCGCATTGCCATAGCCCGCTGGCGTTCTTTGATCTTGCCTTTTATCTGAGGATTACCTTCAGTCTGTTTGAATTCTTCTTTTACTTCTTGCTTACTCATTTTTAAGCTTTGATTATGTTCCCACCATTGATAAAAGTAGTCGAGAGCGGCAAGAACCAAAATTACACCACCGATCTGAAGTGCTAGATCAGTAGTTAGTCCAGCGATATACTGAAGTGAATCCACCAGTTCAACTCCAAGTAATTTGGGAATGAATAAAATTTCTCTGTTAATGAACCGATAGACGAAATAGCCAATAATGGCTATTTTAAATAGTGATTTAACTAATTCAACTAATGCACGTTTGGAAACCAGCCGTTGCAATCCGGTAAGCGGGTTGAGACGATCAAAATTTAGCAATAATGGTTCAAACGTTAACGTAAACCCTACCTGCATGAAATTGATGGCGATAGAAATTATTGTGATACTTAGCATGATTGGCATGGTCACTTGAAAAAAGATAAGTGAAATGTCAAGAAAGAGTGTAATGATTATCTGTATTGTCAAATCTTGTGTTGAAAACGTCGATAAACTGGAAAAAATATATTTCATAAAAGCTGTCAATGATGAGTAAATGTGAGGACCAAGCATTTTAAGAGCAAAGAACGCACTCAGAATGATAAACGCAGAATTAAGTTCAGCGCTCTTGGCTACCTGACCCTTTTGACGAGCTTCGGATTTTCGCTTAGCAGTCGCATCTTCCGTTTTCTCACCATTAAATCGCTGCAGATCAAAAACTAATCTGCCCGTTTTACCTGATGAACAAGGTAAAGATGCGGTAAATGTCGCGATACATTCCATGTAACCCAGCCTCCAAGAACAGCATAAAAAAGGGCAGAGTGACTGATAGGACAAAAATGCCGACAATTATCTTAGCCGGCACTCCAACGACAAATACATTCATTTGCGGCATAGTTCGTGCCAGAATACCCAAAGCAATATCTGTGATAATTACTGCAGCAAGGACGGGAATGGTAATTTGTACGGCAAATATGAATATCCCGCTGATCATGTCAACCATCACTTCTGCGATCAAACCGTTAAATACAATTCCAGTGATTGGAACGAGTTTAAAGCTATCGACAATAGCGGTTAAAAGAACATGATGGCCGTTGACTGTTAAAAACAGTATCAGTGCTAAAATATACTTAAAGTTGCCGATTAACGGTACCTGTTGACCCACTTGTGGATCAAATATATTGACAACTCCAAAACCAACTTGCATGTCAAGTAAACTTCCTGTCATCTGCACTGCGGAAAATACCAGTGAGCTGGCAAAGCCAATTATTAAGCCAAATAATAGCTCGCTACCAAGCAAAAATATGTAAGGGATCAAGGTTTGGGGAATTGTCGGTCCAGGCCCTGCTGCAAGAAGTGGTAGAACTGTTAGCGTTAAAAACAAAGATAAACCAGCTTTCATCGGTCCTGGAATATTTCGGCTGCCAAAGATTGGAGCAATAAGAAGCATGCCGCTAATACGTACAAAAATTAATAAGAATAAAGCGAGTTGGTATTGTAACAAAATTATTGCGTCCACATTTTCACCTTATCAGCGAACCATTTGCGGTAGAATTAGGAAAATATTACGAGTATAATCTACCAGCATACTGAGAATCCAAGGACCAAATAAAAGAATGGCAACAAAGATAGCGATAATCTTAGGAATAAAAACCAGTGTCTGCTCCTGTATTGATGTTGTTGCCTGAAATATACTAACAAGAATACCTACTAATAATCCCAGCCCTAACATAGGAGCGGATACTAGCATTACCATTAGTAAAGCATCGCGCCCTACTTGTACAGCAAAATCTCCTGACATAGTACCCTCCTTAGTTAAAACTCAATATGGCAGACCGTACTATTAAATGCCAGCCATCTACCAGAATGAACAGGAGAATCTTAAATGGCAGGGAGATCATAACAGGCGGCACCATCATCATGCCCATTGACATCAATGTACTTGCGACAACCATATCAATTACGATGAACGGTATATATATAAGGAAGCCTATTTGAAAAGCGGTCTTTAATTCACTAATAATAAATGCAGGAATGAGAGTTGTTGTTGGAACATCATCTCTGGATGCAGGACGATCCTTCTCTGAAAGATTAACAAAGAGCGCTATGTCATTCTCGCGAGTCTGTTTAAACATAAATTCGCGCATAGGCTTAAGAGCTTCTGTTAATGCAGCCTCTTGCGCAAGTGAACCAGCTAAATACGGTTGCAGCGCGTTTTGATTGACCTGTCCTAAATATGGCGACATAGTGAAAAACGTAAGAAATAAGGCCAAGCCGATTAGAACCTGATTGGGCGGCATTTGTTGAGTTGCGAGTGCACTTCGAACAAATGATAAAATGATAACAATACGAGTAAACGATGTCATCATAATTAACAAGGATGGTGCTAATGATAAAACCGTTAACGTAAGCAGTATTTGCAAGCTAAGAGCTACATCTTTCGGTTCGGTGGCAGACTCTACGCCGATGTTGATCATTGGCGCCGGAACGAGCGGCGCTGCATTGACAGCCGGAGTAGAAAGAATCAATATAGCTGCCATAAGTGGCAACAGCCAAGTCGATCGGATGGACACGTTTTACCTCTTCTCTTTCTCGCATTCAGACGTTGAACCTTCGTCATATTTCCCAAAGACATGAGGAAACCGTTGTGACATTTGTCGCAATGAGGTTAATTGGGAATCAAAGACGTCCGCGAATTGCGGCGCAACAGGGGTATTAATATTTGTTTGATACGTTTCCCTCAAATCAGCCGCATCAGGTGCGTCAGTCATATCAGCCAGCAATTCGACCCTTTGCTCTGAGATACCAAGTACCAGCAAGCGTCCGGCAAATTGCACTAAGTATACTCCCTTATTGTGACCTAGAGTTAGCGAGCTCAAGACAGCATCGCCATTTGAGCCAATTTGTTGCGATTTCATCCTGGTCCCAATAAAGCGTGATGTGACATAAGCCAATCCTAGGATGAGAGCAAACATAGTAATCATATAAAGAACGGTATCGATGCTCGATAACAACGATACTTGCGCTTTAGGCTCTTGATACTTTAAAAATTCATTGCCTTCAGCAAACACGGCGCCTGTGCGCATAAACCCGACACAAGCAATGATGGTTGAGCGCCGCAATGCTGTAAACAAGCTAATCATGCTATCCGACCACTTTTCGTACAGCTTCTAACACTCTGTCTGGCTGAAACGGTTTAACGATGAAATCTCGAGCGCCTGCCTGTATGGCTTCAATTACCATGGCTTGTTGTCCCATGGCGCTGCACATGATTATCTTAGCGCTGGCGTCCATTGAACGAATTTGTTTTAACGCAGAAATACCATCCATCTCCGGCATCGTGATGTCCATCGTAGTCAGATCAGGCTTGACCTCTTGAAATTTTTCCACTGCTTTGGCACCGTTTTCTGCCTCTGCAACAATCTCATATCCATTTTTGCTAAGAATGTCTTTTATCATCATTCGCATGAATGCTGCGTCATCTACAACCATTATCCGAACTCCCATATTGTCATCTCCTCTTATTTGCACAATTATTTATTGTAGGTTACCTAGTCTTTCCATGTGTCCGACGATTTCTGTTACGCGAACACCAAAATTCTCATCAATAACGACAACCTCACCCTTGGCAATTAGTTTTCCGTTAACCAATACATCAACTGGCTCGCCAGCGAGCTTATCCAGTTCAACGACTGAGCCCTGAGTCAATTCAAGAATATCACGTATCAGCTTTCGGGTCCTGCCTAGTTCTACAGTGACCTGCATGGGTACGTCCATGATAATTCCGAGATTGGCATCGCCAGTTGCCGACAGTACAGGCGTAAGCGGCATAAATTGCGCAGGTTGAACGTGTTGAACAGTTTGAGGCTGTGGCTTAGCTACTGAAGGCTGTGGCGCTCGCGGCGTGAGTTGTTCAACATTGCTTGGTTTATCCGCAGGTTTCGGTTGAAGAGTCGCAGCAACAGGGGGAGCTTTTATTGGACTTAATAATGAGTCAACCATTTCCTTTGCAGCACTCATGGAGACAATTTGCATGATTTCACTATCGATGAGGTCTTCTACTTCCATACGAAAATTGACGCTTACAATCGGGGCGTCGGCCGGGAAACTCTCCGTGATTGTCGAATCAACCGAGAGGTCAATTAAGTTAACGCGTGGTGGTGAAATATCGACCTTTTTCTTAAAAACAGTAGACAATGAAGTAGCTGTTGAGCCCATCATTTGATTCATCGCTTCTGTTACAGCGCTCATGTACAACTCATTGAGTTCGGTGGGCGGGTTCAATCCATCGCGCCCCATCATCAGGTCTGCAATAATGAGCGCGTCGGTCTCCCGTATCGCAAGCATGTTTTTTCCTGTTACGCCCTGGATGTATCCAACCTCAATAATCAGATATGGTAGCGGGTATTGGTTACGTATTTCATCTAAAGAAGTAATAGAAACCTTGGGTGTTGTGATAGAAACTCGTCTTGACAACAGTACCGAAAGCGTAGTCGCCGCACTTCCCATGCAAATATTGCCAACCTCGCCAAGCGCATCTTTTTCGACATCTGAGAGGCTGGCGGTAGCAGGCGCTTGGGAGGCAGCCGGCTCGCCTCGCAACAAGGCATCTATTTCCTCTTGGGACAGGAACCCTTCACTCATTTTCATCATCTCCTTTAGCAATACTTCCTGTTATCTGCACGGCAAGCCGTTTGCCGGACAGCCCCGGCTTGCAGGAGAATTTTTCTCTTTGCCCAATCATTACATTGAGTTCGCTGTCTACACTAGTTTCCAGTTGCAGGACATCACCAACCGCTATATCCAACAACTCTCGGACAGTAATTGACACTCTTCCCAACTCAACTACTACCGGAATTAAAGTTTTCTCCAGCTTGCGTTGAACAGAAGTAATGCTTTCCAATGATGACTGCTTTGCTACTGAAGAAGCAACCCAGTAGGTGGTTGTTAATTTCGACATAATTGGTTCAATAACTAAATAGGGGATACAAATATTGATAAGACCTTCAGCCTGACCGATTTTTGTTTGTAGTAACCATATCATTAGGAGGTACAATTTGCGTGAATTGCGGGTTAGTCTCAATGACCTCCAGTTTGGGCTCAATACTAATTACTTGTTTCCACGCCTCTTGAAAGCTTTCCATTGTCTTACCAATAACGCGTCTAATAATTGCCTCTTCAATGTCAGTAAGCGCTCGAGCTTTGGGCGGTGGCAAGCCTGGACCTCCGAATAGGCGATCAATTATGGAAAAAACGATATTAGGATTCAGCTCTAAGATCGCTGTGCCTTTTAGAGGACGCATCTGAAAAATACTGATTACGCTAGGGTTAGGCAATGACCGGATAAATTCTTCATAGGTCAACTGATCAACAGATACAACATCTATGTGTACAATTGTTCGCAAGTGTGCAGCCAGATAGGTATTTAACAGACGGGCGAAATTTTCATGCAGCATGTACAGAGTCCGAATCTGGTCCTTAGAAAACTTATCCGGCCGTTTAAAGTCGTATACTTTAACTCGGTGCTGCTTCTGCTCATTCTTCATTTCCTCAGCGGAGACGACCCCAGTTGAAATTGCTGATAGTAACGCGTCAATTTCCGCTTGAGTTAATACTTCGGAACCAGCCAAATTTCCCCCTCCTTTCCGTTGCTTATCGGCGAGTAGCGATTACTGCACAACCAAGTTAGTGACGTATACATCGTATACCCGTTCTTCCCCTAAATTCTTATTAATCTCTTGTTTGAGCAAATCTTTGAGACGCTCTTGTTTTGACGGCTCAAATTCATCTGTTTTTAGAGACCGTAAAGTATGTATTACAGTGTCAAGCATTTTAATTTCTTCAGGAGACTGCGATTTCCCTGCTGTTTCTTGTTGCTTTTTGTCAGATTTGACTTCAAGGATTATGCTAATTTTTAAATACCGCCCACTGTTTACTCCGCCGATATTGACGATTAAGCCTTCCTTGGGGTCGCCCAACTTCATCAATGTGCTAGGACCACGAACTGATTGTCTTCCTCCCTGATCATTTACAATTCTAGTGGCGATAAAGTACGATATGCCGCCAGCCAGTGCCAATCCAATAACAACCAGAGCAACAATCATAGCCACTGAAAATTTCTTTCCGCCTTCAGCCACCGCTATCCCTCTCCTTTACGATTGATCAACCTAGCGCATGCCCCGAAATAGGGCTCGACGGTATTCCATCACTTTGCGAACAATCTCATCCATTGACTCTTCAACGATTAATTTTTTGCCATTGGTTAAAGTTACTACTGTATCTGGCGTTTCTTCAATAGTTTCAATCAGCTCGGCGTTTAGAACAAAATCATCTTGGCTTTTAAGCTTAACTAATTTTATCATTTATAACACCTTTCATTGTAATAGGGGAGGACTAATTTGCCGCAAGCAGCTAATCCTCCCCATTTCTTTTATCGTTTCAAATTCGCTAGTTCTTGAAGCATTTCGTCAGTAGTGGTTATAATTTTCGAGTTGGCTTGGAAACCGCGCTGGGTAATGATCATGTTGCTGAACTCCTGCGCCAAATCGACGTTTGACATTTCGAGACTGCCAGGGTTCAAACTGCCACGACCGCCAGTCCCTGACGCGCCAATTTGCGCTTCACCAGAGTTAGCTGATTGAATGAACAAGCTTTCGCCAGACTTCGTTAGTCCCCCAGGATTATTAAAGTTTGCAATTGCTACTTGACCTAAAACACGACTCTGATTGTTTGAGTAGCGGCCAGTAATGATACCATTAACGTCAATGACTTGTGCCTCAAGCTGTCCAGCGGCATAGCCGTCTTGATCGAGAATTTTCATGGTAGTAGCACTGCCAAATTGGGTAAGAGTCGCCATGTCAAGTTTAAGAGTGACAGGAGCAGCGCCAGCGCTGGCAGTAAAGGTAATGTCGGCTTGCGCTGCGGTTGTATAAGGTATAGCCGAGGTAAAAGTACCACCTGTAGTCACCGTTGCAGTCGGAGGTGCAGGTAGCGTCACGCTAATAGCCGTAGAAGCAGGACCAGTAAAACCTAGGCCCGTTGCATCTACTGTCACACCGTCAGAGGCAAAAAATGAGTAAGGATTTGCGGCTATGCCATCCCATTTAACAACACCGCTTTTTACCGCTGTCGCATTTTTCACGCCAGATTCTGTTATCGAATAAGTCCAATCATTGCTAGGAGAAGTAGTGCCTGTATTCGTGAATTTAATGTCATATACATGCGGATTGCCACTAGCATCAAACACAGTAACCGGTTGAGTAAATACAGAACCAGCAGTGGAATTCAATTGGAATGCAGATGCGGTAATGCCAGCAGTCGGGATTGCAGCAGGCGTTACCGTCGATATCGTATCAACAATACCATTGTCTTTAAACGTGATTTCTCCCAGACGATTCGCTATAGCACCCGTAGCGTCGGGAACATCCATCGAGTACAACCAACGTTTGTCACCAACACGAGTGAAAGTTGCCTGAACTTGATGGGCAATTCCTAATGAGTCGTATACTTTTAAAGATTCTGTGACAGATTCGCCGAGTGGGGTTGTCGCCATCAGGTTGTTACCAAAAGTCATATTTTGGGACGCTTTTGGTTTCATGCTATCGCCAACAGGTATCTTGATTGGGCCTGTATCGCCAGAGATAGTAATATTACCGTCCGCATCGGCAGTCCACCCCTGTACCAAGTAACCGGTTCCAGGAACGATGAAATTACCTTGGGCGTCAAAATCAAAATTGCCTGCGCGAGTATACACCTTATTTAGACCTGCGGCATCATCAGACAGGACGAAGAACCCCTGTCCCTGAACGGAAAGGTCTGTCGCTTTTCCCGTTGGCTGAAAACTGCCGTCTGTAAAGACAGTACTGATGCTGGCTAGTCCCATGCCGAGGCCAACTTGCATTGGGTTAGTGCCGCCACGGCCATTGCCCCCAGCGGAAGATCCTTGCAAAGTCTGGCTTAAGACATCTTGAAATTGTACCTGCCCGGATTTGAAACCAACAGTGTTCACGTTGGCGATGTTATTACCGATAACATCCATGCGAGTCTGGTGATTTTTCAATCCGGAAACTCCGGAAAAAAGTGAACGCATCATAATGGTTTGACCTCCCTACTATTTGATTGAATATATGTCTAGATGGTAGCTGCCTCAGTCAATCAGCAGCCTGCAGGCTTCCTCAAGAGGTCCGGCCTGCTAAATAATAACTGCACTGTCGATATTGGTAAACACATTGTCTTTTAGACTAGCTCCATCAACAGCAGTAATTACGGTGCGATTCTTTACACTAACCACGAGCGCTACGTTGTCCATAAGAACAAGTGATTCTCGAGCGCCTTTTGCAGCCGCTTTATCTACTGCGGCGGTGAGCTTAGCTAACTCAGCCTGGCCCAACTTGATATTCCGTACTTGCAATCGTTCTTTTGCATGCTGTGAGAACTTAACATCTGTTAGTTCCTTCTCAAGCACCTGTCCGAAGGTCGATTTAATTGCTATCTCTGCTGATTTTGTTCTGGATTGTCCAGATAAGGGTGGAATCGGCAGAGGGGGGAAAATAATTCGATTGTCTGCCATCATATCAACCTACTGTTTCTGGATCTTCTGGATCCAAAATTGTCGGATCCCATACTGACATTACTGTACTCAATTTCACCGTTTTTTCGCCGACTACTAAGCTGGGTTCTCCGTTAGAAATTCGGACTGCTGAGACTAATCCGCCCAACTCTTCACCATCTTCAGCCCAAGTAATTAGCTTGCCAATCATCGATGCGGCCTGAACCGATGTCATGCTGGAGTTTAGATTGGTCATTTGTTCTAATGCCGAAAACTGAGCCATCTGTGAAATGAATTCAGTGTCATTCGTCGGGCTAAGCGGATCTTGATTACTAAGCTGGGTAATCAGCAATTTGAGAAAAGCATCTTTCCCCAACTCGTCATTTGCGCTTTTGTTGGTAGTATCTGTCGATGTTTGCGTTTGCTTGGTCGTGATGCCAGCTATTGTCGCCATCATTACGCCTCCTTTGCTCATATTCTGTAATCTACACCATCAGTTGTACTGACCGCTACTTCTTCAGCAGATTCAATTGCCTGCAAAAGTTCCCGCCGATTCTTGCGGAGGGGCACAGACTGTTGCTGTTGACCAGAACGTTGCCCATTGTCAAAAAACTGTTCTGATCCACTGAAAACGCTCACACTGTCCAACTTGATTCCCTGTTGCGACAAGTCTTGCTTTAATTGTGGCAAAGAAGCTTCGATAACCTGACGAACTTCAGGGTTGTCAGAGTGAAATGTAGCGCTAACTAATCCACTTTCCACACTGACTTTTAAGGTCAGTTCGCCGAGATGCTCAGGTCGCAATTGCAAAACCATTTCTGATTGATTTGCAGGCCGCAAATATAAACGTGCGCGATCTACAATCTGTCTAATGATGTCCTGCTGATTTGGTGTAGCAACTTGTTGTGTGGTATCAAAGACCGGTTCGTCGAGCTTGCCTGCACGCAATTCGGTCAGTCCGTTATTGGCAGGAAATGAATCACTCTGTGAAAGAAAATCCTTGTCACCTTGGCTCAGATTATTAAGAACAGACTGCGCTTGGACAGGCACTATGGTAGAATGTTCAGTTTCGACAGGTTGCTTGAATGAAATTTGTTCTTTCTTGCCAGGTGGCGTTACAGGCGGATTTACTAAAGGCAACTCATTTGAGTCAAGAGTTGGCGACTGTGACTGAATTTGCGCTGTAGTTGATGCCACGTCAGGTTTTAGCTGTTTAACAGGAACTGACTCGTCGCCAGGCAGTAACTTTGGTAACTCGGTCTGCTCTGCAGAGAGTTGCGGTGTTACAGTAGTCGAAGAATGATGAGTTTCTGAAGGTATTGAAGAAACTGGGCTAAATGGACTGACAGTAGTTGAAATAACGCCATCAAGCTTAGACTGCAATTCCGTTTGCGACAACGTGGCAGGATTTGTATCCGGCTGTTTCGTGTCTATATCTTTGGTTAATAACAGGGCTTGTCCGTCTGCACCAAAGACTGTCTTACCGGAAGCTGGAATCGAAAGATTTGCGTCAGTCGACGTTTGCGTAGGTGCATTCACCATAACACTTAGCTGTTCGTCGGAAGAAGCTTGTTGTGGAAGTTCACGCGAAAGCGTCCTGCCAATATCCTGACTTTTATTGTTTAGAAGTGTGTCTACAAACTGCGTTTTGGTGGTTTTAGTGCCTGTTTGATTTAGAGTCGGTTGAGCATTAACAGGTATTACATTTGGTGGTACGGTGACTAACGCAAGAAGCAGATTATTAGCAATTCCTTGACTAATAAGGCTGTCTTGATCATCTGACTCGAGATTGGTATCGATTTGTTCCTCGTCTGACACGCTAGCGCTCTGCTGCGACGACATTGTCTTATCAAACAAGCGGTTAAACGGCGAAGTAGCTTTTTCAGTTGCAGATTCCTTTTTGCGAACCGTCGGCGGATCCGGCTTGACTCGAACGGCAGGCAGTTGAAAAGTTATGTTGTCCATTTTATTTTCACCTCCTTTCCTTTGGCTTGTATATACTAGAAGGGCTAGCTATTGACACGCCCTTTCAGCATAGCGTCACTTAGGCGGGCAGAACGGCTCGGTTCCAGCAGAGTCATGATTTTAGCGACTCGCTCTTCCTCCATTTTGCTAAAAATCAAGATCACGGTTTGGTCATCAAGTTCGTTTAAAATAGGTGCAGCCTCTTCTGGTTTCATTCCATCATAGAGACGGGATACTTTGGCAAGCCGCTTTTGTTCTGCTTCCAGCTTCAGTGCTGCTTGCTTTTTCAGCTCTGTATCATCAATTTGAATAGTTGGGATACGGGCAGAAGGCTTTGGCAAGACATCTACAGCTAGAGGTGGTGGCAGCGGTGCCAATGGGAGTGCGGGTTCTGCATCAACGGCAGAATCGCTTTGATTTGACGCTTGTTCGGGTTGCGTCTGTTTAAACAATTGGCCGACTATCGGGTATTTGCTAAAACCCCATCGTGAATCCAATTGGCCAAGATCAAGAAATTTATAGTGAACCGCTCCGAATAAGGCTGCGCCAAGAACAGCAATGAGAACAAGTAAAAGCATGAACATTCTCAGCATTTTTTTTAACAATCCTGTCTTCTTATTTACACCGACAGGCGAGTACTCACTGCTAGGTTTCCTATCAACCTGCTTATTCGTCCCGGCTCGGTTCACAGCAGTTGGCGCCATATGCTAAACCTGCCTTTACTTGCCATCAGCGATTTCATTAAAAACCTTTTTAACATAGCCTTGCGTTTCTGCGTATGGGGGAATGCCTCGGTACTGCTTAACCGCCTCAGGACCAGCATTGTATGCGGCAACAGCTAAACGCTCATCTTGAAAGGTTCCGAGCATTTGTTTTAAGTAGCGAACCCCGCCGTCAATGTTTTCACGAATGTCATGCGTGTCTCGTACCCCCAACGATTGTGCTGTATCAGGCATTAATTGCATAACTCCAACTGCGCCAACTGGTGAGATCGCGTCCTGTGACAAATTTGATTCCGTGCGGGCAACCGCTAGAGCCAATTCGGGCTTAACTCCATGACGGAGAGCTGCAGCATGAACCATTTGTTCAACCTCAGGCCGATTATGGCTTATGCTGGTCGCAGATCTAGAGGAACTAGCGTTAATGGCCTCAGTTAATTGGCGAGAAAAATCACTAGTGACTGGTTTTATGGAAAACTTGGCTTCTATGGAGTTAATTCGATTTAGAACTTGATTAACACTGTTTAACATCTTTCTACTCTCCCCGAACATGGAGTTGAAGTCCAATCTCATCCAGTTCTTTCTGCTCTTGCCGCAACAGTTCTTCGTTAAATTGAGTCCAACGCTTTTCTCTGATCTTTTCTACTAGCTTTTGACGCTTCAGTGAGTCAGACAAGCGTTGACGACACTCATCACAATACTGTTCGGCTATATGTACAGTTTCTTTCTGCTGATTTATTTTGTTTCTAAGAATTTGTCCATACTCATGGCAAGAAACGAGATCGTCTACAAGAATTGGTGTTTGTTGAATGTCTCGAAGGTGCTCAGATAATTGTTCCTTCTTTTCAAAAAGTGTATTGAGTGCAGATAGCTGATTTTGCCACTCAACGGTTGCTTGTCCAAGTTCCGCCTGGGCTTGATCAGTCTGGAGTTTTCGATACTTGAGCAATGCTTCAAGGCGGAACTGGAAACGCTGCATTACAGATCCTCCTATCAGCCAGTAAGAGCATCCAGGCGTTGGATCGTCTGTTCCATCGAAGATTGCTCATAAACTTGCTGCTGCAAGAACTCTCGCACTTGCATAATCATACTAATCGCCTCATCAATAGCAGGATTGCTGCCTGAAGCATAAGCGCCAATATTGATTAAGTCCTCTGCTTCTTTATATGTAGCCATGAGCGAGCGCAATTTCTGTGCAGCTTGCCATTGCTGGGGAGATACAATTTCTAACATTAAACGGCTAACACTAGACAATACATCAATAGCAGGAAAATGATTCATAGCTGCTATCGAACGTGATAAGACGATATGACCGTCAAGAATACTGCGTACAGAATCTGCAATTGGCTCATTCATATCATCGCCATCAACAAGAACAGTATAAATACCGGTAATCGAGCCTTTTTCTCCTGTTCCAGCCCTTTCGAGTAAACGCGGTAACATGGCAAAAACGGACGGAGTATAGCCGCGTGTCGCAGGAGGTTCCCCTACTGTCAGTCCAACCTCCCTTTGCGCCATAGCAAAGCGAGTTACTGAATCCATCATCAGCATGACGTTCCTACCGTTATCACGAAAATATTCGGCGACAGCCGTAGCTGCCATCGCACATTTTATTCGTAACAATGCAGGTTGATCAGAGGTTGCGACAACGATTACTGAACGTTTTAGTCCTTCTTCACCCAAATCACGCTCAATGAACTCTCGTACCTCTCGTCCGCGTTCTCCGACCAGGGCGATGACACTGATATCGGCTTCTGTATTTCGCGCAATCATGCCAAGCAAAGTACTCTTGCCCACTCCACTGCCTGCCATTATGCCGACACGTTGTCCTCGTCCAAGGGTTAGCATGCCATCGATAGCTCTGACACCGACTGATAGTTTATCGTTAATACGGGGACGACTTAACGGAGAAGGAGGAGGCGCTTGCAGTGGATACTCGATATCACTAAGAATTGGTCCTTTACCATCAAGCGGATTACCCAAACCGTCAATTATTCGACCTAATAGTTGTGTTCCGACTTTAATGCTACATATTTTATGTGCAGCGCGTACCTCACAGCCGGGTCCAATTCCTTGCATTTCACCTAGCGGCATCAACAATACACGATCATGGCGAAAGCCGACCACTTCAGCAGGAACAGGTTCAGTCACGGAACGAGGATGAATAGTGCAAAGTTCTCCTAATTGAACCAGAGGACCTTGCGATTCAATCAGCAGTCCGATAATTTGTGTGATTTTACCATTCATTTGAATCGTTTCGGCGGTTCTGATTGATTCCAAGTATTTTGTAAAATCAAAAGCGATCATGGTAGTAAGCTCCTAATAATCGCTCGGACTGCATGTAATTGTGTTTCCAGTCGTGCATCAGCCGACCCGAATGTAGAATCGATTACACAACCACCCCTGCTTACTGTTTGATCTGCGGCAAAATCTACAGATTGTTCGCGTTGTAAAATGGCTTCCAATTCACTTTTGGCGGCAATAACAAACTCGAAATCAGCAGGATTGACTCGCACGGTGATTTGCGATTGATCTCGTACTTTATCCATGGCACTTTTGACGATAGTAACCACTGCTTGTGAGTTAGCATCTATCTCACAAGCTAAGATCTTTTCGGTAATTGCTAAGGCGATATCGAGTATTTGCTTTTCTGATGCAAGCACAGTGAGTTGGGCTTGCCGGTTGGCTTCAGCGATAATTCTTGTGGCTTCTTCAGCGGCTTGGTGAACTGCTGATTCCATTTTCACCTTCGCCGCTTCTTCCCCTTGGGTAAAGCCATCCGCATAGCCAGCCTCTTTTCCATCTACATAGCCAGCATCTTTACCTTCCGAATAGCCCTGCTCCTTACCTTCTGCAAAGCCCGCTTTTTTACTATGTTCATATAACGCACTAGATTGCTTCTCCATGTCAAGCTTGGCTTTTTCGATAATAGCGACCGCTCTTGCCTCGACTTGTAGGGTAATGTCTGGAGTAAAGCCTTGTTGCTGGTCATCAGGATGTATTATTTTATCATCAGACACTACCAGGCAAAGATTATTAATCACAACAGGGAGATTATTAAGCCTTACTTGTTTAATAATCTTAGACAATAATCTCGTCTCCTTTTCCTCTGGAAACAACAATTTCTCCAGACTCTTCTAGGCTACGGATTACATTGACAATTTTCTGCTGCGATTCTTCAACATCACGAATACGAACAGGTCCCATATACTGTATTTCTTCCTTCAGCATCTCTGCTGCGCGCTTTGACATATTGCGGAATACTTTTTCTGTTACTTCACCTGACGAGGCTTTAAGGCTAAGAGCCAAATCTTTCGATTCCACTTGTCGTAAGACCAACTGTAGCGATCTGTCGTCAAGCAACACAATATCTTCGAAGACAAACATCCGTTTTTTAATTTCTTCGGCTAATTCAGGATGTTGTACTTCAAGATTCTCGATAATCGTGCGTTCTGTAGCTCTGTCGACACGATTCAAGACATCGACGATTGAGTCAACTCCACCCGCTGTCGTAAAGTCTTGACTGGTCATAGTCGAAAGCTTACGTTCAAGGATACGTTCAACATCTTTGATAACATCAGGAGAGGTCCTATCCATGGTTGCAATTCGTCTGGCTACTTCAACTTGACGTTCCGGCGGCAGGGAGGAAATGATCGTTGCCGCTTGGTCAGGCTGCAGATATGCCATAATTAGCGCTAATGTCTGAGGATGCTCATTTTGAATAAAGTTAAGTAATTGTCCAGGATCTGTTTTTCGGGCAAAGTCGAACGGCCGGATTTGCAAGCTTGAAGTCAGCCTATTGATAATAGAGACTGCCTTTTCAGCGCCTAGCGCTTTCTCGAGAATTTCGCGTGCGTAATCCAAACCACCAGTAGTAATAAAGTCTTTTGCAACACACATCTGATGAAACTCAGCTAAGACCTTATCTTTCTGCTCCTGTGTCACTTTACGCTGATTGGCTATTTCCAGAGTCAGCTTTTCCAATTCATCCTCTTTCAGATGCTTAAATACTTGAGCGGAAATGTCCGGCCCCAAGGCAATCAGAAGGAGGGCTGCTTTTTGTTTTCCTGAAAACTCAGCTTGATACATAGCCTCACCCCTCTGCCTGTCTATTCGTCACCTAACCAAGCCCGAACTAATTGTGCAACTTCTTCCGGTTTTGCTTTTGCAAACCGTTCAACCGTTTCGCGTTGTTGAATTCGTTCTTGCTCTTCGGGACTCATGGGTTGAACAACCGGTTCTTGCAGCTCTACGGCAGAAGCAGTCTCTTCAAGACTAGTTACAATTTGAACTTCATTTTCTTTTCTTCTGCGAATAACCAAACGGGCAATGAAATACGCAAGTAATAAAACAACTGCTGCGATGCCAAGTATAATATACATATTTTGTTTACTTTGTTGTTCTGAGGAAAGTTCTTGTTTCAACCGATCAGTAGCCTCTGTATTGAAAGGAATAATTTCAACAGCGATGGCATCACCACGAGCAGGATTTAGCCCCACGGCAGATGATACCACTTTTGCGATGCTTTCTTGCTGTGATCCGCCTACATTGGCGTCCACCAAAACGGAAACGGTCAAACGCTTTATTGAACCTGGAGCGGCGACTACTTTTTCCTTGGTCTCATTTACTTCGTAGTTGCGAGTCACTTCTTTTTTATCATAGTTGGATTGAGTATTATTATTATTGGTTACATAGCCCGGGATGTTGGTGGCGACTCCAGGCGTTCCACCTAGCGCGCCAGTGGTTCCCTTGTATGCTTCTGTCGACTCCTGCATACTGCGAACAATGCCTTTATCGTCGACAACTGGCTGAAAGGTTTGTTTATCAACTATTCTTTGGTCAAAGTTAAGCTCGACATTGACTCTAACCGCAGCCTTGCCTGGTCCAAGCACCTGCTCTAACATTGATTGAGCACTCTTCTGCAGACCATCTTGCACTTTTTTCGTCAACTCGATAAACGTTAAGTTGGCTTTGGTATCGAATTGTTGCTGTGAATTCGGCTCTTCTTCGTTAAGAACGCGTGCGAAATTATCAACAACAGTGATATTTTCCGCCTTTAAACCTTGAATGCTGTGGGCAACGAGGTTAACGATTCCGCGAACTTGCTCTTTTGAAAGCTGAGAATTAGGGCGAAGTTTCAACATAATAGAAGCCGTTGCCGGCTTTTCATTTTTTCTATACAGACTGTCTTCCGGCATAACGATATGAACTCTAGCCTTTTCGACTTCGGCAAGTTGTTCAATTGTACGAGACAATTCACCCTGCAAAGCCTGTAGTAAATAGACCTTATTTTGGAATTCAGTTACACCAAACTTGTTTTGATCGAAAATTTCAAACCCCTTGTTGCCTCGGGGCAATCCTATGCTAGCCAACTCCAGTCTGATACGGTACACATCGTTGGAGTGTGCCATGATGGCAGTCCCATTATTGCCAATCTCGTACGGGACCTTCATTTCTTTCAACTTTGCGGCTACTTCGCCAGCGTCTTTGGCTTCCATATTCGTAAACAACGGAACATATTCCGGTCGACCGCCCCACCAGTAGCTCCATCCAAGTATGGATAGGAACAATAATAAAGCTACGCCGCCTAGTATGTACCGCTGACGTTTATCGATGGTTTGCCAAAGACGTAGAGACTGTTCTTTCCAGTCGACCATCGTCTCCACCCTTCCAAGCAATAACTACCCAGCAGTTTCTGGCGTCACACTTGCATTCTCATAATTTCTTGGTATGCATCGATAACTTTATTGCGAACTTGCATGGTGAGTTGCAAAGCGACTGCTGCTTTTTCGGAGGCGATTGTCACTTGGGAAATATCCTGTATCTTACCTGCCGCGAGATCAATAGATGCTTTTTCCGCGTCCTTCTGCAAATGGTTTACACTATCCAACGCTTCAGACAGCATTTTTCCGAAGTCTGCTTCATTAGCACCTACAGGTTTTACAGCAGAGTTAGCATTACGGATGATCTCAGTTGGCTTAATTGCATCAATTCTCATCTTCTACCTCCTAACGCCCAATTTCTAGCGCCTTCATGGCCATCCCTTTAGCTGCATTAACAGCAGCTACATTGGCCTCGTACGCTCGGGTTGCAGTAATCATGTCGACCATTTCAGTGACAATATGTATATTCGGCATTTCTACATAGCCTTCAGGGCTGGCGTCAGGGTGTTGCGGGTCAAACACTTTTCGCAGCGGAGATTCATCTTGTTTAATTCCAACAACCCGAACTCCTTCGCCAACGGCAAGTTGACTGTTAAGGGTTTGTAAAAACGATGGTTGATCGGTACGCGGTTGAAATACGACCATTTGACGCCGATATGCACCGCCAGCGGCTGTCCTCGTCGTATTGGCATTGGCAATATTATTCGATATGACATCCAATCGCAACCTCTCTGCGGTTAAGCCCGAAGCCGCAGCGTCGATGGCGCTAAACATCCCCATTATTAACGCCTCCCTTCATTAATCGCTGATTTTATCGACGAATAGTGGCGACTAAGTTGCTGTACTGTTGCATCATAATAAATAGTGTTTTTAGCCATATTTGCCATTTCAATTTCAATATCGACGTTATTTCCATCAGTACGATATGAATTTTCAGTCACTGTACGAATTTGAGGGCTGAGCGCATTAGAACGAACTATCTGCCCAATATGGCGTTCATGGGTTATGGACATAGGTAACTTTTTCTTTTTAGAATCCATTTCTTCACGCAAAGCATCTTCAAAGCGTACCTCGCTACGCTTAAAGCCCGGAGTATTTACATTAGCGATATTATCTGCGATGACCTTATGTCGAACGGAAGCTGCGGCGATTGCTTGTTCAAGCAAAGCTGCATGAGGTGCTGAAGATAAAATATTCACGAGAGCCCTCCTCTGGCAAAAAAAACAAATAAAATGACAAATTTATTTAATTACATGCCATACCATACCATAATTCTACAGGAATTGCGCATTTCCTTCAATGTTGAATTTGTTAAATAACGATTAACACCGATAATCTTCATAAAATAGGACATTAGTCTGATTATTTGCCAAGACACACAAAAAGCCGTCCGCAGACGGCTTTTTTGTGTGGTTCTATTATTTCTTCATTTTCTTCAATTCATCCAACAGGCGTTCGTTAAGAACTCGGATATAGGTACCTTTCATACCAAGAGACTTGGACTCAATAACACCCGCGCTCTCAAATTTCCGTAGCGCATTCACGATGACAGACCGGGTGATACCGACCCTATCGGCAATTTTACTGGCAACCAACAAACCTTCATTGCCATCCAACTCGCTGAGAATATGGATAACTGCTTCTAGTTCAGAGTAGGAAAGCGTACCTAAAGCAACTTGGACTGTCGCCTTTTTGCGCGCTTCTTCTTCAATTTTTTCGCTACGATCTCGTAAAATCTCCATTCCAACAACGGTGGCACCATATTCGGCCAGAATCAGATCGCCATCAGTTAAGTGGTCATGAAATTTAGCGACCAGTAAAGTCCCTAGGCGATCACCACCACCATAGATTGGAATTACTGTCGTAAATTTATCATTAAAGATACAATTGGTTGGTTCTGGGCTGAACGCGCACATGCCATGTTGGAGCTGTAAGTTAGGAGAAGTCTCAGAAATCTTTAGTAGCCATTCGGTATAACGCTCAGGAAAAATTCCCTGCTTGAGAACAAGCTCCTTCATCATGTCGCATTCAAAATCATCAAGTAGAGCGTATCCTAAGACTGCGCCACCTTTGTCGACGACATAAATATTAGCATTAATTACATGACACAAAACTGAGGATATTTCGTTATACTCCACTTTTTCTGACTTTTGGAGCAACTTGTTGATCTTACGGGTGCGTTCTAGCAATGATTGCATTTAAAATTCGCCTACCTTTCAATAATAAAAATATGTTTTTTTACTCTATAGAATATAGTGACTTAGATTCTGATCAACTACTATATGGTTTAGCATTGTCCTGACGTATTGTCTGTCGATATGAATCTCTTTTTGCTCAAGGTCAGGCGCTTCATAGGATAGTTGTTCGAGAAGCTTTTCCATCACTGTGTATAGTCGGCGAGCGCCGATATTCTCTGTCTCAGTGTTGATGGTGCAGGCAATATTAGCAATTTCATCAACCGCATCATCTGAGAATGTGATTGCAACTCCTTCTGCCGCGAGTAAGCATATATATTGCTTGATTAGTGCCTGCGACGGCTCGGTGAGGATTTGTCTGAAGTCCTCCTTGGACAAGCTCGTCAGTTCGACACGGATGGGAAACCTGCCTTGCAATTCCGGAATGAGATCCGAGGGCTTTGAGATGTGGAATGCACCAGCAGCGATAAAAAGAATATGATCAGTTTTTACCGGACCATACTTTGTGACAACAGTCGATCCTTCAACGATTGGAAGAATATCACGCTGAACTCCTTCGCGTGATACATCAGGTCCGCTCGTTCGGCCTCGGCCAGCGACTTTATCGATTTCATCTAGAAAGATGATGCCCGCATTTTCTGCTAATTGAATGGCGGAAGCGATAACTTGGTCCATGTCAATCAACTTTTGGGCTTCTTCCTGTATGAGAATTTTCCTTGCGTTTGCCACTGTAAGTTTCCGTTTTTTTGTTTTCTTGGGCAGTAAATTCCCTAGCATATCTCCTAGGTTAATTCCCATTTCTTCCATACCCGATCCAGCGAACATTCCCATAGGTGGGTGAGTAATGTCTTCTACCGCAATTTCGATTAGCTCGTCTTCTAATTCACCTTGCTTCAAGAGTTCTCGCCAGTGTGTACGTTCAGCCTGGTCATCAAATTTAGAATCATTTTTATTCGGTTCGGTACTGCCTGCAGTCCCTGAGAAAAGGAGTTCAAATGGGTTGCGGGGAGTTTCTTTCACTGTCGGGCAGAAAAAGTTAACAATCTGTTCGTCAGCCAATTCCCGCGCTTTATCATTTACCTCCAGTATTCGTTCCTGCTTGACCATACGAATAGCTGTTTCTACTAAATCTCTAACCATGGATTCTACATCTCGCCCCACATAGCCGATCTCAGTAAACTTGGTCGCCTCCACTTTGATAAATGGGGCATTTACCAGCTTAGCTAGACGCCTGGCAATCTCGGTTTTTCCTACCCCCGTGGGGCCAATCATGAGAATGTTTTTAGGTATGACCTCTTCCTGCATAGCTGAAGGCAGCATTCTGCTTCTCCAGCGGTTCCGTAAAGCGATTGCAACTGACCTTTTTGCTTGATGTTGCCCAACGATGTATTTATTCAACTCATCTACAATCTGCTTGGGCGTCAACTCGGTCAAGTTCACCCCTCCCCGGTTTTACAATTCTTCCACTGTGATTCGATTGTTTGTGAATACGCATATTCCGGCCGCGATCTCCAACGCTTGCCTCGCAATTTCTCCTGCTGACAACTCAGAGTGGTTTACAAGCGCCCTAGCTGCGGCTAAAGCATAGGGACCACCTGAACCGATAGCTGTCACTCCGTCATCAGGTTCGATCACTTCTCCATTACCAGATATAATCAGTAAGCGTTCAGCGTCAGATACAATGAGAAGCGCTTCCAGTCGACGCAAGACTCGGTCGAGTCGCCATTCTTTAGCCAATTCAACGGCAGCTCGCATCATATTACCATGGAACTCTTCCAGTTTACCCTCAAACTTCTCGAATAAGGTGAAAGCATCAGCGACAGACCCAGCAAAGCCGGCTAATACCTTGCCATGGTATAATGTGCGAACCTTTTTCGCATTGTGCTTCATTATCGTATTTCCGCCAAAAGTTACCTGACCATCGCCTGCGAGCGCAGTTTTACCTTTGTGACGCACGGCGACAATTGTGGTCGCGTGAAACATGCTATCCCTCCTATGCTCGAGGATGCGCGTGCCGATAGATAGCCTTTAGTTTCTCTTTGGTAATGTGAGTGTAAAGTTGTGTTGTGGAAAGACTGACATGCCCTAGAAGTTCTTGAACAAAGCGGAGATCAGCCCCATGATCGAGTAAGTGCGTAGCAAAACTATGACGAATTGTGTGAGGAGTAACATGCTTGGCAAGAGCCAGTCTGTCTACATAGTTCTCGAGGATACGCCGGACACTGCGGTCTGTTAGCGGTCCGCCTTTACTATTAACGAACACTTTTTTGTGCTCATGTCCTTGGTGCTTACTATACAGTTTGGGGCGCGAGTGTTCAAGATAGATAGTCAGGGCATTAACTGCCTTACGTCCAACGGGTACGATACGCTCTTTTGATCCCTTGCCATACACTAACACAAAACGACTGTCAAAATCAATATCGTAAAGATTAAGACCAACCAGTTCACTAACCCTTACACCGGTTGCATACAATAATTCCAAAATTGCCAAATCGCGCAATCCTAGCAAATTGTGTCCAGGTAGAGCAAATAAGTCGTTTAGTTCGGCTTCATCAAGAAATTCAGGTAGCCGCTTTTCCAGCTTAGGTGTGTGGATAGAGTTAAAAGGGTTGTTTTCAAGAACATTTTCACGGCAGAGGAAGCGGAATAATGAACGCAGCGCTGCAATACGACGAGCGATAGTGCGGCGAGCATACTCATTCGTCTTCATGTAGGCAAGGTAGGAGCGAATGATCA
Source organism: Anaerosporomusa subterranea (assembly GCF_001611555.1). NCBI lineage: Bacteria > Bacillati > Bacillota > Negativicutes > Acetonemataceae > Anaerosporomusa > Anaerosporomusa subterranea. The sequence continues at coordinate 434,627 of NZ_LSGP01000013.1, forward strand.
TTTGATTGACTGATCCGAAGTCACCATTAAATCCTTGGTGCCTTGCGTACTCCAAAAAGGTGGAAATGTCTGCGCTATAGCTGGCAATTGTATGCGCTGAGGCGTTCTTCTCCAGTTGAAGATACAGAATAAAATCTTGCACAGCTTTGTCACAATTAGTCATGGATATTGCCTTTTCTTGAATATGCTAGCCGAAATTCACACTTTATAGTAGCACATATATGCAAATTACGCAAGGATATTGTCATACTTTTCTATAAATTGACGCAGTTCTTCTAAGGATCGTTCCGCTATTAGCCGATTTTTTTCTTTCTTATCTCTGATTTTTCTTCCTAGTGGCGGCAGTAAACCAAAGTTAATATTCATCGGCTGAAAAGACTTGGCTTCAGCATGAGTAATGTAGTGAGCAAGCGATGCGTGTGCTGTGTTTCTCGGGAATTCGAGGACCGGAGAGTCTTTAGCCAAACGGGCGGCATTAATGCCGGCTAGCAGGCCCGACGCGGCAGATTCAACATAGCCCTCAACGCCAGTCATTTGGCCGGCAAAAAGGATGCGCGTATCACTACGTAGCTGCAAGGTGGGCAGCAATACAGATGGTGAGTTTATGTAGGTATTGCGATGCATTACTCCGAGTCGGACAAACTCCGCCTTGCCCAGACCAGGGATCATACGGAATACTCTTTGCTGTTCAGGCCATTTTAGATGGGTCTGGAAGCCTACTATATTATAAAGGGTTGCAGCCGTATTGTCTTGGCGAAGCTGTACTACCGCCCATGGAATCTCACCGGTATTGGGATCAGGCAGGCCTACAGGTTTAAGCGGGCCAAAACGGAGAGTATCAATCCCTCTGGCAGCCATAACTTCAACCGGCATACAGCCCTCAAAATATATTTCTTTCTCAAAATCCTTCACTGGTACTGTTTCTGCATGAACTAACTCGTGCCAGAACGCTTCATATGTCTCACGATTCATTGGACAATTTAGATAGTCATCATCCCCTTTGCCATAGCGTGAGGCACGATAAATCACATTCATATCAAGCGAATCCCAAGCGATAATCGGGGCAGCCGCATCATAAAAATAGAGCCTGTCGCTACCGGTGAGTTCTTGAATTGTGGTCGAAAGCGCGGATGATGTTAAAGGACCGCTAGCAAAGATCACGATTCCTTCAGGAACGGTTGTTACCTCCTCCCGAATAATATTTACTAAAGGATGTTGTGACAAACGGTTGGTTATATATGCGCTAAAGTCCTCTCGATCCACGGCCAATGCGCCGCCAGCAGGAAGTCTGTTCGCGTCAGCTGCCTGCATAATCAGCGAACCCAATTGCCGCATCTCTTCTTTCAATAAACCTACCGCATTCTCTATATTAGCGGCTCGCAGTGAATTGCTACAGACCAACTCGGCGAATTGGTCTGATTTATGCGCTGGAGTCATTCGTCCTGGCCGCATTTCATAAAGAGTAACGCTGACGCCGGACTGTGCAATTTGCCAGGCGGCTTCACTACCCGCCAGACCAGCGCCGATTACTGTAACTTGTGTCATAAATACCCTCGCTTTACTTGCTTTGTTTCTTTGTTGACGATTTTATAGTTTTCTTACCACCCTTGGCAGTTTGCTTAGATTTGCCGGTTGTCGACTTAGCCTTCTCTTTCGGCAAAGAGTGCTTCTGATTGGTGGGGCACGCAGCGTTGCTACAACGCATTGTAACCGGTCCCCGGCTATATTTATGTGCAACCATAAAGGCACGGCATTCTGCACAGGAAGAAGGCAAAGGCGCATCCCAAGTGACAAAATTGCAGTCTGGGTAGTTTTGACAGCCATAAAAGACTTTGCCTCGTTTTGTCTTGCGCTCTACTACTCCACCGCCGCATAGCGGACATGCTGCTCCGGTTTCTTTGACAATCGGTTTCGTATTACGGCATTCTGGAAATCCCGGGCAGGCTAAGAAAGCACCATAACGACCTTTTTTGACAATCATCATGCGACCACAATGTTCGCATGCAACATCACTAACTTCAACTGGTAAATCGACATGCCCTATTTCTTCTTCCGCTTGATTTAGAGTTTGAATGAACGGTTGATAAAAATCACGCAGCAGTTGTACCGGCGAGAGTTCATTATCAGCCACTTCATCGAGTTTTCCTTCCATCCCTGCGGTAAAAGCAACATCAACAATATCAGGGAAATACTGCTTAAGCAGATCAACTACTACAAACCCAAGCTCTGTGGGATGCAGGCGTTTCTCCTGCTTTACCACATAATCCCTCGCCAAAATAGTTTCAATAATTGGGGAGTAAGTACTGGGACGGCCGATACCTTTTTCCTCAAGTGTCTTAATCAGCGTTGCCTCAGAATACCGGGGAGGCGGTTCCGTAAAATGCTGTTTAGGAAGAACTTTGTATAGTTTCAATTCCTGCCCGATATTAAGTTCTGGTAAAAATACATCCTTTTCTTTATCTGTATCGTCCTCTTCCTTACCCTCAGTGTAGATAGATAAGAATCCGGAGAACTTCAGTTGCGAGCCTAGAGCCCTATACGACAGACGGCCTGCAGTAATTTCAACGGTTAAAGTGTCATAAACAGCAGGACTCATCTGACTGGCGATGAAGCGTTGCCAAATCAAAGTATATAAATTCATTTGGTCACGAGTCAAATAAGCGGCAACCGCATCTGGAGGCAGATTAAGACTAGTCGGCCGAATCGCCTCGTGAGCATCTTGCGCCTTTTTGCCTGCCGCGTATACTGGTGGTTTCTCTGGCAGATATGAAGCTCCAAATTTGTCTTGGATAACTTCGCGCGCTTCCTCTTGAGCACTGACTGCAACGCGGGTGGAATCCGTTCGCATATATGTGATCAGGCCAACTGAACCAGCTGACCCGATTTCCAGACCTTCATACAATTGTTGGGCTAACATCATGATTTTTCGAGAGGTAAACCCTAACTTGCGAAAAGCATCTTGTTGAAGACTGCTAGTTGTAAATGGCGGTGCAGGATTACGGCGGCGCTCGCGGCGCTTAATATCCTTGACAATCCATGTTTGCGCCGATGCTTCGTCGACCAGCGCACCTGCTTGCTGCTCATTCGAAATTTCAGGTTTCTTACCATCAACATGCGTTAATTCAGCATCAAATAGCGGGGACTTAATCTTCTCACGCAATCGCGCAGTAATTGTCCAATACTCTTTGGAAACAAATGCGGCAATTTCACGTTCTCTGTCACAAATCAAGCGGACTGCGACTGACTGTACCCGACCGGCGCTCAATCCTTTTCGAACCTTTCGCCATAAAAGTGGGCTCAACTTATAACCCACAATCCTATCCAAAATCCGTCTGGCCTGTTGGGCGTCAACTTGGTTCAAATTAATAGAACGAGCTTTTTTTACGGCACCCTGGATTACAGGCTTGGTGATCTCATTAAAGGTAACCCGACAGGAGCTGTCAACAGGAATATTCAACAAATAAGCAAGGTGCCAGGCGATCGCTTCCCCCTCGCGATCCGGGTCAGTTGCCAGATAAACTTTGGAGGCCTTTTTGGCTTCTTCCTTCAATTGCTTAATTAAGTCGCCTTTACCACGAATGTTAATATATTTGGGAGAAAAGTCTGCGTCAACGTCAACCCCGAACTGACTTTTGGGCAAATCGCGCAAATGGCCCATCGAAGCTTTTACTGAATATGATTTGCCAAGAAATTTTTCTATAGTTTTTGCCTTAGCCGGAGACTCGACTACTACAAGTACCTTGTTCAACGATTTCCCTCCCAAGCGCTTCGCACATAACGTTGCCCGTCTGAATGGGCAATTCCCTGCAGTTCAAACTGCAGTAATATATATGATACATTAGCTGCCGCTAGATTGGTCCGCATGACAATTTCTTCTAAAGCCAACGGCAAATCTGATGTTAGTACACTGTACACAACAGTTTGATCCGGGGTCAGCTGAGGAAGTTCTTTTTTTGTAATGTACTCTATTTGATATTCTTCCAAAATATCCGCGGCACAATCAATTAATTTTGCCCCTTGCTTAATTAAGTTATGAGAGCCGCGGTTCTGCTGAGTGAAAATACTGCCGGGAACTGCGAACACATCGCGATTTTGTTCGAGTGCGGCGTCAGCGGTAATTAACGCACCGCTCTTTTCTCCAGCCTCAATAATGACTACTCCACGCGAAAGACCACTAATAATTCTATTTCGGGCGGGAAATAGTCCGGGCGTAGGCGGAGTTCCCGGCGGATACTCAGATATGACCGCTCCCGAAGCAGCAATCTGGCATAAAAGCTTTGCATTTTCTTGTGGATAACAGATGTCAACGCCACAACCAAGAACGGCGATGGTTTTGCCCTGCTCGATAGCGCCAAGATGCGCAGCTGTGTCAATTCCTCTGGCTGCCCCGCTAACCACCCAAAACCCGGCAGCAGCTAACGTTGATGCTAAGCTTTTAGCTGCATTCTTTCCATATGCCGAGGCCCGTCTAGTCCCAACGATGGCAATTAGTTGGTCATTGGGTGGTAAAACTCCACGATAAAACAGCAACTCAGGCGGATTATAGATTGTTTGCAATAAAGCCGGATAACAAGAATCTGTTCGCGAGACAACGGAAATACCGCGATTGTGCCAAGTGTCTAGCAAGGAAACGGGGTTTATATGTTTTCGTTTTTCGATAATTTCCTCTGCAGCAGTCTCAGGCAAGCAACCGCTCAAAATCAAATCGCGCATGTCAGCCAACCAAGCCTGTCGGGCGCTGTCAAAATAGCGAATCAGAGTTTTAACTCGTTCCTGACCTATCCCTGTAACGGTGAGCAGTGCAGCGATATACGCGTTCTCCATGGTCCCTCCTATAGGGCCGGACACTGCCGGACTGTGTACGGGATTTAGATAATGGAATAATTATAACTATCTGTAAAAAATAGGTCAAGGTGGTACTGTAAAAAAATGTCCTATTTGCAATTTATTTCACAACAAGACTGCGAATCACGTGGGCTGCCACCTCGGCAGCATCCGGCCTTGCCATTGCGAGTGATCTTTGGTGCATCTGCGTCAATCTTCCTCTCTCAGTCAGCAACATACCAACAGTCGCAGTCAGAGCATCAGGTGTATTAGCCTGCAAAGCACTGCCTTGTTGGATCAGGCGTTTGGCATTCTCTTCTTCCTGTCCCGGAATGGGACGGTAAATAATGAGTGGAAGGCCGCAACACATGGCCTCTGCTGAGGTCATGCCGCCGGGCTTAGTTACTAACAGATCAGAGACAGCCATCAATTCTGCGATATTTTCGACAAAGCCATACACGATTAATTGATGTTTGATCGAACTCGCCAGTTTTGACAAGCATCTAGACATTTTTCGATTGCTGCCGCAAATGGCTACTATCTGGATTCTTCGTTCCAGACTGTTAAGAGCCCTAATGATATCTTCCATAGGCAAAAGTCCAGCCCCGCCGCCCATTATCATAATGGTAGGTAAATCGCAATCAAGACTCAAATCTTTGACCGTGGCAATTGTATTGGAGTCAGCAAAGCCAGCAGCTACTGGAATGCCACTAGCTGTACTGCGTTGCAAAGGTATACCGTTAGCAGTCAATTCTTGACGCAATTCTTGGTTAGCGACGCAATAATGAGTAATTTCAGGATATATCCATAGTCGGTGCACGACAAAATCTGTCACGATAGCGACACCGGGCGATGTAAGTTCACCTCGGCGCAAGAGATCAGCCACTAACCCCGCAGGAGTAGCATGGGTGCAAACAACAACGTCGGGCTCTAGTGATTTGATATAGGTAAGCATCTGCTTGGCAAGAAAACGACTGATTATATTGCGGCCGACAAGTGCCAGCCGACTAGTATTCCCCCATCCATATGCCATTCCATATGCTTGAGGAAAGATGGCAAGTATTTTCAGATAAGTATTAAGGACTGAATTTCCAATAAAGGAAGGAAAAAAATCAAAGACGTTGGCATAAACAACGTTTGTTGCAGGGTCGATTGACTGCAGCGCAGCCCCCACCGCCTGGCCAGCCCTGACATGACCAGAGCCTATCGGGGCGCTGATAATTAAGATTTTCAATTCACCGCACTCCCATCAATCGAAACTTTGATAAAACGTAACAGAAGATGGTTCGCATGTAGCTAATAATTCACCAGTTGTAAGTCCGTGTAGGACGATGTCGTCACCGGTCAAATCACGTAAAGGGATCAACACGAACGGTCGAAGATGCATATATGGATGTGGCACTTTCAAAGTATCCGTATCAATTAACTGATCATGAAATAACAATATATCGATATCGATTGTCCTAGGACCCCAGCGAGCATTTCTCACTCTGCCTAAGCAGCTTTCTGTTTCAAGACAGACCCTCAACAGTTCGGCAGGAGATAAATTTGATTCAATGGCAATCACCGCGTTGAGAAATGCAGCTTGATCAATATAACCGAACGGTTCAGTTTCATAAATGGCTGATTTTTTGATAACCTGGATGTCAGGATGAGCAGCAAGAATACTCACTGCCTGTCTTAAATAACATTCGCGTTCTCCCATGTTTGAGCCTAATCCTAGGTAAATCATTTGCTCCTCGACAAGGCAACCTGAACGAAATCAAGAGCGCCGGGGACAGGCGCCGCCGGTTTGCGGATTCGGACTACGACTCGTTTGACATGAGGAAACTCTAATACGACGCCAGTAATACGGCCACACAAGGCTTCAAGCAATTGATAGTGCTCAGTTTCAACAATTCTTTTGACTGCATCATATACTGCCGTATAGTCAACAGTTGCTTCTAAATGGTCTGTCTGAGCCGCCTGCTCAAGGTCAGCGCTCATCTCGATATCTACCAGAAACCGTTGGCCGTGTTCCTGCTCATATGGATAAACACCGTGACGGCCAAAAAATGTCATATTTGATAGAGTAATCGTGTCATGCATGAAAATCTCTCCTTACTAGTGTATCAATCATCCGAGTTACTCGGACTATTTCTTTAACATCGTGTACCCGCACCATTTGTACTCCCTGCATAATCCCCCAAGCGACCGTTGCCCCAGTTCCCTCTACTCGCTCTTGCGGCGGCAGACCGCCTAATGCCTCGCCGATGAAGCGTTTTCGCGATGTAGCGAGCAATATGGGACATCCCAACGACTTAAGTTCACCTAGCCGAGCCATTACTTCCAGGTTTTGGACCGTTGTTTTACCAAAACCAATACCAGGATCAACAATGAAATTTTCAAAAGGAATGCCTGCTTTTATACCGATCTCGATGCTTTCTTCGAGAAAAGTAATCATATCAGACATGATGTCATGCTGATAAATCGAATCGACTTGATTATGCATGATGATAACCGGCGCACGTTGCGCGGCGGCAACTTCAGCCATGCCTGGAGTATGTAATCCCCAGATATCGTTCACGATATGCGCACCGGCCGCCAAAGCAGCTTTTGCGACCGAAGCCTTATATGTGTCTACCGAAACAGGGACTGATACTTTTGCTAACACTTGATCAAGAATAGGCAGTAATCTGGCCATTTCTTCTTGCTCGCTGACCAACTGTGAACCATACGGACGAGTAGATTCGGCGCCGATATCGATAATATCTGCACCTAGTTCTACCATTTCACAGGCATGCTGAACCGCCTTCTCAACCTGATTGTACTTACCGCCGTCTGAAAATGAATCAGGTGTCAAGTTAAGTATGCCCATAACTAAGGTCCGACCGGGCTGTATGGAGAGCGATCGATCATGCCATTCATAGTGTCGCATAGGAAATATTGCGTCTCCGCGTAAGGAATTTTCGATACGTTCAGCCAGCTGAGGTAGTCCCCACGGTTGCTGTTTCAATTGATTCAGCGCCAATCGATATTGCTTCAATGTTGCAAAAATAAGTACATCTGTATGTTCGATGCTGAGATCTGCTGTTCCGCGTGCGACCGCTACCTCACCGCCTTTGGCAAGAAACGTCTGTTTTAGTAAGTTCGCCGCCTTAGTTGATACACCTTCGATCTTGACCGTTTTGAATATTGCCTTTGCCGCCATGATCGCGATTCCTTGTGGATCACAGCCCAACTGTTGCAATTCGCGAGTTGCAGCTTCGTTATTATTAATTAATACGACTCTTGGATTAAGCATTGCTCACACCCACTTTTATCAATTTAATATATCATCACCGCATTGCGGCAGGAACTTTCCTCTTTAATGGGGTATTCTGGTTTTAGATGTATATATCGAAGGAGTGATTTGCTCATGATAAAAGCAGCAGTCCTGGAAGCACCGCATACCCCTCTGGTTGTTCGCGAGCTTTCTGCTCCGGTATTGGAGCCTGGCGCAGCCTGGCTAGAGACCTTGTACAGCGAAGTATGCGGGACTGATGTCCATTTGTACCATGGCAAACTTTCTGGAGTGCCCTATCCTATCATACCCGGACACATTAATGTCGGACGTGTCGTAGAAATGAACGGGATTGTGCGAGACTTCGATGGCAATGTTTTGAAAGCTGGCGACATTGTGACTTTTCTTGATGTACACGAGACATGCCACAATTGCTGGTTTTGCCTGGTGGCTAAAGCCTCTACCCGTTGCCCGCAGCGTAAAGTGTACGGGATTACTTATGGTCTGAAAGACGGTATACTCGGCGGTTGGAGCGAGAAAATCTATCTAAAACCAGGAGTAAAGACGATGAAGTTACCCAAAGGAGTTAAGCCAGAAGCATTTATCGGCGGCGGTTGTGGTCTGGCGACTGCGTATCATGCGATTGAACAAGCGCAAATCAAATTGGGCGATACTGTTGTCATTCAAGGCAGTGGCCCCGTCGGCTTAAACGCTGCCATTTTGGCGCAGTTAGTCGGTGCACTTAAGGTCATTGTTGTCGGAGGTCCAGCTATGCGACTGGAGTTAGCCAGCGAGTTTGGCGCAGATCATGTCGTTAATATTGATATTACAAACGAAAATGACAGATTGGCACAGGTGCGGGAGTTAACCAACGGACGTGGCGCTGATGTCGTGATTGAAGCCTCGGGAGCACCTGCGGCGATTAAAGAGGGAATGTTGATGGTGCGTGACGCCGGGGCCTATGTTGTGGCTGGTCAGTATACCGACAATGGGGATGTAACACTCAATCCGCACCTGGAATTGAACAAAAAGCATTTAACAGTCAAAGGAACTTGGGGTATTGATCTTAGCCACTTCTACCGTTCTCTCAAAGTCATGGAAAAATATCACTCACGCTTTGCCTGGGAAAAATTTATAACCCGTCACTATTCGTTATACGAAACTAATCAGGCTCTGGCTGATGTAGAAGATCGCCGCGTTATGAAAGCAGTCATTACTCCCAATCGCTAACAGAGCATTGATACACGCTTGAGTTAAGTCCGGCCTAATGGCCGGACTTAACTTTTTCAGTGTTCATGCTTTAGTTCTAGAATTTTTGCAGGCTGTCTATCCTGATCATATGATTCTATTAGAAAGATTTTACCATTGAAAGTTAGTTATGGCAACTATCCTAGTTCAACAGATAGAAAACCCGACACTAGCCTGAGTGTCGGGTTTTTCACAAATTCGCTTCCATCGGTCCAGATCCTTCACACGGCGCAGGTCCACTACTTTTAATCCATAGGTCCTTCTTCACGAAGATGGTCGATTTCCACCTCGACAGTATTTTTCTTCTCGAGATATGTCACATATGCTTTATTGTGATGTTTATTCACACTCTCAATCCATACATGATTATTTCGATACCTAACGCCAATTTTCTCCGGTGATTTAAGTATCTCTTCAGCCCGTCTCGCATCCATGGCACATTCCCCCTTTTGACATAGTATGTTCAATGCTAAAGGGTTGGCATACATGCTGCGGTCACAATAAACCTTGTAGTTGATTGCGAAACTGTACAGCTTCAGCTACATGCTGAGCTGTGATTACAGGTTCAGCAGACAGATCAGCAATCGTACGAGCTACTTTAATAATCCGGTCATAGCCGCGTGCACTCAAGTTTAATTTTGCAAAGGCCTGTTGTAACAGAGTTTGCGCTTCATGCGTCATTGGACAGGTGAGCTTAATATGCTTATGCTTCATCTGCGAATTAGCAAACAGACCAAATGCACGTAACCGTTCTCGCTGCATCATTCGAGCGGCTTCAACTCGCTCTCGGATTTTCGCCGAACTTTCCTGCGGGCTGGAATTGACGATGTCCTGGTATTCTAGTCTAGGTACGTGGACGTGTAAATCGATTCGGTCTAACAATGGACCCGAAATCTTTTTTACATAGCGTCTGACATCAGATGGCGTACAGACGCAATCATGCAGTCCGTCTCCCAACCACCCGCACGGACAAGGATTCATAGAGGCCACAAGCATGAAGCGGGCAGGATAAGTGAGAGATGCATTAACCCGGGCGATATTAACTTGTCCATCTTCCAGCGGTTGGCGAAGCACCTCTAATACTTGCCGAGGGAATTCTGGCAGCTCATCGAGAAACAGTACTCCATGATGACTCATTGTCACTTCTCCAGGACGGGGTATCCGACCGCCGCCAATCATACCTGCGTCTGAAATAGTATGGTGAGGATTACGGAACGGTCGGGTATAGACCAGTCCAGAACTACCATGATTCAAGTACCCAATTACACTATATATTTTGGTCACTTCAAGTGCTTCCTCATCTGTCATTCTTGGCAGAATAGATGGCAAGCGGCGAGCTAACATTGTTTTGCCAGAACCGGGAGGGCCAACCAGTAGAGCATTGTGTCCACCAGCGGCTGCGATCTCAACAGCGCGTTTGGCGACAATCTGACCTTGGACATCGGCAAAGTCTTCTTCGGAAAACAACGGCCCATTATCGAAAGGTGGCATCTGTGCGCACAGTAGTTTCCGGCGGCCAGATACATGCAATACAACTTCTTCCAAGGTTTCGGCAGTATAAACAGCAATTTTTCCGACCAATAACGCCTCAGCCGCATTTTCTGGCGCTAGCATAATAGATTCAAAGCCTTGTTCTGCGACTTTTGCGGCGATCGGCAATATGCCGGGGACACCGCGCAAGCGCCCCTCCAGTGATAACTCGCTCACAAATACAAAAGATTCACATGCGGCTCGATCCACATAACCGCTAGCCGCAAGTATGCCCATCGCAATGGGTAGATCAAGTCCTGAGCCGTCTTTGCGTAAATCTGCTGGCGCTAGATTGATGGTAATGCGTTTGGCCGGAAATTCATAACCGGCATTTTTAATCGCCGCTCTTACACGTTCGCGCGATTCTTTAACTGCCGTCTCAGGCAATCCGACAATATCAAAAGCGGGCAACCCGTTGGCGATATCCACCTCGACTGTAATGAGAATACCATTAAGTCCTAACGTAGTTGATCCATAGATTTTGGCGAACATGCCGAAAACCCTCCTCTGACACATACCCTGCCAGCGAGGATATGGTCGTCATGATTAAAATGTTACCTGCCAAATGCATTGATAATATGATTAGTGACAGCCAGGCCTTGCGGAGTTGGCAAGACTTCCAATACGTCAAAACGGGCGGGAGCGTTATCGGCCCCACACGTATGCAAATAATACACTGCGGCTTTTAACAGCTTTTGCTGTTTGCTCCGGGTTACGAACTCGGCTGGATAACCAAAAATAACACTGGTACGCGTTTTGACTTCCACGAAAACAATAGTTTTCTTATCTTTGGCGATTATGTCAATTTCCCCTGATCGAGTGCGGAAGTTTCGAGTCAATATTTCAAGCCCATTAGCCGCTAAATATTGTGCGGCAACATCTTCACCCTCTTGCCCTAGCGTCATATAATCCCTCCCGCTAGTTAGTTATAGCTTCTTATGCCCCATAGTTTGATTCAGGCGATAAATATGAGCTAGTACCTCGGCAATAGCTTGATACAGTTCAGGCGGTATCTCACGGTCTAGCTCGATAGCCATCAACATACCTGTCAGTGTTTTATTCTTATAAATAGGAACTGCGTTCTCCTTGGCCAAAGTGATAATATGATCGGCCATCAGACCAGAACCTTTGGCAACCACTTTCGGGGCCGTGTCAGTTCCGCTAGTATAGGTTATCGCAACTGCTTGAGGGCGTTCTGGTCTCGCTTCATCCATGCTTTTCACCCCCTGCTAATCTGTTTCAGACTATGCTGACATCTCCGAGCATAAAGGGAAATTCGCTGCAAGCCTCGCGAATTAATGGCAAAGTTTCGCTGAACAACAGCGAAGCCTGCTTGTTAGCAAATGCAACCTTAATATCTAAAATAGCCTCCCCGTGGAGGTGAAAGATCGTATCTACTTGTCCTGTATTCTCAGGCTCTAATGTTAATCTGACCCAAGTATCAGGTTTGCTTTCCGATCCATCTTTTTTCGTCTGGCCCTTTTCATGAAATACATGGATATGAACAGGCTGCGGTTGGGCCGGTTCACCATTAAACGGCATTTGTAAGGTAAACAAGACAGCCTGTCCCTGGTCGTCACTTATCGTCTGGAAAGCCCTGTTAACCGATTCTGCCAAAGTTCGAACAGTAGCGGCGCTTTGCTCAAGTATACTTGGCGGAGTGTTATCAAGTAGGGCACCCAGTTCCATATCTGTCAGCAGCCAAAGCTGCAGTAATTCTGGTAGATTTAGTTTGTCGGCAGCCTGATGTATCGCCGATGGTGTTGAGACGCCGGCAGATGACGATTGTTGTGCAGCAAACTTTGCGGTGGCTTGCCGCAATATGTCTGGAATAGCGGATCGTATCTGGTCTCGCGCCTGTTGCAATACCGCTGGATCAAGTTCATTCGAATCAAGATCAAGCTTTGCCAAGATACTAGTCATTTGCTGAGTAAAACGCTTAATCTCATTAAACAGTTCGGCGGGTTTATCTTGGCTTGATTCGAGGACTGACGCCGCTAATTGCAGTTTTTGTGAAGTAAATAAGTCAGCCTGTCCCCGATCATCGTTCATCGTCTGAAAAAACCGGTTAACCGATTCTGCCAAAGCCCGGCTGGTAGTGGCTTTTTGCTCAACTATAGCTGGCGGGGGGTTATCTTGTAATGCCCCCAAATCCGTATCAGTCAGTAGCCAGTTCTGTGGTACTTCTGGCAGGCTAAGATTATCATAAAGTATGCTTGGCTGTAATGAGATGCCGGCTAAAGACGGTTTTTGTCCGAACCTCGTTGCGGCTTGCCGTAACATGTCCGAAACGGCGGACTGTATCTGGTCTCGCGCCTGTTGCAACACCGCTGGATCAATTTCATTCGCGTCTAGATCAAGCTTTGCCAGGATACCAGTCACCTGCTGATTAACGCGCTTGATTGCGATCAACAATTCGGCGGGTTTATCTTGGCTTGATGTGAGAGATGAGGCCGCCAATTGCAGTTTCTCCGCTAACTGAACGAGAGAATCGGTTGCATTGCGCCGAGAATTTAATAGAGAGACTAAACCGTCGCTTAGGGTGCTGAGGTCTGGTAATGAATTCTGCAAAATTTGCTCAGCAGTAGTTCTAATTTGTGACGGCAACGACTGTATCAGAGCCTCTTGCTCCCCCAATAAAGTAGAGGTTTTGTCAAACAAACCCTTAAGCATTCCGGCAGCACCTATTGCCAGTGTATCACCTGTTGGCGCTGCATCTTGAAGCAAATTTGTTGTACGGGACAGGGTTGTCCCCCTGCGGTTAGGTTGTGACAGGCCTGGCATAACCGGCTTCAAATCCAAACAAGCCCCCTCCTGACTTCACCGGCTCAAAACTACGTCGATGTACTGGCGAAGGTCCTAGCCGACGCAATGCATCCAAATGCTCTTTGGTGCCATAGCCTTTATGTTTATCAAATCCATACCCTGGATATTGTTGATTGAGCCCGAGCATGATTCGGTCTCGCTCCACTTTAGCAATAACTGACGCAGCTGCGATAGAAGCGCTAAGTGCGTCTCCGCCAATAATTGCCTGCCAGGGGATGGTAAGTTCTGGAAGCTTGACGGCGTCAATCAGAACCGCTTGAGCAGCAGGCTGCAGGGCTGCTGCTGCTTGATACATGCCGCGGACTGTCGCCTGGTATATATTGATTTCGTCGATTAAGTCGACCGAAATTGATTGCCAATTAATAGCCAATGCAGTTTCTTTAATAGTATAATACAGTTTTTCCCGTTGTGCGGCTGATACTTGCTTTGAGTCGTTCAGACCAGGCAGAAAAACAAACTTTGGCAAAATAACCGCAGCAACTACTACTGGCCCTGCTAATGGGCCTCTTCCGGCTTCATCAATGCCAGCAACCAGTGGCTGGCATTGATTATAGTAGACAGACTCGTAGAGATACAATTCGCGCACTCTACGGATTTCCTGTTCATGACGTTGCCCCCGCGTTATCCACTTTTCAAACAAGCGTTTTACCGTTGGACGAGGATCAGTCCGTAAACTTTCGACAACTTGTAATGGCAACTCCTGCTGGTGTTGCAGCAATGAAGCAATTTGCGATACTTTCATAGGCTCAGTTTTCATATTCTTCTCCCTGACATTCATTGATTGGCGGGTCATTATCTATGACAACTTACGTAATAACTGAAGCTATTCTGGCAGTAATATCAAAAAACCTGCATAAAAACAAAAATAGGTCAGCTTGCGCTGACCTATTCAGAATCTGTAGATTCTTCCGGCTGATCCAAAGTTACTCGCCCTAGCTTGCCGGAACGAAATTCATTGAGTAGGATCATTCTCGCCTTCTCTAAGTCAATTAGTCCACCGCTACGCAAACAGCCTCGACTTCTACCAACGGCAGATAAGAGTTCTGTGTTATCTGCCGCAATTACCGACAGTCCATAGCGTTCGGTTAGCATAGAACCGTAGTGCTCACGCATGAGGGTCAACAACCCGTCAACTACATGCTCCCGATCATAAACTTCTTCTGGTACCGCTCCGGTTATCGCCAATTTAAAAGCAACTGTTTGATCTTCCATTTTGGGCCATAATACGCCTGGTGTATCAAGAAGTTCCAGATTGCGACCAATTTTTATCCACTGTTGGCCACGAGTCACCCCAGGGCGGTCTCCAGTACGGACAGTGGCTGTTCCAAGGAGTCGGTTAATCAGTGACGATTTGCCTACATTAGGAATGCCTAAAATCATGGCTCGTACTGGACGTGGCCTAATTCCCTTAGCCACAAGACGCTCAATAACAGGAGCAGCAGCTTGCTCTACCAGGCTAACCAGGTTTTTCGTTCCCTTACCTGATACTGCTTCTAACGCAACAACTGAAAAGCCTTGAGTGGCAAAATATGTTGTCCAGCGTTTTGTCCACTCAGCCTCTGCTAAATCTGCTTTATTGAGCGCGATAATACGCGGCTTATTGCGCGTAATTTCCTCAATCATTGGGTTGGAGCTGCTGACAGGAATCCGTGCGTCCAGGAGTTCAATTACTACATCCACAAGTTTCAGATGTTCGCCGATGACGCGCCGCGCCTTAGCCATATGCCCTGGAAACCAGTGTATATGCTGTTGCATATTCTCACTCCCTCATAGTAGAGGCTGTTCAATAGTCTGGGTTTAGGGCAAAGATTTTATGTGATCAAATGGCCAGAAAATGACCATCGCTTTTCCCTTAATTAATTCATATGGTACAAAGCCAACATCCTTAAACCGGCTGTCTTCTGAATTATTACGATTGTCGCCCATGGCAAAAATGTGGCCTTCCGGCACTTTCGCCGCCGCATAGCTACCGCGGGTACGTTCAAGAATATAAGGTTCATCGAGAATCTGCCCGTTGCGGATGACGTGACCATCCTTCACTTCGATGGTATCACCGGGAACACCAATGACCCGTTTAATAAAATCACGACTGGGGTCGCGGGGATAACGGAATACAACTACTTCTCCGCGTTGGGGAGCTTTGAAGCGATACAAAAATTTATTAACAACCAGTCGTTCACCGCTAACTAAGGTTGGACGCATCGATGGACCTTCCACCATGTATAGTTCAACAATAAAATAGCGGATGAAAAACGCCAGAACTACGGCAATGAGAATGGAAATAACCCAGTCTTTTAGTTCTTCGTTAAAGGTAGATTTACTCACAGCCATGCCTCCCAAATAAGTTAAGGGACTGCAAGCAGTCCCTATTACTTACCGTTTTTCTTTAATGCGGGCCGCTTTACCTGTGAGATTGCGCAGGTAGTACAGCTTAGCGCGCCGCACAATACCGCGACGCAGTACTTCAATTTTGTCAATGCGCGGAGAGTGTACCGGGAAGGTCCGCTCAACGCCGACATTATAGGAAATGCGACGAACAGTAAAGTTCTCACGCAAACCGCCGCCTTTGCGGGTAATGACAACGCCTTCGTAAGCCTGAATCCGCTCGCGGGATCCCTCGACGACTTTTACATACACCCGCACCGTGTCTCCAGGACGAAATGTGGGGATGTCATTGCGGAGCTGTTCGCGCTCCAATACAGAAATAATGTCCATTACTTTCTTCCTCCTTATCAGATGTTCGTGCTTTGTTTTCAAAGTAGAGGACCACCTGTGTTGCACGATAAAAATTGTAACACACTAGCGACCATAAAAGCAAGTTATTCTTGCCGTAACCACCAGGGTTCGCCAAGGAGGCGATCCAGGATGATTGAAACAGCAGCTCTGACAGACAAATGGTTGTACTCGCCGCTGCCGAGAACCGGTTCTAAGATATGATCAAATTGCGCCATGACAGAACGTTCGATTCCCCAGCCGGTGCCAAACAGTAACAAGCACGGCCGCTTCTCTGTTGCTATTTTGGTTCGCAACGAAACATATGAAATACTATTGGCAAACTTTCTTGCATCAGTTGTCACAATATAGGGTGATTGCCCCTGTTCTTGCGTGATATACTGCACACACTCTGCAATGTTTCGGACCGTTTCCACCACCGATAAGGCGTCATGCCGATCCGGGTTGTACTGTGCTCCATAGCCTTGCCGCCAATAGCCCAAAACTTCATGAACTAGTTCTATTTGGCTCTCAAGCGGGTGGATGATAAAATAACGAGAAATATCATAAGTGCGCGCCGCCCGTGCGATATCGTGAATGTCGAAATTAGTAACCGCAGTAGCGACGATTTCATCATTTTTATTATAGATGGGGTGATGTAACAATCCGAGATAGACAGAACTCATATTAGCTCCCGTTACTCTCTGATAGTATTTCGGCAATCAGCTTAGCGTCTTCTTTAGACAATTCTTTGTACTGCAATAAATCCGGCCGACACTCCAGAGTAATCCTCAGTGATTGTTTCCGCCGCCAGCGGTCAATTTTGGCGTGATCGCCTGAAAGCAATACCTCAGGAACTTCCCAGCCTTTAAACTCGCGTGGACGGGTGTATTGCGGATATTCTAGCAAACCATTGTAAAACGAATCATGTTGTGCGGCGTCATCTGCCCCTAGCACGCCAGGAAGCATCCGCGCAACAGAATCAACGATAACCATTGCAGGCAGTTCGCCGCCTGTCAACACATAATCGCCGATCGAAATACTCTCGTCAATCACATGCTCACGGATACGATCATCAATGCCTTCATAGTGACCGCAGAGGATGATGAGTTGGTCAAACTGAGCGAGTTCTTTGGCTTTATGCTGTGTGAAAGTAGCTCCGCCAGGAGAAGTCAAAATAATTCTCCGGTTTGCCGTTAGAGCATGTTGTTTACAATGTTCCACCGCGTAAAATAGCGGATCGGGCTTCATGACCATGCCAGAACCGCCGCCAAAAGGCGAATCATCTACTATTTTATGCTTATCCAACGCAAAATCACGTGGATTGGTAACATGAATATTGAGGATATCCGAATCACAAGCACGCTTTATAATGCTATGTCCGAACGGGCCGTCGAACATTTCTGGAAATAGAGAAATGACGTCAATCTTCATCAGAATCCCATTCTTCGGGCCGCTGGATGACCATACGCCGGTTGGCTACATCCATAGTAGCGACAATTTTCTTCAATGCAGGTACCAACAATGGACGGTTGTCTGGGCGCTCGACGACATAAACGTCATTGCTGCCTGTCTCGATAACATCGTCGATTTTGCCAAGTAGATTTCCATCAACTGAATAGACATCCATTCCAATGATATCAAAAACATAGAACTCGCCTTCTTGAAGCGGTACGAGATCTTGGCGGTGTACATGTAGCAATTGACCGCGAAGCTCTTCCACCGCATTACGGTCATCGAATCCGCGAAACTTCAACAGCAGAAACTGTTTGTGAAATTTGGCTGTCTCGATTGGAAGTGAGCGTTTCTCGCCTACTAACACACTTTTCATAGTGAGAAACCGGTCTGGGAAATCGGTCAGGGGAGTAACACGAACGTCACCCCGCACGCCGTGCGGGGCAACAATTTTACCAATTACAATTAATTCTTGAGACATGGCTAGCTACGAAAAGCGATGACTTTGCCGTCTTCGACAAGTATCTCAGAGGCCATCATCTGATGCAAGTTGTCGCCCACAGAGACGGTCAAAACTCGTTCAACATTGCCTTGAACGATCTCTGAGCCAATTTCAAGCTGAGCGGTTTCTTTCAGCTTTTCAAGCATGTGACCCTTGAAATCCAGCCGTTTCTGTTTTTCGGCATCAACTTGTTGGCGAATAGCAGTCAGCCCCTGAACATCCTGCTTCACCTGCTCGGTCATAATGCGTTTGGCATGAAAATCAATTTGCTGCAGTTCCATATCAGCCTTATGAATAGCTTCTTGAATCTCTGTAGCTAATTGTTTCTTCAAGCCCTCAGTCACTTTGGCTTTGACGGTAATCGGGCAGATTAATGTTACGTTGTCCATTCCACTTCCCCCTTAAACAATTTCAACTGTAGCTTTTTTGTTTTCACGGGTAGCGGCGGCTTTTACGACAGTACGGATTGCTTTGGCAATTCTGCCTTGCTTTCCGATAACCTTTCCCATATCCTCAGACGCCACACGCAATTCATATACAGTGGTGTCTCCTTCGTCATTAGCCAAAACTGTCACATCAGCCGGGTTCTTTACCAATGCCTTTGCGATGACTTCAACCAGCTCTTTCACTCAGAATCACGCTTCCTTCTTCGTGCGCTTGACTTCATCCCATTTTTTCATTACGCCGATTTTGCTGAAAAGGGATTTCACAGTGTCGGTTGGTTGCGCACCCTTTTGCAGCCATTCAATAGCTTTTTCCTCATCAATATTGATGACTGCGGGTTCTTTAGTCGAATCGTAGTTGCCCAAGTTTTCAATAAAGCGACCATCACGCGGGGAGCGGGAATCGGCAACAACCACGCGATAGAACGGATTTTTCTTGGCGCCCATACGCATCAAACGGATTTTAACTGCCATGCTGTTCACCTCCTTTATAGAATATCCTAGCTGGTAATAACTTATTTCATAAACGGCAGGCGAAAACCACTAAGTTTCTTGCCGCTCTTTTGCATTTCCTGAAATCGTTTCATCATTTTTCTGGCTTCCGCATATTGTTTAAGCAGTCTGTTGACATCCTGGACTTTTGAGCCACTGCCAAGAGCAATACGCTTACGTCGGCTGCCATTGATAATCGTATGATCACGCCGTTCTTTACGGGTCATAGATCGGATAATCGCTTCAGTACGCTTCAGCTCTTTTTCATCCAGTTCGGCGCCTTCAAGTTTTTTGCTCAGTCCGCCCATACCGGGGATCATGCTGAGAATTTGCTCCATCGAACCAAGCTTTTTGACCTGTTGAAGCTGTTCGAGAAAATCATCAAGAGTAAACGCATCTTTGCGAAGCTTCTCTTCCATTTCACGAGCTTTGTCAATGTCAACAGCCGCTTGCGCCTTTTCAATTAAGCTAAGTACATCACCCATACCCAAGATGCGTGAAGCCATGCGATCAGGGTGAAAGGGTTCCAGTGCTTCAGCTTTCTCGCCCATGCCGACAAATTTAATCGGACATCCGGTTACTGCCTTGATGGAAAGGGCGGCACCGCCGCGGGCATCTCCATCAAGTTTTGTTAAGATAACTCCGTCAAGACCTAGACGGCCATTAAAGGTTTCAGCAACTGAAACCGCATCCTGACCTGTCATCGCGTCAACGACTAGCAGTATTTCGTGAGGCTTAGCCTGTTGTTTGATGTTAGCCAGCTCATCCATTAACTCATCATTAATATGTAGCCGACCTGCTGTATCAATAATTACGACGTCTCGCCCAAGCGAGATCGCGTGTTCGACACCTTTTTTCGCAATAGTAACAGGGCTTTCTTTATCGCCAAGTGAAAAAACCGGCGTTCCCAGCCTCTCGCCTACTACCTGCAATTGCTTGATGGCTGCAGGACGATAAATATCAGCCGCAATGAGCAATGGACGTTTGTTCTGCTTGATGAGCATGTGAGCTAATTTCCCTGCAGTAGTGGTTTTCCCTGCCCCCTGCAAGCCAACTAGCATAATTACTGTTGGCGGTCGGGACGAAATGGTGATGCGGCTTTGTGTTCCGCCCATTAAAGCGGTCAGTTCTTCATTGACAATTTTTATCACATGTTGAGCCGGAGTCAGGCTGGACATGACTTCTAGCCCGACTGAGCGTTCTTTTACCTTGGCAACAAAATCTTTGACGACTTTAAAGTTAACGTCTGCTTCTAATAAAGCCAAGCGGACTTCACGCATTGCATCGGCTACATCAGCTTCAGATAATTTGCCGCGTCCACGCAACTTTTTAAATGTCGCTTGCAGTTTATCTGCAAGTCCTTCAAAAACCATTATTCTGCCACCCTTTCTTCAGTCAGCAGAGAACGTATCGCGTCTTTCGCAGCGAGTAGCTGCGGTTCTCGCTTGTATGTGTTTGGAAATTCGTCAAGCAATAAGAGAATTTGGCGTAGCATGTCTTGGTCGCGATTACGACGTTCGACCAAGTGAAGTTTTGACTCATAACTTGCCAGGGTCTGCTCAGCCCTGTTCAATATATCATGTACAGCCTGGCGTGAAACACTAAATTCATCAGCGATTTCAGCCAGAGACAAGTCTTCTAAATAATGCATCCGAATGCAATCCTGCTGTCGATTCGTAAGTAAAGCCCCATAATAATCAAATAACAGACCTATCCAGAGCATTCTTTCAAGCATAGAAACACATCCAAGAATAATATCACTATTGAATTATACGACAGAGACAAGAGTATGTCAAGGAATATTACTTGTCACCAAACAGCGCATTTGCAAAGTCGACCGGATCGAACGGGCGCAGATCATCTATGCCTTCACCAACGCCAATCCAGCGAACAGGTAGGCCTAATTCATGCTTAATCGCGATGACAACTCCGCCTTTGGCAGTTCCATCAAGCTTAGTAAGAACAACGCCAGAGACGCGCACAACCTGACTGAATAATTTAGCCTGATTGATGGCATTCTGTCCGGTGGTTGCATCAAGAACCAATAAGATTTCTTGTGGCGCCGAAGGAATCTCCCGGGCGACGACCCGTTCCACTTTCTTTAGTTCTTCCATCAAATTTGATTTGGTATGAAGCCTGCCGGCTGTATCAATAATCAAGAAGTCAGCATGTCGGGCTTTGGCTGCTTGACATGCATCAAAGGCCACAGCCGCTGGATCCGAGTTTTCAGCCTGTTTAATCACTTCAAGTCCGGAACGTTTTCCCCATATTTCTAACTGATCAATTGCCGCTGCCCGAAAGGTATCTGCTGCGGCAAAGAGGACCTTTTGGCCGTGTTGAGCGAAAAAGCTTCCCAGTTTACCAATAGTAGTTGTTTTCCCTACTCCGTTGACACCTACCACCATGATTACATAAGGCATACCCGGGGATCGAACTGGCGCTTCGACAGAACCAGCGCATAACATTTCGGTTATACGCCCAGAAAGAAATGGCCTCATCTCTTGTGGTGTAGTAATCGCCTTGGTTTTTATGCCTTCTTTGATGTCGGCGATTAACTTGGCAGTTGTTTTTACACCAATGTCGGCAGCCAATAATATTGCCTCGAGATCATCGAGAAGTTCCTCATCAATTTTGGCATAGCCGCCTACTAGACGATCAATATTTTCGGTCAGTCCTTTGCGCGTTTTCTCCAGACCGCTTTTAAGCTTATCAAAAAAACCCATCTTACATCCTCCTCTGCGGTCAGCCCGCCTTCTCCATAAAGCGCACAGATACAATCCGTGATACGCCTGAGTCTTCCATGGTCACACCATGCATAACATCGGCTACCTCCATTGTACCTTTGCGGTGAGTTACCACAATAAACTGGGTATTACGAGAAAACTCCCGTAGAAATTCGCTAAATCGCTGAACATTTGCCTCGTCCAATGCGGCGTCGATTTCATCAACCACCGAAAATGGCGCCGGACGAAAGGCCAACAAGGAAAATAGCAGTGCGATAACAGTTAGTGCCCGTTCGCCACCTGATAGCAGGGCCAGATTTTGCTGTTTTTTCCCAGGAGGCTGAACAAAAATTTCGATTCCCGAACCTAGTGTATCGCTCGGATCACTCAATTCTATCTGTGCTTTGCCACCGCCAAACAAGCGGGGGAATATCTCGCTAAACTGAGAATTTATCGCTTCAAAGGCAGCTAAAAAGCGTTTAGACATAGTCGAATCAATGTCACCGATAATTGATGAAAGTTGTTCTTTCGCAGTAACAAGGTCTTGATACTGCTGTTCAAGAAACCCATAGCGGTCTTTTGCTCGTGCATATTCATCAATAGCAGCCGGATTTACCTGCCCTAACAAGGCGATATCTTGTTCAATTTGTTTGACCAGCGCTATCAGGGTCTGAGGATCATCTGGACGGCAGAGAGTTCGGGCAATAGCCAAGTTGATGCCGTGATGTTCCTGTAACTGGGTTAATGAGTTTGTTGATTCCAATTCATAACGGGTCAACATTAGCTGTAGTTCATGTAGTCTTGACTCAAGAGTCGAAGTACGGCGGCGCAACTCTTTACCATCGCGTTCAAATTTCTGCAGTTCAGCTAATTGGCCTGCCTTCTGGCCCAGCAATTTGAAACGGTTTTCGTCAAACTCCTGTTTTTGTTTATTCAGACTCTGTCTTAAGAGTATTAGCGCATCGAACTCCTGCTCAGCTTGGCTAATTGCACGAAGAACTTCATCACGTTCACACGATAGTGCATTTACCCGGGTCTCGATATCCAGCCTGTCTTCCTGTCTGCTTTTAAGTAGTTGTTCAAGCGAAAGAGTCTCTTGGCGAATAGCGCTAAGAGCAATTTTCCTGTCTGTAGCTTGAGTTAGCAACAGTTCCCTTTGTTGCTGCAAAGCCCTTAATTCAGCTTGATCAGTCCCGATCGCTTGTTTGCGATTGAGGTCTTTTTGCTCAAGCACCGTGATGTTTTCTTGGGTTGATTTAAGTTTTAGTTCCAATTGAGCTTCTTCACTTAAACATTGGGTAATCTCTTCACTAACTATCTTCAGTGCAGCAGTGAGTCTTGTAATTTCTGTTCTCGCCTGCTCACGGTAAGCAGTAAGTTGGGCTTGACGCAATCCAATCTCCTGTCGTTGCGAGGTTAACTGGTCTACTTTTTTATTGATAGAACTTTCGTCTTCCAGCAGTTCAGCCATGGCGCTTTCCAACTTGTCCTGTTGCCGTTTCAATGAGCTGATAACCTGCTCCAAATTATGAATTTCGCTATTGCGTCCAAGATATGAACTTTCACGCCGCGCCATACTGCCGCCAGTAATCGCCCCTCCGGGATTAATCAATTCGCCTTCAAGTGTGACAATTTTCAATGAAAAGTTGGACTGTTTGGCGATGACCAAAGCATGCTCAAGACTTTCAGCTATAACCACCCGTCCTAGAAGGTAATCAACTATGTCACGAAAGCGGTTTTCACATTGAACTAATCCTGCGGCCAACCCGACGGCCCCCGGCGTTTTGGCTGCCCTTGTTTCAGCATCTCTTAACGGCCTGGGTTTAATGTTAGTAATAGGCAGGAATGTCACTCGTCCAGCATTTTTTTGTTTTAAGCTTTGAATAGCAGCACGAATCGTCGTTTCATCTTCAGCAATAATGTCTTGCATAGCTGCGCCCAAAGCAACTTCAATGGCTGTCAAGTATTGAGTCGGGACATCAATAATTTGAGCGACAGCACCGCAGATTCCTTTTCGCCATGGTTCCTGACTAGTCAATACACTTTTACTGCCCCGGTTAAACCCCTCAAGATCGCGTTGCATATTCAATAAAACAGTCAGGCGGGATTGGCGCTGTGTAATCTGACCGGCCGTTTGGCGGATTTCAGCCTGCATGTCGGCGATCTTTTGCTCTGCTGACGCTCGCAAGCTAGCAAGTGACTCTGCTTCATTTGCCAAGGTGGTTAGGCTAATTTCTTGATTTGCGTGGTCTGCGTCAAGCTGTTGGCTCTGCTCCTTGACAGTCGTTAGTTTGGTGGCAAATTCAGTCTCCTCATCAAGTAAATGATGGCGTCGCGATTGGTACCGGAACAAATCCCGTTCCAGATTAACGTTTAGATTACGCTGTGCACTGATTTCTTGCAAGCTAGCAAATATTCCATCACTAGCTGTGGTGATCTTTTGTTCTTTATCAGCAATATCAGAAAGTATTGCAGCTATCTGTTCCTCAACGCTTAACACCTGGATTTCTGCGGAAGAAGTCTGTTGGCGCTTTTCAAGCAACTCGCCTTCTAAAGCAGCTTGGTCTTGGCTTGCTTTGTTTAGCCTGTCCATCAACTGAACGACATCTTGCTCCACTCTTTCGGCAGCCAAACGCTTCTGTGCAGAGCGCTCTCGAAGTACAGCAATTCGGTTGTCTGCTTTCTCTAGATCGGCCGCAGTAGCTGCGATATCGGATTCTTGCTCTTGGAGTTCTTGCTCAAGTGAAGATAAGTTGTGCGTCAATCCCTCTGCCGCCGCTTCGCAGGCTGACAGGCGTGCTGACTCGGCAATGTGTTGATCGGTAAGAATCTCATTTTCTTTTCCGATGTCGTTCAGCATTGTCTGTGCACGGTCTATTTTATGTAGCAATAGTGATACTTGGCATGCTGTTAACTCTGACTGATATTGATTATATTGTTCGGTACGGGCAGCGCTCTCAGAAAGCGGCTCCAGTTGAGAACCAATTTCAGCCATGATATCAGCCACTCGTGTAAGGTTTGACTCTGTATCATCCAATTTTCGCAACGCATCACGTTTACGTTGCTTGTATTTAGTAATTCCAGCAGCATCTTCAAATAGGAGACGGCGGTCTTCGGGCCGAGAATTGAGAACTTCATCAACCTTGCTTTGGCTGATGACAGCCATAGATTCCCGTCCCAAGCCAATATCACCTAACATGTCATGTATATCCTTCAATCTACAGGCAGTTTTGTTAATCATATATTCACTATCGCCTGAACGATATACCCGCCTAGTGACGATCACTTCACTGTAATCAAGCGGAATTCTATTGTCACTGTTATCAAATATTAGCGACACTTCTGCCACATTAAGCGGACGTCGTTCAGAACTGCCAGCGAAGATAATATCCTCTGTTTTTGCACCGCGTAGATTGCGGATATTCTGTTCTCCCAGAACCCAGCGGATTGCATCCGATATATTGCTCTTACCTGAGCCATTCGGACCAACGATGGCGGTCACCCCAGCACCGAATTCAAGTTCAACCTTGTCGGCAAAGGATTTAAAGCCGTATGCTTCAAACCTGCGTAATAGCAAGCCTTTCCACCTCACTTAGCATGTCCTAAACAACAAAATTTTACCACGTGACGCGCTTGGATACAATCACGAAGATGTTACTTAGCAAAAACAGTGAAAAAATAGCTGAAGCCGTCCATCATGCGTCTGGTTATGCCAGTCGCAAGCGAACGGCCCATGAAATACTTAAGAGTTAAGACGATTTATCTAGGCTCAACAATGAACCGAATCGAAGTCCGCTCTTCTCCGTCGATGGAGATTTCACTAAAGGCCGGTATTGTTACAAGATCAATGCCATTTGGAGCAACAAATCCACGTGCAATGGCGATCGCTTTGATGGACTGATTTACCGCACCCGCTCCTACCGCTTGAAGTTCAGCGGAACCCTTTTCACGCAATACGGCGGCCAACGCCCCTGCTACGGATTTCGGATTAGATTGTGCAGACACTTTGAGCATTTCCATCACCTTAACCTCCTTTGATGTGAGAGCTTATATTGCTATACATATTCTTCATATTTCCTGATAATTCCTGCTGTAAGTTTTAAACGTCAGA
The DNA here is from genome assembly GCF_001611555.1 of Anaerosporomusa subterranea. NCBI lineage: Bacteria > Bacillati > Bacillota > Negativicutes > Acetonemataceae > Anaerosporomusa > Anaerosporomusa subterranea. Next base: position 460,755 of record NZ_LSGP01000013.1, read on the forward strand.
TAAAATGGAATATTTTATTATATAGCGTGTATCTGCATATTCAATCATCAAATCACCTTCACTAATTCCACTATCTGATTGACAAATAACCGAAATCCCAAAAGAGTTTCGCCAGCGACCAAGATTAGCATTAGCGATACCTCTCAATTTGGAGTGGTCTCTAGGGTGGTGGTGTATAGTGGCCGAATGGCAGCCGTTATTCACAGATTCAAACAGGTGCGCTACCATCAAATAGAAGAGGTGGCTAGAAACCATTTCGCCAAAAGCGGGGTGATACGGGCCCGCCAAGATAGCTCCCGCTTTGCTCAGCTCGTCAGTTGCTTGCAAACCGACGCGGATAACGTTTATGCCGTGCCTCTCGGCTTGCCATTTGAGAAATGCCGCTTTGGCCGTTGCCTCGGCTAAAGAAAGCGGTTGATAACGGCCAGTGCGGTAAAGAGTGGCTAGCGGAGTATCTGATAGCACCACCGTCGGGTAAATTCTCACCCCATCTGGTCGAGTTTGAGCGAGCATGGTTGCCGTTTTCAGCACACTGTCCCAAGATTCGCCAGGAAGGCCGATCATTAATTGCGCGACTGTGTTAAAGCCAGCAATTCGCAGACTTTTTAATGCCACTACTGAATCAACCGCGTTATGACCTCGCCCGGATTGAGTCAGTACTGAATCATCAAAAGACTGAATCCCCAGTTCAACTGTCGAAACAGAATATTGCTGCAGCAGGGTAATAACATCGCTCGATATATAATCAGGACGAGTTGATAGTCGAATTCCCTGTATCCTGCCAGATTGTAATGATTGATAGGCCGGTTGCAGCAATTCAGCCTGAATGGTCAACGGCAATGCAGTAAAGCTTCCGCCATAATAAGCGACCTCAACATACCGTTCTTCCGTCAAACGCTTCAATCCGGTCTCGATTTCCATTCCGACCTGCTTAGCTTTGGTTGGCTCTGAACAACCGGTGATGCTGTTCTGACTGCAAAAAACGCACTGATGAGGGCAACCCCAATGAGGGATAAAGATAGGAATAATAAAGTTTTTCACTTTCCACCTTCTTTAAGATCGAAGTTATAACTCTGCTCGTAGAAAAAGACTTGGTTTCCCAAGTCTCTACTAGAACTAATTCTGCAAGCCATGCGACAACTTCCCTAACGCCTGCTTTGCCGCATGCTGTTCTGCTTCCTTTTTTGTTTTGCCAGCGCCGCGCCCCATGGGGTTACCATTTACCAAAACCACCACTTCGAAAGATTTATTGTGATCCGGACCCTGGGCTGCAGTAACTTCGTAGTGAACCTTGCCGTCTGTGTGACGTTGGACCGTTTCCTGTAACAACGTCTTGAAATCGTGATTATACTGGCCGGCGCCGATCTCCTCTAGTTGACAGGCGAACTGTCTATGAATAAATTCGGTTACAGCAGAAAAGCCGCCGTCAATGTAAACAGCGCCGATGACCGCTTCGAATGCGTCAGCCAGAATCGAAGAACGTTCGCGTCCGCCTGAAGTTTGTTCACCACGTCCGAGCATGAGGTGTTCACCAAGCCCTACTTGAGCTGCTTGCTGAGCAAGTGTCTGCTCACAAACAATAGTGGCCCTGGCTTTAGTGAGTTCCCCCTCTGGCATGCTGGGAAACTGTCGAAACAGATATTCACTAATTACTACATCAAGTACTGCATCACCTAAGAACTCTAAACGCTCATTATCACCATACCGACATTTTTTGGATTCATTCATATAAGAGGTGTGAATGAGCGCCTGATGCAACAGTTCTAGTTTGGAAAACTTAACCTCCAATCTAGAACCAAGCTTGATCAGAGAAGCCATTCGGCGTTTGTCTACCATGACTCTATTAGGCCTCGTATTTCTTTATCAAAATCGTTGCGTTGTGACCGCCAAAACCAAAGGAATTTGACAGTGCGACGCGTACTTTCTTTTCTTTAGCCTGATTCGGTACATAATCAAGATCAAGCTCTGGATCAGGATTATCGTAGTTAATTGTTGGCGGCATAATATCGTTTAGTACTGTAAGTGCAGTTGCTACCGCCTCAATTCCACCTGCTGCTCCCAATAGATGGCCAGTCATCGACTTAATTGAGCTGACTGATAGTTTTTTGGCATGATCGCCAAACAGGGATTTAATCGCCAAGGATTCGTTTTTATCATTTAGCGGAGTTGACGTTCCATGCGCATTGATATAGTCTACATCTTCCGGCTTAATGCCAGCATCAGCGAGCGCCATCGCCATGCACTTTGCAGCTTGCGCGCCTTCGGGTGCAGGAGCGGTGATGTGGAAAGCGTCAGCGTTGGAGCCATAGCCGGCGATTTCAGCATAAATTCTTGCACCACGAGCAATAGCATGCTCAAGTGATTCGATAACAATAACTCCAGCCCCCTCGCCCATGATAAAACCATCGCGGTCTTTGTCAAACGGGCGTGATGCTTTTTCCGGTTCGCTATTACGGGTTGACATGGCTTTCATTGCACAGAAGCCTGCAACTGCCGCAGGCGATACAGCTGCTTCAGTACCACCAGCTACCATGACATCGGCATCTCCGCGCTGGATTATTTTAAACGCATCGCCAATTGAGTTAGTACCAGTCGCACAGGCAGTAACGACACAAGTGCACGGTCCTTGGAGGCCAAAAGTAATTGAAGTTTGACCAGCAGGCATATTTGCGATCATCATCGGCACGAAGAACGGGCTAATGCGGCCAGGGCCCTTTTCAAATAGAGTTTTATACTGATCATGCAGAGTGTCCATGCCACCGATACCAGTTCCAATTATCGTTCCAATGCGGGTTAAATCTTCCTGCTCAAGATCAAGCCCGGAATCCTCAAGAGCCATTTTGGAGGCTGTAATAGCAAACTGAGTGCAACGATCCATGCGTTTTGCTTCTTTTTTATCTATGTAGTTGGTGGGATCGAAATCTTTTACCTCGCCAGCAATCTGGGTGGCATAGTCTGACGGATCAAAGCGAGTAATGCGCGCAATGCCCGACTTGCCTTCCAAAAGGGACTTCCAAAATATGTCGGTTCCTATACCGAGCGGCGTAACCGCTCCAAGACCAGTTATGACAACACGTTTTTTCAAAAGTCTCACCTCACATTTAATCTATCTGTTCAGCTTCTTTAATAAGACGCGCAAAAATTTCTTTCACGGACAGAATTTCGTCTATTTTATGAATGTACTCACCCGTAAAAACCAGACCAGATTCCACATCACCTTGCTGAGCGCGAATCAGCGCTTTGATGATGCAGAAGTTTTTTTCACAGTGCTTTAAGCAAGCATCGCAAGTCTGGGGGGTAGGCGCAGCACCTTCAAGAATTTTCTCAGCAAATGGATTCTTAACCGCGCGACCGGGTAATCCGACTGGGCTCTTTATCAATACGACATCTTCCGGCTTTGCTTTGAGGTAGAACTGCTTCAAAGCAGGCCCAGCATTCGATTCAATGCTTGCGGCAAAACGGGTTCCCATTTGTACGCCGCTCGCTCCAAGTCGTATTGCTTCGACGATATCACGACCAAAGATGACTCCGCCAGCACCAATGACAGGAATGTTAACAGCTTTGCTAATTTCCGGAACAATCTCTTTCATCGATTTGTCAGTGCCCAAATGCCCCCCAGCTTCTTTGCCTTCAACAACAACAGCAGCAGCGCCGAGCATTTCAGATATTTTAGCTAATTTTACACTAGAAACAATTGGGACTATCGGAGTGCCGGACTCTTTTCCTAGTCCAAACATGTCCCGCGAGAAGCCAGCCCCTGCTACTACCAGATCAATGCCTTCATCGATTGCTGTCTTCACCAAATCGGCAAACTGTCGGGCAGCCACCATTGCGTTGATTCCGATAATTCCTTTGGTCAATGAACGGGCCAAACGAATTTCATGCCGCAATTCATCAAGAGCCATACCAGAGGCCGCGATCAGTCCGATGCCGCCCTCCTCTGCAACTGCAGACGCTAAGCGTGCGGTCGAGAGACGGATAGCCATGCCACCCTGAATAATCGGCACTTTGGCGACAAGATGTCCAATTCGTAGTTCTGGAAGTTTCAAAGCAGTAACTCCTCCAATCAATACAGTACCCTTTAAGAAAGTCCCGCGAACCAATTCCACGGGACTTTCCTAATTACACAGGTATGGGTTAACCTTGTTTTTCTTTGTCTATGTAGTCAACTGCATCTTTTACGGTTTTAATTTTCTCAGCAGCCTCATCAGGAATCTCGATGTTGAATTCCTCTTCAAAAGCCATTATCAATTCAACAATATCCAGGGAGTCAGCGCCAAGGTCGTCGATAAACGTGGATTCGATCGCCACATCGGCTTCGTCTACACCCAGTTGTTCCACAACGATTTCTTTTACTTTATCAAAAGTCGTCATGTCCATTTCACCTCCTTCCAAGAATTCATTTACTCTGCCAAAAATTACATGACCATTCCACCATCGACATGCAATGTCTGTCCGGTGATGTAGTCAGCCGAATCGGATGCCAGGAATACTACCGCAGCTGCCACATCTTCAGGCTTACCCATGCGAGTAAGCGGAATGCTGTTGGCCATCTCGGTTTTGACCTGATCAGACAATACAGCAGTCATATCAGTAGCGATAAAGCCCGGGGCAACCGCATTGACAGTTATACCCCGCGATGCTAGCTCTTTAGCCATGGATTTGGTAAATCCGATGACCCCGGCTTTTGCCGCAGCGTAATTCGACTGACCGGCATTACCCATGACCCCGACAACAGAAGTCATATTGATAATTTTTCCACTTTTTTGCTTAATCATAACACGAGAGACTTGTTTAGTGCAATGGAAGACACCTTTAAGATTGGTATTCATTACAGCGTCCCAGTCATCCTCTTTCATGCGAAGCAGAAGATTATCCCGTGTAATGCCAGCGTTATTAACCAGAATGTCAACATGACCATACGCCTCTAACATTTGCTTAAGCAGTGCATCAACTGACTCAGCCTGAGACACATCAGCCTGAACTGCAATAGCTTCTCCGCCAAAAGCTATAATCTCATTGATCGTATCCTGCGCTGCAGCGGCATTGCCGGCATAGTTGACGACAACCTTGGCACCCGCCTTGGCTAGAGCGATAGCAACCGCACGTCCAATACCGCGGGATGCCCCTGTGACTAAAGCAACTTTGTTGTCTAAAAGCATTTTAGCGGACCTCCTTGAAATAATCAAGGGATTTTTCTAGTGACGTGCAATCCTCTACATTTAAATTAGTAGCATCTTTAACTATCTTTTTCGTAAACCCGGTCAGAACCTTTCCTGGGCCCACCTCTACGAATACAGAGCATCCTAAATCAACGATCTTAGCAACACAATCTTCCCACAACACAGGACTGGCAGCCTGGGCAACTAGCGACGACTTAATTTCAACGACTTGGGTCAAAGCTTGGGCGTTAACGTTGGCCACTACAGGGGTCGCTGCGTTACGAATTTCAATATTTTCAAGCTCAGTAGCCAATCTTTCGGCAGCGGGCTTCATCAGTGTGCTATGAAATGGTGCACTTACAGGCAATGACACGACGCGTTTGGCGCCAGCGGCTTTTAACAGTTCAATCGCCTTATCAACTGCTGCCGTTCCGCCAGCAATAACAATTTGCCCAGGGCAATTGAAATTTACCGCTTGGACTGGACCAGTTTCCTGTTCAGCCTGACGGCAAATATCAATAACAACTTGTCTGTCAGCCCCCATAACAGCTGCCATGCTCCCCTGCCCTAATGGCACGGCTTCCTGCATGAACTGACCACGTTTTCTTACCAGTCTAACCGCATCAGCAAAATCCAATACCCCAGCTGCGACAAGCGCCGAATATTCGCCAAGACTATGTCCTGCCACTACATCCGGTTGTATACCTGCTTCTTTTAGGACTTCATAGCATGCCACACTCATTGTAAGAATGGCTGGCTGAGTATTGTATGTCTTACGGAGTTCTTCCTCCGGTCCGTTAAAACAAAGATCAGTGATTGAAAAACCGAGAGCCTCATCTGCAGCTTGGAAGACCCGTCTTGCAGATTCATACTGTTCATAGAGTTCCTTGCCCATACCAACCGACTGGGACCCCTGTCCAGGAAATACAAATGCAATTTTGCCCATACTGTTTCTCCCCCTACTGTTCGTTAGTCAGATCAACTCGCACGCTTTCCAACACACGTGGAATGCCGCGCACGATATCTTGGATGATCTCATGGACAGTTTTTACATCTTGAATTAAGCCAGAAATCTGCCCAACCATTACCGAGCCATTATTGATATCGCCTTCACAAGTTGCCGCCCGAAGTTTACCTGCACCTAAGTTGCCGAATTCTTCTACAGAAGCACCTTGACGCTCAAGGGCAAGAAAATCGCGAGCTAATTTATTTTCAATCACGCGCACCGGATGACCGGTTGATAAACCGGTGAGCACGGTTGAACGGTCTTTCGCCTTGATAATGGCCTGTTTGTAATTGTCGTGAGCAATACATTCGGCTGAAGCGACAAAACGAGTACCAATCTGTACTCCCTTCGCGCCCAACGCAAACGCGGCAACAACGCCTCGAGCATCCGCAATGCCTCCGGCTGCAATAACAGGAATCTTGACCGCGTCAACAACTTGGGGAACAAGCGACATTGTCGTCACTTCCCCAACATGGCCGCCACTCTCCAAGCCTTCAGCAATAATGGCATCAACGCCAATTCGTTCAAGTCTGATCGCAAGAGCCACTGAGGCAACAACAGGAATAACCTTAGTTCCAATCGCTTTCAGAGCAGGAATATATTCGCCAGGATTGCCAGCGCCTGTAGTGACCACGGGAACTTTTTCGTCAATAACAACTTGCATTACATCTTTAACAAACGGCGACATCAACATAATATTTACGCCAAATGGTTTAGAAGTCATTGCTTTAGTTTTTCTAATTTCTGCGCGGAGTACATCATGCGGCATATTTGCAGCGCCAATTAAGCCAAGTCCGCCCGCATTTGAGACAGCTGAAGCTAGTTCTGCGGTAGCAACCCAGGCCATTCCGCCTTGAAGAATAGGATACTCAATATGCAGCAAATCGCACAGTCTGGTCTTAAACAATAGTCTTGTCTCCCTTGCACCATTTTATTACAGCAGATGCCCAAGTTAATCCAGCGCCAAAGCCCACCAATACAATATTGTCTCCTTGTTTGACTTTACCTTCACGTAGCGCCTCATCAAGTGCTATAGGAATCGTCGCAGCCGATGTGTTGCCATACCGATCCACATTGACCATCACTTTCTCCATAGGCAGTTTCAGGCGTTTTGCGGCGGACTGAATGATCCGGACATTCGCCTGATGCGGGATCATGAAATCTACATCTTCAGTCGAAAGCCCCGCATCCTCAATTGCCTTCATGGCAGCTTCACCCATGACTTTGATCGCAAATTTAAATACTTCATTACCGTTCATCTGTAGAAAATGCATACTGTCGGTGACCGTATCAAGCGATGCGGGCAAACGCGAACCACCAGCAGGCTGTTTTAACAATTCAGCGCCAGATCCATCTGAACCAAGATGCGCACTTAACAATCCACAACCAGCCGTGACTTCTCCTAGCACTGCCGCACCTGCACCATCACCAAATAATACACATGTATTACGATCTTTCCAATCGAGAATCCGGGAGATTGTTTCAGCCCCGATGACTAATACATGCTTATAGAGTCCGGCTTTAATGAATTGTGCACCTGTGATCAGCGCATAGACAAAGCCTGAACAACCAGCAGACAGATCGAATGCAGCTGCCTTAGTGGCCTTGATTTTGTCTTGTACAATGCAAGCAGTCGATGGAAAGGCCATATCTGGAGTAGCTGTAGCGACAATAATCAAATCGATGTCATTTGCAGTCAACCCAGCGTCAATCAACGCTTTTTCAGCCGCCTTGGCAGACAGATCGGAAGTCGCGACTCCCGGATCAGCGATCCGGCGCTCACGGATGCCAGTGCGGTCAACAATCCACTGATCATCAGTATCGACAATTTTTTCTAAATCCTTGTTTGTCACAATGTTTTCAGGAGCATAAGAACCCAACCCAATTATACCAACTGATCTTTCATTCTCCATCACGTTCTGCCAGCCCCTCTCGCACAATATTTTCTCGAATATGGTCAACAACTTGTTGCTCTGCGAACTCTTTGGCAACTCGAATTGCATTCTTAATTGCTTTAGCTTTTGAACTACCATGACATATGATAAATCCGCCATCAACGCCTAACAGCGGCGCACCGCCATATTCCGCATAGTCGAGTTTTTTCTTTAGGCTGCGTAAGGCAGGTAAGACCATCAGTGATGCCAGCTTGGTTAATATGCCGCTTTGGCTAATTGTATCTTTAATTAATTGCATGATAGCGCTAGCCAGTCCTTCACTAAGCTTAAGTACAATATTACCGACAAAGCCATCGCAGACAACCACATCAACCGTTCCTTTGGGAATGTCGCGACCTTCCACATTGCCGATAAAGTTGATGGTACGAAGCTGTTTTAGCAGCGGAAATGTCGCCAAGGCCTGTTCATTGCCTTTGGTGTCTTCCTCGCCAATATTGAGAAGTCCTACCCGTGGGTTAGGTACTCCCATAATATATTTTGCATAAATAGAGCCCATAATAGCACTCTGTACCAGATGTTTAGGCTTACTGTCTACATTAGCACCAGAATCCAATAAAATAGTCGTTCCAGTCAAGTTAGGCATAGGTGTAGCAATAGTCGGGCGTTCAATCCCATTTATTCGGCCAAGTCCGAATAAAGCAGCCGCCACTGCGGCACCTGTACTGCCTGCCGCTATTACAACATCGCATTTTCCTTCTTTGACCAACTGTGTAGCAACCACCACGGAAGCATCCTTTTTGCGTCTGACAGCAGCACCGGGTTGATCATGCATATCAATAGTTTGACTGGCATGGTGTACGGATATAGGGAGTTTTTCCCATCCCGGACATTTATGTAATACTTCCTCAATCTTTACCTTGTCACCGACGAGAACGACCTCGCACGGAAACTCTTTAACAGCTTCAATTGCACCGTTAACTGTTTCGAGCGGAGCAAAATCGCCGCCCATTGCATCGAGAGCAACCCTCATCCGCATTCTCCCTTCATTGGCCCAATGAGACTAGGATAAATTTGGCCCGAAATACTTCCTGTGAATCAATACGAGTTTTGACCCAAACAAAATACTTGTTGCCACGAACCTTTACTACTTCTGCCTTTGCAATGAGCTTGGCACCCATATGCACAGGCGTCTTATACTTAATATTGGCGACCCCAGTCACCGCAGTTGGAGCGTCAATCATCGCCAAAGCCAATGAATTTGCCTGAGCAAATAAATAATGGCCTCTCGCAATTTTCGTTTTAGAAAAGACCATATCGGGAGTTACTGTCAGCATGGAAATGGCCGCCTGACCAAGTTCCAAGTCAATTAACTCGCCTACAACCTCACCGCTAGTCATTGTCCGTATCTGTGCGTGAGCTTCATGTGCCAACTGACGAGTACGTTCCCTTAATTCAGGAATACCAAGTTCAAGCCGGTCCAGACGAATTGTCTGAACGCTAACATCTAACAGTACAGCCAGTTCCTCGTCCGTCAAAAATAAGCCTTCACGCAGCTTCTCTTGCAACATTTCCTGTCTTTGTCTTTTTGGGATACGCATCATCAATCACCTATTAGCAGCAAGTAATAAGACCTGTTAATAGGTCTAGTATAAAACAGATGACACTACAATTGCAAGCAAAAAGTGAGCAAGTACATCGAATTCGATTGTATCTTGCTCACTCCGCACGTTTTTATTCTGCATTATTCAGCTGCGACGACTTCCTTGCCATTGTAATAACCACATTCGGGGCATACCCGATGGGGCATCCTCAGTTGATGGCACTGTGGGCACTCAGCAAATCCGGGTACAGTCAGCTTCCAATTGGCACGACGCTTATCACGGCGGCACTTGGACATTTTGCGCTTTGGAACGGCCATTACTTACACCTCCTTAACTCTGGGTTGGATTCTTCGGCTCAAGCAGTTTTTGCAATACGGCAAATTTGGGGTTAATGGTTTCAGTCGTGCAGGTACAGATCTCCATATTTAGGTTTTTACCGCAAATCGGGCACAATCCCCGACACTCTTGGCGACAAACCTGTTTGAACGGTTCAGCCAAAATCAGGCTTTCCCTTACCGTTTCCGCAATATCGATACTATCGCCCTGGAACCACGACATATCCGCTTCCTGGTCACTTTCAGGCAGGCCTTCTTTAAAGTTCGCCTGAAATGGAATCTCGACCTTGGCCAAGTAGGGTTCTAGGCAACGGCCACAAACAAACCGTGCTTCCCCAAGGATTTGTCCAGTCACTTCCAGGATTGCGCCATCATTCAGGATTTTACCGCTAATATCCAGATCGGCATATGTAACAGTACCGGTTGAAAGCGACGAAACTGAAAAGTGATACATCTGGACAGCGCTAACATCCTTTTTAATGCGGAAAACGTCAATATTCAAGGATTTCCACCTCGGCCTTCATTTATTATAGCCAGCATGTTATTGTTTGTCAAGAAAAGCCGGAGCATTACGCGTCCGGCTTTCTCGATTAAGTGATTATACCAGAGCAGAACAGATCATCTTGGTATCGCGAGCAATAACCAATTCCTCATTTGTTGGGATAACGTAGATTTTTACCCTTGCACCATCTACGCTGATCTCTTTAGTTTTACCTCGCACGTTATTCTTCTCAGGATCAATTCGTGTTCCAAGAAATTCCAATCCATTACATACTTTATCCCGCATGGGGGGAGAATTCTCACCTAAACCAGCGGTAAACACGATCGCGTCAACCCCACCCATTGCTGCGGCATAACTACCGATGTATTTTCTAACCTTGTAGGCGAAAATGTCAAGAGCAAGTTGAGCCCGTTCATTACCCTGAGCAGATGCGTCTTCAATGTCGCGGAAATCACTTGAAACTCCGGATATACCCAGGACGCCCGACTGTTTATTCAAATAGTTATCAATTTGATCAGGCGACATGCCTTCTTTTTTCATGAGAAAAGGAATAATGGCGGGATCAATCTCACCGGAACGAGTCCCCATAACCAAACCCTCAAGAGGGGTGAAGCCCATGCTGGTATCAAGTGAACGTCCATATTTCACCGCTGTAATACTGGCGCCGTTACCCAAGTGGCAAGTGATTATCCGCAGGTTAGTCATGTGCTCGCCCATCTCTTCGGCAACTCGCTGAGATACATATTTATGCGAAGTTCCATGGAAGCCGTAACGGCGTAGACCGTATTTTTCATAAGCTTCATAAGGCAGACCATAAAGGAACGCGTATTTTGGCATAGTTTGATGGAATGCAGTGTCAAATACGCCGACTTGCGGTACGCCTGGCATCAGCTTAGCACAAGCATTAATGCCAAGAATATTAGGCGGGTTATGTAGTGGCGCCATTTCAATACATCTCGTTAGAGCATTCATAACTTCTGGTGTAATCAACACAGAATCGGCAAACTCTTCGCCGCCATGAACTACACGATGACCAATAGCCGAAATCTCCTTCATGCTCTTGAGAACTCCATGCTCAGGATGCACTAATGCGGCTAAAACCATCTCAATGCCTTTGCTATGATCAGGAATATCAGCTTTAAGTGGTACTTTGTCTTTACCGGTCGGCTGATGGGTTAATATTGAGCCCTCCATCCCGATACGTTCAACTAAGCCTTTTGCCAGAACTGATTCGTCCGTCATTGCAAGCAATTGATACTTAATGGACGAACTGCCACAGTTCACAACGAGAACTTTCATTGTTGATTCCTCCTAAAATTAGCTAGCGGACAGACCACTAGACCGTTTACAAAGATATAAATTTCGACACTGTTAGTCGTTTCCCTTCCCTTGGATAAACTATCCGTAAAATATCTAAAAAGTTCTTTCTCAGCCGCAGGAATCCGTCCGTCACGCTCGAACCACCTAATTATAATAGTTATTTTCTATTAATGATATGAGGTGTTCCACATTAAAACTGTAGGTATTATTGCCGAATACAACCCATTTCACAACGGTCATCTCTGGCATGTTGAGCAAGCAAAGCAGCAGTCCGGCAGCGATTACTGCGTCGCGGTTATGAGCGGACAATTCACCCAGCGGGGAGAGCCTGCCGCTTTTGACAAATGGGCTCGTGCTGCTATGGCAGTTATGGGCGGTGTAGATTTAGTACTGGAACTGCCTGCCGTATTTACCGTCCGCAGCGCTCAATACTTCGCAACAGCTGGCGTTCAACTGCTAAACTCACTTGGGCTCGTAACACATTTAGCCTTTGGCGCGGAAAATCCTGACCTAACACTGCTTCAACAAGCTGCAGACCTTAATAACACCGATATAGGGCCAGCCTTACGACAACGTCTAACTTCTGGCGTAACCTACGCAGCGGCTCTGGCGGACTGTTTATCCATATCTGGCGCATCTGTCAATGTGTTGTCTCAGCCAAACAATATTTTAGCGATAGAATATTTGCGAGCGATCAGCCGCTTCGCGCAGACAATAACGCCAGTCATTATTCCTCGCAGGCATTCTCACTACCACGACACAGAAGTAACGTCGCCGTTCGCCAGCGCCAGCGCTGTAAGACAAGCGTTGATCAATGGAAACAATAACGCGTTGCAATGCGCCCTCCCTCCGGCAAGCTTATCGCTGATCAAGCAGCGACTAGCCGAAGGACGCGGGCCTGTCATTTACGAAGCCTTCACAACACCTATATTATATAAGCTGCGTACAGCCCGACTATCAGACTTGGCAGAACTTCCTGACATTGCAGAAGGGCTCCACCATAAATTGGCAGCCGAGGCACTTAAATCGACAACAATTGAGGAACTGCTGACCAGGGTGAAAAGTAAACGTTATACACGCACCCGTCTGCAAAGGATTCTCATCCACGCACTCTTAGGACTCTCCAAGCAACAGATCGAGACGTTTGATCAGTGCGGTCCTCTGTATGCCAGAGTGTTAGCTTTCAACGAAAAAGGCAGGCTGCTGTTGAAGGCAGTGGCTGAATACGCCTCTATTCCGATTATTACTAAAACAGCTCATTTTCTAAACACTAAGCAACGAAGCAGGCAATCACAGCAGTCGCCCGCAGCCCAAATGCTATCAATTGATACTTTGGCCAGCGATATCTATTCGCTCGGCGCGCCTAATATCCAGCAGAGGGTAGGAGCAAGCGATTTTCACCAGTCTCCGTTTTACATAGATCGGTAGAGCCAAAGAGTAAACGAATCTGGGGCAGCATCTCCATTGCGGCCGCTTCGCCCAGAGCAATGCATTCTTCTGTCTTATCAAACGAACTGGGAGAAATGTGAGCGACATCTGGCCTGATGATGACATCACAAACCGTCTCGCGGGTTTTCATCAGCTCTCTTTCCATGATATCAATAGATTGAATAATCACATCAAAAATATTAGTAATCGAAAATACTGTTCCCGCGTGTGCCAAATCGACGGCAATGACGATATCGGCGCCCATGCTCCGTGCTACATCGATCGGAGTTGGATTGAGAACAGCTCCATCGACCAGCATCATATTCCCAATCTGAAACGGAATAAAAATACCTGGAACAGAAACGCTAGCTCTGACTGCGGTGGCTACCTCCCCAGAATTAAATATAACTTCTTTACCTTCGTGCAATTCAGTAGCCACAACCGATAACGGTATCTGAAGCTGATCGAAGGTTTTCTTTTTGGTCAGAATCCGGATCATATTCAAAACACGTTCACCCGAAAATAAGCCCATTTTTGGAATAACAAAATCCAGCCAATGCCGGCGTTTTAAATGTTTAGAGAGTTTTTCAATATTGTCTAAAGACAGACCAGCAGAATACAATGCGCCAATGAGACTGCCAATACTGCAGCCGGCAATGTAATCAATAGGAATACCCTCTTTCTCGAATACCCGCAACACGCCTACATGCGCCATTCCGCGTAAACCGCCTGAACCAAGAGCCAAGCCTATCTTTGGGCGTTCAACTGTCGTATCGTGCATTTCTCCACCTCATCAGTGTTATAAACCAGCTACTCCATCAATATATATTAATTACCATTGTCTAGAAGCACACGTCCTGCACAGAGGAGGAAATAACCTGATGAAAATCAGAATGAGAGCTCACTCGTATTATTCCCGATTGGGACTGTGTTTCCTCACATTTTGCGTCGTCTTCATCACGATTGCCACCGTTCGCTTTCCCAAAGATGCCTTCGACTCAGCCATGACTGGGCTGCAGTTATGGTGGAATGTCGTCTTCCCTGCATTGCTGCCTTTTTTTATTTTGTCTGAGATCTTAATGGGCTTAGGTGCTGTGCACTTTATTGGCGTTATCCTCGAACCGCTGATGCGGCCATTGTTCAATGTCCCAGGAGCTGGAGCTTTTGCTATGAGCATGGGTCTGGCTTCTGGCTATCCAATGGATGCCGTTATTACCGCCCGCTTTCGCCAAAATCGGCTGTGCACTGCAATCGAGGCCGAAAGGCTGTTGTCTTTTACCAATACGGCAGACCCATTATTTATGTTTGGCGCTGTTGCAGTCGGTATGTTTGGCCGTCCAGACTTGGGCGCTATTATTGCACTAGCGCATTACATCTCAAGCGTTCTGGTCGGCCTTATTTTCCGATTTCATGGACGCAGTCAACCAAATTCGACTGAAAACATAAGCACTGATCTCTCGACCATCCCGCTGCGAGCCTTTCGTGCCATGGTAAAGGCAAGGCACGATGATGGTCGGTCTATCAGTCAGTTATTAGGAGACTCGGTCAAAAACTCTATGAATACCATTCTCCTCATCGGCGGGTTTATCATCTTATTTTCTGTATTCCTTCGGGTAATATCTGTTACCGGCCTAACCACTTTTTTAACCACTCTGTTCACCGCAATATTAAAATTGATTGGTTTTAGTACCTCGCTGGCTCCGGCACTGGTTAGTGGACTATTTGAACTTGATTTAGGGGCAATGGCCGCTAGCCAGGCAGACGCGCCTTTAATCGAAAAGGTCGCCGTGACAGGCGCAATTATCGCTTGGAGCGGACTGTGTGTACACGGACAGGTCGCCAGCATTGTCATCGAATCAGGTATCCGCATGAGACCTTATATGGTCGGCCGACTCCTGCACGCTATACTAGCGGCATTCATTACAATGGGCTTAATGAACCTAAAGCAAATCGCTAGCGATTTTTCAACGATTCCGGTTTTTCAAAAAGTCAGTGTATACCAATCAACCTTCAGTTTTTCGAGCAGAATTGAGCAAATCGGCATACACTTTTTACTCTTTTTTAGTGTTCTTCTCTCTACTTCCCTGGCATTTTACCTAGTTCGACAAGTCTGGCAGAAGCTGAATCGGTAAAGTACTCTGAATACTAAGCAGCCGCGCCGACCAGGAGCGACCTGTAAGATAGTACGCCACCTTGCAACCAGATCGGTTAGCAATGTGGCCTCCTAAAAGGTACGCTGTGGATGGGGGCGCGGCTGACGTAGATGGATTTTCTTGAATAGCCTACTTTTGTCTCATTCGTTCACGGCCTTCACGGACCGCCTCAGACACCTTATCTAAGTTTGCTTCAAGGTATGCAAAAACTTCTTGGGCATAGGAGACAGCTTGTTCTTCATACTCTCTCGCTTTTTCTCGTGCTTCTTCAATAATTAGATTTGATTGATCCTGAGCTTGCTGTGTAATCGAATTTTCTTCAGTGAGTTTGCTGACATATGTCTGTGCTTGCTCTACGATTGTCTGAGCTTCCTTTTGCACATCATCCATTATTCGATTGCGTTCACTGAGAATACGATTAGCTTCCATAATTTCATTCGGTAGAGCTTCGCGTAATGCATCAATGAGATGGCAAAGCTCGTCCTCTTCTACCACAAGCCGGTTAGAAAAGGGGATGTGGGTTGAAGACTGTAGCAAAGTTTCTAAATCATCCAGAATTTTATGTACCGACATAGTTCACCTCTCCCAACGTACTCTAGCGTTCTCGCAGACGTTCAACCACTTTCTGCTCAATGCAGCGAGGAACCAACCCTGTAATTGCGCCGCCAAATTTGGCAAGTTCTTTAATGCCGCTGGAGCTCACAAAGGAATAATCGCTGCTGGTCATCATGAATACAGTTTCCATGCTCGGATCAACATTTTTTATCAACAGAGCTCGTTGAAACTCATATTCAAAATCACTTAATGCCCGTAATCCTCGAACAATAACATTACTGTTCTGACTATGTACATATTCGTTTAATAAACCGGAGAAACCATCAACGCGAATGTTGGGAATATGAGTGGTGGCGTCCCGCAATAATTCTACTCGTTCCTCCATTGAAAACAGGGGTTTTTTATTCGGGTTGTGAAAAACGGCGACAATTAGAACATCAAACATTTTGCTAGCTCGTTCGAAAATATCCAAATGGCCACAGGTAACTGGATCAAAACTGCCTGGACAAACTCCAATGCGCACTGTAATACCTCCACTATTCCGTCTTTTGCCAAAATCCTATACACGTTTCCCCAAACCGTTCGCTACGAATTAAATGCAGCTGATTCAAAGCAATCTCAACCCGTTCATGTTGCGAATGTTCAACAATAAAGATCCCTCTATCAGCCAAGATTGCAGCGGTATCAATACGCATTAAAACTTGACTAACTAAGTCTTGGTTATACGGCGGGTCGCAAAAAATCAGATCAAATTGTCCTCCAAGGCGGTCTATCGCTGACAGCACGTTAGCCTTTATGATCGTGATTCGATCTTGCAGTTTAGTTAAAGTCGCATTTTCACGGATGAGCGCGATGCTTACCATACTTTGTTCGACAAAAGTCGCATGGTTAGCGCCGCGACTTAGTGCCTCTAGTCCTAGATTTCCGGTACCCGCGAATAAATCTAAAACCCTTGCATCTGGCACACGTGATCCTAAAATGTTAAACAGAGATTCTTTTACCCGATCTCCAGTGGGACGAACAGCCATACCTCGCGGTGTTTTGAGCTTGGTTCCTTTAGCGCTACCTGTAATAATCCGCATAAACACAATTCCCTCATTTAACCATATCATTGTACCATAATTACTTGCTACTAGCACGAGGAAGGAAAAAATTCTCTGTGTCATTATTATCGCAGTTTGTCCAAATACTAGAATAATTACTATAATCATAGCTGAGAATACGAAAAAAGGAAAACGGCTTGTTTTGTCGAATTCGGTAAATCTATTCCATTTCATCGATTTTCAAGGAGAATTGCCATGCACAGGCGATTTATTGTCTATTTTCTCGCAATTGCTTTCATTACGTTGTTCACCACCGCAGTTGGACAACTATCAGGAGTATTAAGGCGGGCCACCCCAGTCGATCTGCCAGAACGCCAGTATACGCAGACACTAGTCCTGCTCCCACTTGACAGTCGACCAGCCTGCACGCAGCTTGTCGAACAACTGGGATATCTCGCCAATATCCGCGTGGTGATGCCGCCTGCTGATTACCTCGACAATTACACACAGCCGGGCAACCGCATAGCGTTGGCAGAATGGCTTAAGGAAAGCGTCAAACAGGCTGATGCGGTCATCGTCTCAACAGATATGCTGCTATCAGGTAGTTTGATAGCCTCACGCAGCGACATTCCAACACCTGAGAACATTTCGGCAGTCGCTGAGCTGTTAACCACCATTCGCCAAAATAATCCTCATATTCGCCTGTACTCTTTTCATATCATTCCACGACTTTTGATTGCCGATCATACGCCAGACAGGCAATACCAAAAAGCAATGCAAAATTATTCAATCCTCCAAGATCAAATGTTGCTATTTGAAAATCCTTTGGACTTTGAAAGATTCGCTTCTTTAGAAGAAACCATTCCTAAGCGTATCATTGATGAGCACCAACTGCTCTATGCACGTAACCAAGAAGCTCACCGTGTCTGGATGGCTTTAGCTAAAGCCAACATACTCGACGCTGTCGTAATTGGTCAAGACGATGGCTACCACTTTGGTCTACCCAATATGGTGAAACAGCGTTTAGAAGCCGAAATTGAGTCAGAACAGCTCTCAGACAGGGTGATTATTACTCGGGGTGCTGACGAAGTCGCACTTACTCTATTGGGACGGCTAGCAAATGAAAATAAGTCGCCAACCCGCGTTTTTGTCGAATATTCCAGTCCGGATGCACCGCATGTTGTTATGCCTTTCATGTCCCATAGCGTTTCCACTACAGTGACAGAAAAGATCAAATTAATTCATGCGGTGGAAGTTGAATCTGCTCAGCAAGCAGACTTCATTCTTTTTGTCCATATTGGTCGGCAAAATAGTTCTCCTTATAGTTTAAAATCATCAGCTCAACGTTTGAAACATCTAGTAAATTCCGGCCAACCAGTCGCCCTGGTCGATTTAGCAGAGAACTTCTATGCACGCCAGACGCTCCTACCTTATGCGATTGACGCTGATGTTCGAGTAGACCGTCTAGCAGCTTATGCCGGTTGGAACACAACCAGTAATTCGATTGGCACAGCCGTTACCCAAGCGGCGTTGTATATCAGCAATCAAACAACTGACCCGGCGAACCTACTGCGCTTGCATTATGATAACCTTACCTTTCTAGCTGCCAGATTCTTGGATGACTGGCATTATCTCAAAGAGATTCAACCGCAAATTGATCAAAGATTGCGCGCTTCCGGCACTGATCCGTACAATTTGCAGATCCAGCGAGAGAAAACCGAAATTCTAATTCGCAGGGAGATGACGGAGCGAACCAGAAGCGTCTTGCGCCAGGTATTTAATAAGCCGATGTATCTTCCCGGTTTTACTCAACCATTTCTGATCACACAAATCGACAACTCGATTCATCTGCCATGGGATAGAACATTTGAAATTAAGATTGAACCACGAATTTCGCTTGTTCAACTGGAACCGTAATAAAAAGAACCGGGCATCGCCGGTTCTTTTTTATGGTTGCAACTGATCTGCTAGCGCAAGACTCGTCTCGCGCCCAAATATCGCTCTACATAGTAGGCTTTCGATAGCGGGGTAACCGTCACTTCGCCAGCGGCCGAACTAGCATGAATGAATTGATTATTCCCTAAATAGATGCCACAGTGAGACGGCCCTGGTTCATACGTAGAGAAAAAAACAATATCACCTGGCTGAAGTTCACTCCGTTTAACAGGTGAACCCACCGCAAACTGACCATCAGCCATGCGCGGCAAATGTACCCCTACTTTTGAGTAGAGATAGTAGACAAAACCTGAACAATCGAAACCGCCGGGAGATGCACCAGCCCAAGCATAAGGAACACCCAAAAACTTCTTAGCCATTGTTATTACTTCTGCCACACGGCGTCCATCAATCAGCCCGCGATTTGCAGAAACCGTTTTATACTCACGAAGAGCCAACATGGTCTTTTCGCCCAAAATGCCGTCAGCGTCCAAACCGCTGTCAGACTGAAAATCCATAACCGCCAATTTCGTTCGCGAGTCGAAAATCCCATCTGCATCCCCGTCAAGATAGCCAAAATCCTTTAGTTGGATCTGCATTTGTAAAACATCCTCGCCCGACATCCCCTGCTTCAGTAGCGGCTGGGCCGCAGCAAACTCACAGGATACCCAGAGAAATATAACAACCCCAGTGACGCAAATTATCCTGCGCAGTCCGCTCATAGTACACCCCGCAATCTAAAATTAAACTATAAACTACTTCGCCATATAACAAAAATTTCCTTTCTATTCAGTCAAATTCTTGTCTATTTATTCTTCCACAAGCAGAAAAAACTTCAAGTTGTTAATCTGACCTTACAGCTTGCATATTGACAAGGCGGAAAGACATATGTATAATACATAAATGTGAGCAACGGGGTGTGGCTCAGCTTGGTAGAGCGTTCGGTTCGGGACCGAAAGGTCGCAGGTTCGAATCCTGTCACCCCGACCAGACAGATGTGGATTCCGCAGAGACGGAATCCTTTTTTATTTTTAAAATATAGGTAAAACTGTCACCTGATGCCTTATTTAATAAAATTCTGCTGTTAAACGCTCGAAATCTTCCTGGCTCAGTTTGAGGTCAGTATGGCTCAATGGCTTCTTATCGTAGCCATGCAGAAGATCCTGATACGAGGCTTTAGATTTGTCCTGATATAACAATCCGGTCAGCAGACCGTCATGAGCGATAATATTCTCCATTGCTATCGCTCGGCTGCCAGAATCATAACCTTCAATACTTTTAACTCCGATTAGTTGATCTGAAAACCATTCATACGTATTCACTTTATTAAATGTAACACAGGGACTAAAGATATTGATTAAGGAAAATCCATTATGTTGAATGCCTTGCTCAATCAATGCTGTCAATTCATCCAGGTCGCGTGAATAGCCTTGGGCCACAAATGTCGCGCCAGCAGCCAGCGCCATTGCTATTACCGAGACCGGAGTCTCAATTGAGCCTGTGGGCGATGTTTTTGTTTTAAAACCGAGGTCGCTGCGCGGTGATGTTTGTCCTTTGGTTAACCCATAGATATGGTTATCCATGACAATATAGGTGATGTCCAGATTACGTCTGATCGCATGAATCGTATGCCCTATACCGATCGCATAACCATCACCATCACCCCCGCAAGCGACCACAGTTAAATCCCGATTGGCCAGCTTGATACCCTGGGCAACCGGCAAGGAGCGACCATGAATGCTGTGAAATCCATAGGCGTACATATAACCGGAAAACCGGCCCGAACAGCCAATACCTGATACAACAGCTAAATTATGCGGTTCTATCCCGACATTCGCGACAGCACGCCGCAACGAGTTCAGCACTGCATAATCACCACATCCTGGACACCAATTAGGCTTGACATTGTTATCGAAATCCTGCTGACCCGCCACCTCACATCATCTCCCTACATTTAGCGTATACCTGGGACGGTAAAAATGGGCTGCCATCATAGCGGAGAATACTAGACACCGGTTTACCGGTCTTCATCCGCAATAGCGCCGCCAACTGTCCAGTAGCATTATTTTCAACGACCACTATTTTCTTTGCATGGCTTAGCAATGAACCAAGCGATGTTGCCGGAAACGGTTCAAGCAATCTGATGTGCGCATGATTGACACAGAATCCGTCAGTCCGCAATTGCAAAACTGCCTCGCTAATGGCCCCCCTGGTCCCGCCGCAGCCTAACACCATTAAGTCAGCTTGCTCATGCGGCGCGTCAATATAGAGCGGTTCGGTAAACCGTTCAGGGAACTGCTTTAACTTACCCAAACGCTTATCCATTTGCGCGGTACGCCCAACACTGGCTTCTGTCGGACGACCGAAAGAATCGTGCTCAAGCCCGGTCTCGCAATGTATTCCATTACGCATACCTGGCACTGTGCGTGCTGAAATTCCATCCTCTGTCACTGCGTACCGAGCGAAATAGGCTGGACGTTCTAAATCAGGCAAATCCTGCTGAACAGCAAGCTTCCCACGGCGAATCTTAACCTTTTCCTTTTCAAACGGTTCAACCGTTTGTTTCGCTAATGATAGCTGCAAATCTGATAGCAGGATGACCGGACACTGGTATTCTTCAGCCAGATTAAACGCCTCAGCCATGTCATAGAAAGCTTCCTCAGCAGTACTCGGAGCCATGACCACTTTAGGTATTTCACCGTGTGTGGAAAAAAGCATGGAAAGGATATCAGATTGCTCATGTTTGGTCGGAAGACCAGTACTAGGACCGCCGCGCTGTACATTAACAATTACAACAGG
Organism: Anaerosporomusa subterranea; assembly: GCF_001611555.1. Taxonomy (NCBI): domain Bacteria; kingdom Bacillati; phylum Bacillota; class Negativicutes; family Acetonemataceae; genus Anaerosporomusa; species Anaerosporomusa subterranea. The sequence goes on from NZ_LSGP01000013.1 coordinate 482,489, forward strand.
GGTTTCTGTCATGCCGGCCAGGCCTATGGCCTCGGTCATTAGTGAAAGTCCCGGTCCAGAAGACGCCGTGAAGGCACGAACCCCAGCATAGTTGGCGCCGATCGCCATCGTGCAAGCGGCAATTTCGTCCTCTGTCTGAATAACCAAGCCGCCGAGCTCTGGTAATTTGTCAACAAGATACTCCATGATATCCGAAGCAGGTGTAATAGGATATGCCGACAACAATCTTGCCCCGCCAGCCAAAGCCCCGAGCGCGATGGCTTCGTTGCCAGTCATCAGCATGCGTCGTTTAGCAACAGGTGGCATCAGCTTGAACTGTGGCGAGTGCGCATTTTCCGTTGACTACTAGCTAAACCAGCTTGTAATGCCTGAATATTGGTTTTTATCATCGCATCGCCTTTTTTTTGAAATACCTCTTGCACCAGCGGCTCAAGCTGTTCAAAAGTCAGACCCAATATAGCTCCTACCGCCCCTACTGCCACCATATTCTTCGATTGAACCGCTCCCGCTTGTTTAGCCATATCCGAAAACGGTATAGCAACGACTGTTGCTTTGCAATCGTTTGGAACTAAAGGTCCAAATTTGCTATCGGCAATAATCAGGCCGCCTTCGCGCAGTTCTCCCGCACTGACATTGATGGTTTCTTGATCAAATGCAATCAAAATATCAATATGGCCGTTCAATGTGCGCACTGGACGTAACGACACGCGGACTGTGCTACTGGTGTGCCCACCCTTGATTCGGGAAGAAAATTGGCGATACGAATAGATATGGTATCCATTGCGACTTAAGCCGATTGCCAACATTTCGCCAGCACTTTCAATTCCCTCGCCTTGTTGCCCTCCTACCTTCCAAGTTAATTCAGTCAGCATAATAGCACCTCGTTTCTGAAAATCCCCTACTTTACCTTATACAATAAAGGTTTGCAATTGTCAAACGATTACAAAACAAAAAACCTATGCGATTAGTTAGTTATTAGGTTTACGATGAACAAAATAGGCTTCGCGGTTATTCCGCAAAGCCTATTTTAAAGTGCTGTGATGTTTTTATGATATATTGCAAAGCCTGACTACTTTTCCATTTTTGGTGTATCTACCGGTTGCAATATGTGTCGTGCTATTTTAGCTACGCTTAATCTAATTATTCGAGGAGCCAACTGCGATCCCAATTAAAAATGCAGCAATTTCACGCATCGCATTGTCATGACGGTGTCTTTCTCTTTCCTGACGGTGATGCCATTCCCGTTCACTCTCATTATGGCGTCGCCTCATTTCTCGTTCGTGCCGTTCATTTTCTCGGCGCTGCCGTTCAGCATGCTCACGTCGTCTTTCATTATCGTGGTGATGTCTAGAATCTAGTTGTACAATCCGTTGTGAACCGTCATTATGAAAGGGTGAGGCTTCAATTACCGATGCACCAAACCCTACTTGCATGATGCCCACCATTGAATAAATCACGATTTTCTTTGTTAAGCTATTCAAAAAACATCCCTCCAGCTTTTTACTGCCTTCACTATAACATGTAAATGCGACAAAAATATGACAGTTTCAATAAGAATGCTAAATAGCGCAAAATATAAAGCTCTAACCTTCGGCCAGAGCAAGCAACTAAATCACGCATGTCCTTTCATCATCAATAACAACATTACGAAAAGAATCAATCAGGACCAACGGATTATAAAATTAAGCGGCCTACTGAAAACTCAGTAAGCCGCTTCTTAATTGATGGTGCGAGTGACCGGGGTCGAACCGGTACGATTGTCACCAACCGACGGATTTTAAGTCCGTTGCGTCTGCCTGTTCCGCCACACTCGCATAGTAAAATTGCTATGAAACTAAAACCGCCTGGACGGCGGTTTATGAAATTTTGGAGGCGGCACCCAGATTTGAACTGGGGAATAGAGGTTTTGCAGACCTCTGCCTTACCACTTGGCTATGCCGCCAAAACATGGAGCGGAAAACGAGATTCGAACTCGCGACCCTCGCCTTGGCAAGGCGATGCTCTACCGCTGAGCTACTTCCGCATTAGAGTTTATATGGTGCCGCAGGGCGGAATCGAACCGTCGACACGAGGATTTTCAGTCCTCTGCTCTACCGACTGAGCTACCGCGGCGAATAAAAATGGCGACCCTGAACGGATTTGAACCGTCGATCTCCGCCGTGACAGGGCGGCATGTTAGACCGCTACACCACAGGGCCGCATCGCATAATCTATTGTATAGAAACTACCGGGATATGTCAACCACTTTTTAAAAAATCCTGTTCAGGAATTGTTACCAGTTAATCTGCCAATACACGCTTAACAACTTCCTTGATTTGCGAGTGATCGAAGGGTTTAACGATAAAGCCCGAGGCTCCTGCCTTTATGGCATCGGTAATAATCGCTTTCTGCCCGATAGCAGTTACCATAATAATGCGAGCTGTAGGGTCTTCATCACGGATGATCTTAACCGCTTCGATGCCATCCATCACCGGCATGGTAATATCCATTGTCGTTAAATCAGGCTTGTGCTGTCTGTGCAGTTGGACTGCCTGACTACCGTCCCCTGCTTCATCAACCACCTCGTGCCCGTTTTCAACTAATGCTTTTTTCAATATCATTCGCATAAACATCGAATCATCACATACGAGAATTCTGGCCAAACTATGCCCCCCTAACTACAAACCCGCTTTTTGATACAGCTCAAAAAAATGATGAGTTGGCCCAACACCATGACCTAGAGAAAATCCATGCGTAATCGCTCCTGTGATGTAGTATTTTGCTTGTCGCACGGCCTGTTCAATGGAAAGTTTTTGTGCCAACCCAGCTGCTATTGCTGAAGAAAATGTACAACCGGTCCCGTGGGTATGAATCGTATTAATACGCTCGTTCTCAAAATAGACAAAGCTATGTCCATCAAAGAGTATATCACAGGCCGCCCCTTCCAAATGACCGCCTTTTACGACGATATGTTTAGGACCCAGGGCGTGCAGCGCACGAGCAGCTTCTTCCATATCATTTCGAGTGTTCACAGAAAAGCCCACAAGCTCTCCCGCCTCAAACAAGTTCGGGGTAACGACATCCGCCATAGGGAACAACTGTTCCTTTAGTGCCGTCATAGCCTCGGGATGCAGCAGCCGACTACCACTTTTAGAGATCATGACCGGATCAACCACAATAGATTTTGCCTGATATTGGCGCAAAGTGGCCGCTACTGTGCGGGTTATGGCCGCACTTGAAAGCATGCCAATTTTGACTGCACCGACTGGAATATCCTCAAATACAGCAGCGATTTGCGCCGCAATGATTGCTTCGTCCAATTCACGAATCGCGCTGACGCCAAGCGTATTTTGCGCTGTAATGGCAGTTATCGCGCTCATTCCGAAAACGCCTAGAGCAGAAAATGTTTTTAAATCTGCTTGTATTCCGGCTCCGCCGGAAGAATCAGATCCTGCAATCGTTAGAGCTGTTGCAAGCATGAATATCGTCCTTTCTTACCTTAAACATTATCAGCTAGTAATCTGCGCAGATCAAAAAGTACGGGTTGAAGTCGGACAGTCAATTTTTCGGCTAGGTCATCTACTGTTTTTGAATCAAAGTCAGTAACGATTTGAGGCAGTCTGCGAATGCGGCGTTCGCAGAAAAATTCGTCACGATAGATATTATAATAAATGGTTAGATTGCTCTCCGACGAGAAATCACTGTAATCAATAATGATAAATGAGCCATTAACAATTTTCACCGGCTGTTCCGGTCGGATAAATAATTCAAATCCGCAGATATCCTCTGGGAGCATAAAGTTTTTCTCAAGGATGTTCTTCGTGATAAAGATACTTCCCAGTTCGGACTTATTAAAAGCAGCTAAAGCCTGCAGTGTTCCGATCAAGCGTTCTTTTAGAATCTGTTCGAAAGCAGCCAAATCGGGAGAAATATATTGTATATCGCAAAAGTCAAATAAGCCAATCACTCTGTGAAACATGAATTCTTTTGTCGCCATATCATACAACGCATAAGCATCACGACGTGTCTCCGGACAACGATACCAAAAGAGAAATAGCTTTGCTTCTTCTTGAACAATATTCCGTTCTAAGCGAAAGCCATGCAATTCCTCTGGCAATTTTTTCAAAAAATCCCACTGTTCTACTTGCTCGATGATTTTGTCCAATTAGCTTCACTCCTAGTATCTATTACTTCTTCCTCGAAACGGCAAAACCCTGCAAGCCGTAACCAAAATCAGTAACGATGAATACTATGGAGTAATCTTAAAACAGATGGAGGAAAAGTATGAAAAGGAAAACGTTTCGAATCCTTCTTGCTGTGAGCTTGGCTGTCATGATGCTGATTATTTCCGGCTGCAGTCAACCTCAAGCTCCTCAAACCACGGCTGCCAAGGGTCCAACCTGGGCACCCAAGCTTCAACCCCTGCCACAACAAGTTGTCGTAACGGTTGGCATGAAGCAAGTCATTTCAGATGCCGGCATACTGATCGGTATGGAAAAAGGCTACTACCGGGACCTGGGGATTAAAATTGAGGGTGTACAATTTAACTCTGGCCAAGAAATGATCAATCAACTGGCCGCTGGTCAGTTGGACGTCGGTGCAACAGTTACTGCTTCGGGACTTTTAAATGCTATGTCACGAGATATCCCGGTAAAGATCGTGGCAGACAAAGGCATTAACGTTCCTGGTAAAGGCTACTATCGCTTAGTTATTCGCAAAGACTTGGTACCTACTCTAAAGAACTTTACTGATCTCAAAGGAAAACGGATCGCTGTTGTCGGAACAGCATCGCTAGATGAAATTGCGTTAGTCCGAGTACTAGAAAAGGGCGGGCTGACCACTAAGGATATCGATATGCAAGTCATCCGCTCCTTCCCAGACATGCTGGTATCACTTGCTAATAAAAGCATCGACGCAGCCATGGTGATTGAACCATTCGTCACTCAAGGAATGTCAAAAGGCTTTATTGACCCCTGGAAAGACCCCTCTGAATATGACCCCGACGCGCAAACTGCCTTCGTTGTATTTGGTGCAAAAATGGCCCAAAACAAGGATGTTGCTAATCGCTTCATGACTGCATATATTAAGTCAGTGCGTGATTACAATGACGGTTTTTTCAAGAATAAGAACAAGCAGGAGATAATTAGCATCCTGGTCAAATCCTCTGTCATTAAAGATCCAAAACTATACGACCAGATGTTTCCCACCGGCCTCAACCCTGACGGCTATGTCCGCATGAAAGGCCTTGAGCAAGACGTGGCTTGGTATAAAGCCAATAATCTCTTGAAGTCGCCTGACCTAAAAACGGCTGACACAGTTGACAATAGCTTTGTCGATTTCGCACTCTCAACTTTGGGAAAATACTAATTGTATTTTCCGTCACTCGGAGGTGACTGATGCCAGGACAGAACAAAGATAATTCTGCCGCCATCCGTCTCTTGTCTGTATTGTCACCGCTGACGCTCCTGTTGCTTTGGGAAATTCTCGCTCGCGTCAACATTATCGACATTAGACTATTCTCCAGCCCATCACTGATCTTCAAATCCTTCATTCCGCTGTTGATATCTGGCGAACTACTTTACAATACAGCTATCAGTGTTGAGCGGATATTTATCGGTTTTGCAGCTGGCGCCATTCCAGGTATTTTGATTGGAATGAGCATGGGTTTATCACCACTTATCCGCTCTGCAGTAGAACCAATGATCCAAGCTACATATCCGATTCCAAAATTGGCAATCATGCCGTTTATCCTCTTGGTATTCGGCATTGGCGAGCTATCCAAAGTATTCACGATTGCGATCGGGGTTTTTTACCTAGTGGTCATCAATACGGTGGCGGGTGTGCTGAATATTGAAAAGATTTATCTAGACGTAGCGAAAAACTTTGGTGCTAGCCGCAAAGATTTCTATATAACAGTCGCCTTTCCTGGTGCCCTGCCAATGATTTTTGCCGGCCTAAAGCTAGGCATGGGCATGGCACTAATTCTGGTCGTCGCAGCCGAAATGTCGGCCGCAAAGGCAGGCGTCGGCTGGATGATTTGGCGGTCATACGATATGTTCGATATAGAACAAATGTTTGTAGCGCTGATCGTGCTTTCTTTTCTCGGCTATCTCTTCACACTTATGCTTGACGCCATTGAACGCTGGGTGTTGCCTTGGAAACAGCATTGCCGCTAGGAGGTGACCACTTTGGATGAAGACATCCGCATCTCTTTAAATAATGTTAGCAAAGTATTTGCCAGTCACGAGTCAGGGCTCATTGCTGTGCATGACGTTACGCTTACTATCAAAGATGGCGAATTTTTCTGCATCGTAGGGCCTAGCGGCTGCGGTAAAAGTACCTTATTACGTATTCTGGCAGGTCTTGAAAACTGCTCCAGCGGTGAAGTCAGCATTAAAGCAACAGACACAAGCCGCCCCCTCAACACGATGGTTTTTCAAGAGCAAAGCGTCTTCCCCTGGATGACAGTCAGACAGAATGTGGAATACGGCTTGCGTATGAGAAGGATTCCCAAACGTGAACGCGCTAGAATAGCTGACTATTACATTGGCATGATCGGCCTCACCCAATTTGCGAATGCATATCCATGCCAACTATCGGGCGGAATGAAGCAACGCGTAAGCGTCGCCCGAGCCTTTGCCAACGACCCGGAAATCCTGTTGATGGATGAACCGTTCGGTGCTCTCGATGAACAAAATCGACTACTTTTGCAACAAGAACTATTGCGAATTTGGGAAGGCAGCAACAAGACAACGGTATTTATCACCCACAGCATTGATGAAGCCCTCTGTCTCGGCGACAGGGTATTAATTATGACCGCTCGTCCCGGCGAGATCAAAACTATCATTCCAGTTGATCTGCCGCGACCGCGCGACATTGAAAGTATTCGCACAACACCAAAGTACAACGCCTTGTATCAAATGATATGGCTGCAATTGCGCGACGAAGTGTTTAGAGCGAAGAATTGAACAAAAAACACCCACAGACGCGCGTCTGTGGGTGTCAACTTTTTACTATAGTATTTCGTTTGATGTGATCTGTACTGAAAAATCGCCTTTCGAGGTATGTTTGATAACCGCTTTCTTACCAGCGCCGTCATCCACTGTGATCGACTGTAAGTTATGCTGCATTAAGAAATTAAGTACATCCTGCTTAACAAACGCTTCCCAACTAATCTTTTTTTCACCTTGTTTTTCCACTAAGCTTTCTGTTGCCATGTTGAGCCCTCCAACTATTGCCTTAAATTTTGTTACAGTATTATGTATTCGCCATTTTCCATATAAATCCTTTTAATTCACTATTACTTAAAAATTTTGCTATCAAAAAACCGCCCTGCGAAATTAGCATAATGTATAAACTTCTAAAGTTATTTCCGTATATAAATTCAATTTAAATATCTTGAAGGTTGCTTTAGCTACTGCATACTCAACAATCTTAGCTTATTGTTATACTATCTAATTCCTATCAACGTTGATGAACAACGTCTTTCGATGATATCTGTGAGTTGGTATTGTGCGAAAGCGATAAACACAGTAGTCCCTTGTTTGATTGGCTCAATACAAAATTCCAGCTTTGCCTTGGCTCCATTCACACACGGACGGCTGGCTCCAATACAGGGAAGTTAGGGTATGTGCACCGGGATAAGTCAAATATATCCCTCTGTATAAAATTAGTGGTTCTGTGAAGTGTTATGCTCATAACCTTTTGTTACAGCTCTTTTTTGAAAAAATATTATCCATAGTCATTAAAACATGGCTCGATCTTTCCAAATAATTGATAACCATGTTTCTCATAAAAGGCCGGTGCTTGAAAACCAAATGTATTTAAGATAATTCTTTTTGCAGACACAGCTTGCGTTTCAAGGTAAGCTAAATCCTTTTTTTCGATATGCATCATCGACAAATAAGTAGTCAATGGTAATGCAGTCCAAATCTCTTGATGCAACGATTCCGGCAATGCATTCTCCATTTTCATTTTCAATACAGTAAGACAGTTCTTCACAATCCGTAATATATCGGCTATTGTATTCTTGTAAACGTCTGTGAATATAATTCGCCTTTTCTTCGCTACAACTTTTTATTTTCTCCATGCAAATCACTCTCACAAAATATAAATTAGTTTTTGATGCTCAAAAGGGAGAAACCACCTTTTCGAGAATATTAACTAGGTGCAGTTAACAGGACTAGCTACACCTAGTTATTGCTCATCTTCTCTGGTTCTCAAACTTTCCACCATGATAGCAATAATAACTATCTGCATCCATAGACATAAGTTTATTAAGCGAATCTTTGGCCATGTCTAAATCTAGCGTGAACTGTGGATTTGCGATAATGAGTTTATTGTCATCGATGACTGCAGCATCTCCTGTAATAACAGAATTACTCTCCTTTAGATATAAAGAAATATGTCCTGGCATATGTCCTGGAGTATCTACTATCTCACAACCACCAGCCCAATCAAAATACTCTCCATTCTTAACCTTTATATCTACAGAGACAGGTTTAATTTTCCGCAAAGATTTACAGAATTGAATTCCAAATTGTTTTTGTTCTTCCCGCAACACATTCAACATTTCTTCTGCTTGCAACAAGCGTAGTGATTTTCTCGTACCAGAAATATACTCACTTTCTACGCAACTTGCCACAACTTTAATATTTGGATATTTTTCTTTAATTTCAAATAAAGCTCCCATATGATCATCATCGTGATGAGTAATCAATACTTTCGTTAATGAATCGGGATTAATACCTTTTGATTTCATCTCATCTTCTAATAAAGGTAAAAAACCAGGATATCCACAATCCACTAAAACAACATCATTAGTGCTTAACAATAAAACTGGATGTATCGTCCGAGTTTCATTTTGATATTGAAAATTTATATCTAACATGATTATTTGATTCATTTTACTTCACCTCACAAAATATAATAACCTCGTATCCACTGCCAATCGGCACTCTATACAGTATGATCATTTTTCGCAATTATATTTTTAATCGGTAAAGAAAATTTATAATGATTGCTTTTCATATCTTGTAGTTCGTAAAAAGTATGACTATCAACTCTTTTTTTATTACAGCATACCTCTAGCTGTAAACAATTTTCAGAAATAGCAACTTTTTTGATTTCGTCAAACAGAAGTTTACCTATTCCATTTCCTTGATAATGTTTTGTTACAACTAGCTCTTGAATTTCTGCAATATTGGCTGTGTGATGTAACAATTTTTGCATATGCAAGCTTGCAAAACCAACTGCTTTTTCATTCATGCGTGCAACAAAATAGAACACATTGGGATTTTGTAAGTTTTCGTTGTAAACTGTAGTAAACTGCTTTTTGTCAAACTGCATTTCTTCAAGTTCAGTTATCAATGCAAATATTGCGTCAACATCATTTGGTTCAGCATTTGATATTCTGCACATGAATGTTACCTCGTTAAATATAAATTTGCCAACCTCTAACCCGAGTCACAAGCTTTAAATTAACACTTAACATCTCGTGTCATACCAATAGAAAATTTTGTAAATCCCATTTTTTCATAGTAAGGCTCTAACTATCTACGCAGAGTAACTGTGGAATTACCCGCTTTTGTTCACAGTATTGAATCAGCCTGCTTATTATTTCTTTACCAATTCCTCTAGATTGATAATTGGGCAACACGCAAACACCGCATATCACTCCTGTAATACTCCATCAGATATAATACGCCCCATACCTATCAACTTATTCTCCTTAAAGGCATATACTGAATACCAACTATGTATACACATTTGTTTCAACTCATCAGCTGTTAAATTGAGTGAATTCCATCCTAAAGCTTTATATAAATCCAACAATTGTTTAAAATCAGCGGGAGGTTATATTCTATAATCAAATATTTTCGTTATTCTCCTTATAAAAATCCATTTTAAGTTTGGCTTTGCTAGGCATGTTTGTTGTTAAAATGTTTCTACTGATTATAAGTTCGTTTTGCGAGGTGATACCATTCTAACGCTTTTCTTTCTAATTCCTTAACAAAGTTATCTTTACCATCACAATAAGCCTCAATGTCCGAAGGGAACATAGTGGCTAATCTACTCTTTAGTTCTCCATACTCAAATGCATCCTCTGAATGTGTTCTTAAATAATCACGAACAGCTAAATGTCGTTCAATATCATTAGAGTTACTTCTTTCAAATATATGAATTTGATGGGTTCTGTTTTCCAGCCCTTTTCTAAAATATCTTCTGCCGACCATACCAAATTCGCCTTTTGGCTCGTAGCCCATTGCTTCAAACGCTTTATTATAATCGTCAACTTTTGTAATATCCCTTACCACAGGCATAATATCAATAATTGGTTTAGCTCTTAAATTTTCTACTGATGTGCTTCCAATATGGTAAATATCAACCAATTCATTTCCAAGTATATTTCTAATTTTTTCAGCTTCTTTCAGATATAAGTTTGGCCATTCGCTGTTATACTCTATGACTTCAACTTTCATATAAATAATATCCTTTCTAAGCAAAATATAATTTCTTTCATTATTCCAAATTATGATTATTATAAAATTATGCTCATCCTGTTCGGCGAATATAAACTATATTAATAACACCATTTATTTCTTTCACCTGTTCTACTTTTAGTAAAAGTAGTCGGGTTATCATCTGAAAACAGTTGCTGCCTGATCCCTGAAATGCTTGCTCCGGATCTTCGCTATACTGTTGCACCCATTTATAGACGGTGTTTTTATTAGGCATGAGGGTTGGCAGGTGTACGGGAAAGTCCAAAAATCTACCCCAAAAAATGAAAAGTAGAGAACCTCTCGACATGAGAATTCTCTACTTTTTCTGGCAGGGGCAGAAGGACTTGAACCCTCAACCAACGGTTTTGGAGACCGCTACTCTACCAATTGAGCTATACCCCTGTATGGAGTGAGTTTCGAACTCCAACCCAGCAGAATCAAGGGTTTGCTCGATCAGTATGCTATTTGCTCATGTCTTGCAATGATTATAGCATACTCGCAGGGTGGTGTCCAAAGGCGAAAATGGCTATTATTTTAGTTAACCATAGTCTGATTTTTGCTATTCAGCTGTCCAATATCATTACGAGAGGCATGAACATTCGGTGGCTGTTTGAGCAAGCTGTAAGTAAAGCCGTGGCAGGATTTACTCCTTGTTTCTTATTGAATGCCATTACTGTTATCAGTATTTTCGCTTAAATACAAGCAACTTACAAGCCTTGGTATTGCTGTATTTATAGGCAATCAATAACATTAAGCAACACAGAAGTAGCTTTTTTTATATAGTTAGTTACTCCCATCCAAATTGTCAAAAGCCAGATATGGTCTTTGGTCAATCATATAACTAGCTTTAGCATCCGTGCAATTCGTAGAGAAATAAAAGGCTACCAAGAAAGTGGCGATAGCTCCTATCTGCTCCAAGAGCATTTCAATCTGGCTTGCAAAACACCTTGAAATATTGACGCACCTTCACTCATTATACTTTATTTGCTATAATTAGAAGTATCGTATAGGAAGTAGAACAGAGGAGAAATGATTAGCGATGCAAGAAAAGACGACCAGCACGATTATAATGTGTGATTATGCTCTCATTGAAGAGTTGAAGTTAGCTGTAGATGCAGAGAGATTACCTACCCGATTCACAGCGTCTGATATTAAACGATGGATAGAAAATGACAATATAAAGAAAGCCGATGGCACTCCATATCCAAGAGTATCCGCTGAAATGCTGTCCAATTACTCACAGAATACTCCCATAACAAAGAAGAGAAAACAGAAGGTATTATATTCAAGTCATAATGCACGAGTGTTTTCTTTTAATCCTTTTTAATATGTGCTGTTGATACAATGGAAATATGAGAGTCAGGGAATTAACCCTGACTCTCATATTACATTATATCAACACTCTTGCCCTCTTAGCAAGTTCCGCCGTGTGGCGGGTATTAGACATGAGGGTTGGCAGGTGTATGTTAAAATCCTAAGTCACCAGTCCAGAACGAAAAAAGGAACCCTTCAAACATGAAGAATTCCTTAGGTTTTCTGGCAGGGGCAGAAGGACTTGAACCCTCAACCAACGGTTTTGGAGACCGCTACTCTACCAATTGAGCTATACCCCTGTATGGAGCGGAAAACGAGATTCGAACTCGCGACCCTCGCCTTGGCAAGGCGATGCTCTACCGCTGAGCTACTTCCGCGTTTGTCAGTATATCTCTGACAGATTTAAATGATAACATAAGATTAACCATGATGCAACAGCATTGATCTGTATTATTTGAAATGATCACGCGTTTGCATCACGGTTCTCGCGTTTTCTTCACCGCAGCTAGTATTCTAACTATATTTTTCGGCTGCCACGTTTGGTGATTGGGGTATTGCTTGCGCAAAGCGGGCAAGTCTCAGGAGAATATGTTTGAATATCCAGATGCAGCAAGGCCTCAGAACGAACACCAAAATCAGCTTTGCCGCCACTGCGGTCCACCAGGATCCCCACGCCCACTACTATCCCGCCGGCACATTTAACAACGTCGATTACTTCCTGGACTGAGCCTCCAGTAGTAACGATATCCTCAACTACCAAAACGCGTTCTCCTGGTTCAATGGTAAAGCCGCGCCGTAAAGTCATAACACCATTTTCACGTTCAGCGAAGATGGCACGCGTATTCAGGCTTTTACCCACTTCATGCGCCAAAAGAATGCCGCCTGTCACAGGGCCGATGACGACCTGAACAGCATCATTTACGAAGCGTTCAGCCAACGCAGCGCAGAGGGCAGCGGTATGGCGCGGGTGCTGTAAAACTTGAAACTTTTCGACATACATTGGGCTGTGCAGTCCGGAAGTAAGTAAAAAGTGACCTTCAAGAATAGCACCAGTTTCGACTAGCAAGGATTTGACTTCACTTTCAGTCATGAACATGCCTCCATTTCCTGTCTAATGGCTTCTGTTGCCGCGCGCGGATTAGCAGAAGCTGTGATTGGGCGGCCAATAACGAGATAGTTGGCGCCTGCTTTGACTGCGCCGGAGGGGGTTGCGATACGGCTTTGGTCATTGATAGCCGAACCGGCCGGGCGCACTCCCGGGGTGACGATAAGAAAATTATCGCCACAGGCGCGACGTATATTACCAGCTTCCTGGGGTGAGGCCACCACGCCATCAATGCCGGCCTGTTGCGCCAGCTTCGCCAGATGTACAACCTGGTCACCGATATCGCCGGGAAAGCGTAGCTCCTGCCATTCAGTTTGACCAATGCTGGTCAGAACGGTGATGGCTAAGAGTTTGGGCCGAGTCAAGCCTTGTGATGCTGCAGCCGTTCCGACAATGCGCGCCGTTTCCCGCATCATATTGGAACCACCAGTTGCATGGATGCTAATGAAATCTGCACCGAGACTAGTCAATGCTTTTGCGCCTTGGGCAACAGTGTTGGGGATGTCATGCAGCTTCAAGTCGAGAAAAACGTTTTTGCCAGCGCTGCGAACCATATGTACTGCCTCAGGTCCAGCACTATAAAACAGCTCCATGCCGACTTTATAGGTATTTACACTATCGCCTAATTCTTCCACTAACCGTTTGACATCAGCTATGCTAGTTACATCAAGGGCGACAATAATGTCAGCTGATCTACTCATACTTTGCCTCCTAATCGAATCGAATATCTTCGCCAGGAAAGACAGGACCGTCACTGCAGACTTTCTTCCGCCCGCCAACAGTGTCACAAGTACAAACAAGGCAAGCGCCGATACCGCAGGCCATATGTTCTTCGAGCGACAATTCACTGGGAATGCCATATGCTTGAGCCGCACGGACGACACCCTCTAGCATGGGACGAGGACCGCAGGCGTAGATACGATCATAGTCGCCATCTGCCAATAACTCAGGCAGCATGTCGAGGGTAACACCCTGCCGACCAAGGGATCCATCATTCGTAGTGATGTGTATGTTATCACACAGAGACTCAAATAAATCTGTCCAATACAGTTCTTGTTTGCTCCTGCCACCCATCACAATACTAACCCGTCGCGGACACAATTGCTGAGCTAGAAATACTAGCGGCGCTAGCCCCATCCCTCCGCCCACCAACAAAGGTCGTTCGCTGTTCAGCGAAAAACCATGTCCTAGTGGACCTAGGCAGTCAAGCATATCACCGATTTTGGCCTCAGCCAACATTTGCGTTCCTCTGCCGGCGATTCGATATACCAGGGTAATACTCATTTCCTCCGGGTCAGCTTGGCAGATGCTGATTGGACGCCGCAGCAGCGGGTCTTGGGTTGATCCGATTCTGATATGAACAAACTGTCCTGGCTTAGCCTGTTGCGCAAGCTCAGGCGCATGCAGGACTAAGAGGCGCACATCTGGCGCAAGCCAAATGTGCTCTTTTACAGTTGTATCACATAGTTTAGACATAATCGCTCTCGCCTCCGACATAGTCCTGTAAAGCCAGAACATAGACCAGACGCCTATGATCAACCGCGTTGCGCACATGAAGAACTTCTTTGGCCGTATCAATCGATGTCAGACACGGAATGCCGTGTTCAACCGCGGTTCGGCGGATTTTGAAGCCATCACGGACAGGTTCTTTGCCATGGGTCAGGGTATTGATAACAATTTGAATTCGTCCTTGCCGAATCAAATCGATAATACTGGGGCCGCCATCGTCACTAACCTTTGACACGGCTTCAACTTCGAGACCAAGTCCCTGCAGATAGCTTGCCGTGCCTTTTGTGGCAGCCAGCTTGTAGCCAAGTGAGGAAAAACCTTCAGCCAGTTCACCACATTCCGGTTTATCTTTGTCTGCTACGGTGAATAAGACAGTTCCTTCATTAGGCACACTTAGGCCAGATGCGATAAGTGCTTTATACAGCGCACGAGATTTATGATAGTCGATTCCCATAACTTCACCGGTAGATTTCATTTCTGGCCCGAGAGAGGTTTCGACTTGCTGCATCTTGGCGAAGGAGAATACTGGCGCTTTGACCGCAGTATACGGCTTAAAAGGCAGTAGACCTGTGCCAAATTCAAAATCAGCAAGTTGTTTGCCCAGCGAGATATCGGTCGCCATGGCCACCATCGGAACGCCGGTTACTTTGCTGAGGAAGGGCACTGTGCGGCTTGACCGAGGATTAACCTCGATCACATAAACGGTATTATCGACGATAACATATTGAATATTGATCAGGCCTTTTACGTTGAGACCGAGAGCCAAGCGGCGCGTATAGTCGCAGATAGTATCAATTTCTTTTTGGTTGAGAGTCATGGGTGGATACACAGCAATGCTATCACCTGAGTGAACTCCGGCGCGTTCGATGTGCTCCATGATGCCTGGAATCAATACTTCAACCCCGTCTGAAATGGCATCCACCTCTACCTCAGTTCCTTGCATATACCGATCGATCAGAACCGGGTGACCTGTGGAGGCGATAACCGCTCGACTGATGTATTCGGACAATTCAGCATCACTGTAGACGATCTCCATCGCTCTACCGCCAAGAACATATGACGGACGCACTACTACTGGATAACCGATACGGTTCGCACCAGCCAACGCTTCTTCAGCGTTAACTACGCTTATGCCAGCCGGGCGAGGAATTGACAACTCTGTTAGGAGCGCATCAAATTTCTCACGGTTTTCGGCACGGTCAATATCTTCTACCGATGTGCCCAAAACGCGGACTCCTCGTTTCGCCAATGGAGCAGCAAGATTAATAGCTGTCTGTCCGCCGAACTGAACGATGACACCAGCCGGCTGTTCTTTTTCAATCACATGCATAACATCTTCGACTGTCAGCGGTTCGAAGTAGAGCCGATCAGCTGTGTCGAAATCTGTACTTACAGTTTCCGGATTGTTATTGATAATAATCGATTCTACGCCGCTTTCGCGCAGAGCCATGACAGAGTGAACTGAACAATAGTCAAACTCAATCCCCTGACCGATACGGATCGGCCCAGATCCCAGGACCAAAACTTTTTTGCTATCAGTTGTCTCAACTTCATCTTCCTGTGCGTAAACAGAGTAGTAGTACGGGGTAGCAGCTTCAAACTCAGCTGCGCAGGTGTCAACAATCTTGTAGCAGGGTTTCAGCGCGAGTTCGCGGCGCAGTGACTCCACCGTTTCGGCTGTGCTTCCAGTCAATTCCGCGATGGCAATATCAGTAAACCCGGCTTGTTTTACAGTGCGCAGCAACTCGGTATTCAGGCCCTCCTGACTAAGGCTGTTCTCCAATTCTACAATACGGGCAATTTTATTCAAAAAGAAGCGATCGATTTTAGTCACGTCGAAGATTTCGTCAATTTGAGCTCCTTTGCGAAATGCCTCGGCGATAACGAACAAACGCTCATCGTTGGTTGCCGTGACTTTGGTCAGCAATTCCTGCAAATTCAGTTCCCGCAGTCCTGGTAAGTTTAAGTGATGCAAACCAATTTCTAGCGAGCGAACCGCCTTCAGCAAGGCTGCCTCAAAGCTACGGGCGATGGACATGACTTCGCCGGTGGCTTTCATCTGGGTGCCAAGGGTTCGATCGGCGATGGCAAATTTATCAAATGGCCAGCGTGGGAACTTTACCACGACATAATCGAGAGCAGGTTCAAAACAAGCGGTGGTTTTTTGGGTAACCGCATTTTCAATTTCGTCCAACCGATAACCAAGTGCTATTTTGGCAGCCATCTTGGCAATCGGGTAGCCGGTTGCCTTCGATGCCAAAGCGCTCGATCGACTAACGCGCGGATTAACTTCAATCACATAATAGCGACTGGAATTAGGGTCAAGTGCATACTGCACGTTGCACCCACCTTCTATTCCCAGTGCACGAATAATTTTAAGGGAAGACGCACGCAGCATCTGGTACTCACGGTCAGTTAGAGTCTGCGACGGTGCGATAACAATGCTATCACCGGTGTGGACTCCTACAGGGTCGATATTTTCCATATTACAGACTGTTATGCAGTTGTCAGCCGCATCTCTCATGACTTCGTATTCGATCTCTTTCCAGCCGGCGACGCTGCGTTCAATCAAAGCCTGACCAATCAGACTAGCCTTGAGGCCGCGGTTTAGCACTTCGTCAAGTTCTGCTTCGCTGGCGACAATGCCGCCGCCTGTGCCGCCTAAGGTATAAGCAGGACGGACAATCAACGGGTAGCCGGTCTTACGTGCGAAATCACGTCCAGCTTCAATGCTCTCAACAATCGCGCTTTCCGGCACAGGCTGAGCAAGTTCCTGCATAGTGTCTTTAAATAGTTCCCGGTCTTCAGCCTTCTTGATCGCCGATAGTGGCGTACCAAGCATTTCAACGCCATGTTCGAGCAGTACGCCGCGTTCGGCCAGGCCAACAGCCAAATTTAATCCAACTTGACCGCCGAGGGTGGCAAGTAGACCATCTGGACGTTCTTTGCGAATGATCTCAGTGATAAAATCGACAGTCAGTGGTTCGATGTAGACACGGTCGGCCATAGCTGTATCTGTCATAATAGTGGCTGGATTGGAGTTTACCAGTACTACTTCAATCCCTTCTTCTCGTAAGGCCCGGCAAGCCTGTGTGCCTGCATAATCGAATTCAGCTGCCTGTCCGATGACGATCGGACCGGAGCCAATGACCAGGACTTTTTTAATATGTTCTTTTTTCGGCATTCTGCGGCCCTCCTTTAGTGTACTAGCAATGACATGAACTGATCGAATAAGTACTCGCTATCATCCGGACCAGGTGAAGCTTCAGGATGAAACTGAACTGAGAAGATCGGCAGGCTGCTGTGACGTAAGCCTTCGATCGTACCATCATTAACTGCGCGGTGGGTGATTTCAATATCTAATCCTGTTAAGGATTCTTCTTCAACAGCGTATCCATGGTTTTGAGCCGTGATATGCACTCGCCCAGTTGCGAGATTTTTCACCGGATGATTTGAGCCGCGGTGGCCGAACTTGAGTTTATAGGTTTGGGCGCCTAAGGCCAAAGCCAGCAGTTGGTGACCCAGGCAAATCCCGAAAATCGGCTTATATGTTAATAATTCTTTAATGGTCTCGACCGCTCCCATGACTGACTTAGGATCGCCCGGGCCGTTAGAGAGGAATATTCCATCAGGGTTTAATGCTTTAATACCGGCTGCGTCGATGTCAGCAGGGACGACATACAGATCACAACCTAATTTTTGCAGCGAGCGAAGAATATTCTTCTTAATGCCAAAGTCCATAACAACGACTCTTGGTCCATTTGCCGGAATATGGGTTATTGTATCTGTAGTAACTTGTTTAACAAGTCCGTTTTGATTGTCTTTGGCAAGCAAGGCTTTAATCTCAGCTTTAGTAGTATTATGCGGTACGATTACGCCGCGCATCGTGCCATGAACGCGAATAGCTCGGGTTACAGCGCGAGTGTCTATCCCGTAGATGCACGGAATTTTGCGCTGTTGCAGATACTCAGCAAGCGTCCCTTCTGTCCGGCAATTGCTAGGCTGTTCGCAGAGTTGGTCAATGACGAACCCCCTGACAAAGGGTTTGCGGCTTTGATCAAATTGACTGACGACACCATAGTTGCCGATTAAAGGATATGTCATGACCACGATCTGACCGCAATAGGATGGATCGGTCAGCACTTCCTGGTAGCCGGTCATTCCTGTGGTAAACACTACTTCACCACAGCCGACTGCCTCATCAAGGATTTGTCCGTAAAATTCACTGCCGTCGGCAAGGACCAGCTTTCCTTCCATTATAGAACCTCCCCGTTTTTCATAACAAATTGACCTGCCACCACTGTGGCGACAGCTTTACCTTTTAGTGTTTTGCCGTCAAAGGGTGTAGATTTTCCTTTACTGTAGAAATGTTTGCTGTCAACGATCCATTCCTTGTCTGGATCGAACACAGTGATGTCTGCCGTCGCCCCAGGCGCCAGGCTCCCGCCCGTCACACCGAGGATCGCCGCCGGCGAGACTGACATGAGTTGCACGATTTGATTAAGTGTCAATTCCTTGCTGTGATATAGAGCTGTCAGTATTACGCCTAGTGATGTTTCTAGACCAGTGAAGCCATTAGCCGCAATGCGGTATTCAACATCTTTTTCTTCTGGCGCGTGCGGCGCATGATCGCAAGCGATAGCGTCGATCGTTCCGTCTTTTAATCCGTCAATCAGAGAGCGGACATGATCGGCTGACCGGAGCGGCGGGTTGACTTTGGTGGCGGTATTGAAACCATATACCGCTTCATCGGTTAGCGAGAGATGATGCGGGGTAGCTTCTGCTGTCACCTTAACGCCGCGGCGTTTTGCCTGGCGGATAAGCTCAACAGCGCCAGCGGCGCTAACATGGGCAATATGCAGCCGTGCTTTCGCATATTCAGCCAGCAGAATATCTCTGGCGACAGCAATTTCCTCCGCGACAGCGGGACGGCCTTTTACCCCCAAGATAGTTGAGACTAGCCCTTCATGCATGCAGCCCTCGCCGGCGAGCGATTCCTCTTCAGCATGACTAATGACTGGAATATCAAACATGGAAGCATAGGACAAGCCTGTTTGAAACACACGCGCGTCTTCGACAAAGTGTCCATCATCTGACAGCGCGACTGCGCCGTTTTGCACCATGTCGCCGATTTCGGCGAGTTCTTTACCTGCCTGCTCCTTGGTCAAAGCACCGATGACATGGATATGGACAGCTGCCTCGCGCCGAGCGCGCTCCAGTATGCCGGAAACCATGATCGAGTTATCAACAATTGGCTTGGTATTTGGCATGCAAGCAACTGCGGTAAAACCGCCCGCGGCTGCTGCCTCGGAACCTGTGCGGATTTCTTCTTTGGCCTCGAGTCCAGGTTCGCGCAGATGCACGTGCATATCGATAAGTCCAGGACAAACTACCAAGCCTGTAGCATCAAATATTTCTGCGCCTCCCGAGATAGTTTGATCTGACAGACCTAAGTCAACACCGATAATCTTCTGTCCATCAATAACAATATCAGCAATTTGGTCAATTCCGTTGGCTGGGTCAACGACGTGTCCACCTTTAATTAATAGTTTCAAGCGTTTTCCCTCCTGTCAACGTCAGAAATAGCGTCGCCATACGGATGGCAACCCCATTCTGCACTTGTTCTTGGATCGATGACTGATTGCTATAAGCCACATCGTGGGAAATTTCAAGTCCTCGGTTCATCGGGCCTGGGTGCATTATCATAGCATCTGGCTTGGCTAAGGCTAGTCGCTTAGCGTTTACGCCGAAAATGCGAGCATATTCGCGGGCGGTGGGAAATAAGCCTTTTTCCTGTCTTTCTTTCTGTATCCGTAGCACGTTGATAACATCTGCGTCTGTGATCGCATCTTCCACTCGGTGATGCACAATTACGCCCATTTTCTCAATGTCGACAGGCATCAGTGTCGTTGGGCCTGCGACATGGACTTCAGCCCCAAACTTTTGTAGACCCCATATGTTCGAGCGAGCCACTCGACTGTGCAGTATATCTCCCAGAATCGCGACCTTCAGTCCGCTAAGGTTTTGCTTACGTTCCCGAATCGTAAATAAGTCCAAGAGCCCTTGTGTTGGGTGCTCGTGCGCTCCATCACCAGCATTAATAATGACTGGTTTGACAAGCTGCGAGGCAAAGTGAGCCGCCCCCTCGGCCGAATGCCGCATGACGATTGCGTCTACCCCCATCGCCTCAACAGTTAAAAGGGTATCTCGTAGACTCTCACCTTTAACAACGCTACTGGCAGCTGCCGTGATATTAACCACATCAGCTCCAAGATATTTACCTGCTAGTTCGAAAGAAGTACGGGTACGAGTGCTAGGTTCAAAAAACAAGGTGACGATTGCGCGGCCGCGAAGAGTCGGCAATTTCTTGATATCCCGATTAATAATATTTTTCATTTCGCGAGCCGTATCAAGGATGTCCGTAATTCTGGAAACATCGGTTTCCCGGAGTCCGAGAAGGTGATTGGTCTTCGGCGTTGCTCCAGCATTCATCATGGCAGTCACTCCTCCAAAAAATTAAACTCCCTGCCTGCGAAGCAAGGAGTTTAGCGGTATAACCAGAGGGCCGCTAATCCTTGCTAACCTCGCAGGATCAGCTTAAAGGATCGGGTACTAAAAAGCCTTTTTGTGTCTGTGAGGACACAAAAAGGCTTGCATGCTATGCAGAAGTCTTCCTTCACGGCCTCACAGGACCATTTAAAGGTTATTATATTATTAGTATTTTAGCAACTAGACAACTATATGTCAAGTAAAAAAATTATGGATTGGTCAGCAAATCGGCGGCTGAACCACTGACGAATTCGGCCGCTTTTGCCATAACATCTTCATTAAAGTCAAAGAAGAAGTCATGGTGTCCGGCGCTGAGTTCTGTACCAATCGAGATATAGGCAGCCTTACCGCCACGCTGTTGCACCCGTTCCATGAAGTATGTGCAATCCTCACTGCCGCCAATATTAGCTGCATCAACCAACTCGGTAAAGATGTTGGATTGTTCAGCATACTTACGCAAGCGGGTCACCAGTTCTTCATTAGCTTCACAACCTGCTGCTCCACCCATTTCCTGCATTGAGACACTAACTCCATACATAGCAGCGGCAGCTTCGATAACCCGCACAGCTTCTCCACTCATATATTCGTTTATAACGCTAGTGGTACCACGGGTTTCCAGCTTGATAACCGCGTTAGCGGGAATGACATTACGGCCAGAGCCAGCCTGGATAACGCCGACATTGATACGCGAAATACCTTGACTGTGACGAGAGATCGCGTGCAGATTGATTGAAGCATTCGCAGCAGCTAGCAGCGCATTGCGACCGTTTTCCGGCGCGGCGCCAGCATGGGCTGGTATTCCTGTAAAGGTCGCATCAATCTTGGTTGTGGCTAAGAAGCCGTATGTTTTGCAAGCAATCTGTCCAAGTTTATTCATCTGCATGCCAAAATGCATGCCGATAATGTAGTCCACATCATCGACTACACCCTTGACAACCATGGCTTTGGCACCGCGAACGCCTTCTTCCGCCGGTTGGAATATAAGCTTAATCGTACCTGCCAGTTGATCCTTAGCGCCGGCCAAAAGTTCGGCAACTGCCAAACCAACCGAAGTATGACCATCATGGGCACAGGCATGCATAGCACCTTTATTGACTGACGCAAAACCTTCACGTTGCGGACGATGTTTAGCATCTGTGCTTTCGTTGGCATCATTCGCATCCATATCAAAACGCAGGGCGACGGTCGGGCCAGGTTTGGCAAATTTCATTAATCCAACTACGCCGGTTTTTCCGCCGCGCATTTTTTCAACCCATTTCGGATTCGCACCCTGACTAAGCGCCCGTTCCATATGACACTCAAGTTCTGCCACCGAGGGAACGCCCATCATAGCTTCTTCAGCAATAACTTCATCGCCGGCTTGCACTGAATAACCTAATCTTTCAAGAGTATCAGCTACGAGCGACGCGGTGCGAAATTCAGTCCAGGCTGCTTCAGCGTATTTGTGAATGTCACGACGACGTTCAACCATTTTGGCGGCAAGTTCATTAGAAATGGTAAAGTTCATAGAAATAACCTCCTGATACTATTTTTGTAGAAACAGCCAGCAGCAAAGACGCTGCTGGCTGTGAAAACCTATGTTTACAGCATGCCCATCATCATTACAATGGCTCCAAGCAGCATAATTGGACCATTCCGTTTGGTCATTTCAATCGGGCTAACTTTTGCCAATTGCGCACAGACAATGGCAGCGCCAGCGACCGGACTCATGGAACGTCCCAGTGCACCAACCATTTGGGCTGTTGAACCCATTTCAATAATGCCATAGCCGAATTGCTTAGCATGTGGTGTAATCGCGCCATTAAAAGCAAGTGCGGCGGCATCACCAGAACCAGATAAGATGGCGACTACGAAGGGACCAAAAGTAGCTGCAAATTTGGCGATAGACTGGGAATTCTTCATAACAGCAATTAGGGAACCAGTCAATCCAATCAGTTCCATGCCTTTTGTAAAGACAGCAGCGGCAATGATGATACCAATAACATTCCCATAGGCATCACCCATGCCGTTAAAAAATTGTTTGGTGATTTCTTGCGGATTCTGCCAGGTAACAACAAAGCCGAGAATCGCGCCGAAAATCATAGCCTGCGGCACCGTCACCTCTGGAATGACATGAAGCTGCTTACTGCCCAATACTAACAAAATCAGCGGTACCATCGGCACAACTGCCTTAAGAATATTTACCTTGAATTCATCCTTATCGGATAATGTCACTTCACTTGTATAGCCTTGGTTCTCCTTGCGGACAAACGCGGTGATGGTTAGACCAATCGCTACCACGACAGCAGTGATCAAAGCAGTTGAGGACAGAGTCGCGATAACTGTCATGACGTCGACGTTAGCCAGTTTCGCAACGAAAGGATTATGGGAGTTGCCAGGGCTAATGACACTGCCCCAGGTACCTGCCAGTACAGCACTAGCAGCCATAGCCGGATGAACGCCTGCCGCCATCAGCGCCGGAATTAGAATAGCACCAACTGCTGCGGCGCTAGGCAAAGCAATATTGATAGTCCACGTAACTAAAACGGCGCCTGGAATGAGAATCGCGCGGAATTTAGTAAGAGGACCGGCCAGCAAGTGTACCAGATGGCTGTCGCACTTAGTAAGACGCATGACGAAGGCAAAGCCCATCACAGTACAGATAACCGGTACCAAACCGCCATTAATCATTGCGGCCTGGAAAGCAGTTATTGCCTCCAGCGGTTTTCCGGACAGGATAGCCATGAGTAGACCAGACAGGAACAGAACCATTCGGGTTTCATACTTTTTAATGATTGCAACAAATGTCAGTAGAACGATTAATCCACCAAGCCAAATCATTGTCTTCCTCCTTGTAATAATATTTCATTTTAACTCGTATTTTATTTCGCTGATTGGAGCTTGATTCCTGCCATTTTCGGGGCATTGTCGATTGTATTTTTCCTAAATCAGCTCAGAGCTGATAAATATTGGCCTCATGGCAATTGTATACAATATACAAAAAGCAAATAGCTATAGATATTGGACACACAGAAAGAATAAGACCTGCACATTACTGTGCAGGTCTTATTCTTTCTGGTGCGGTAGAATGGATTTGAACCATCACGAGGTTGCCCCCGCCAGCCCCTCAAGCTGGTGCGTCTGCCGTTCCGCCACTACCGCGTGACTTGGGAATTATGGTGCGGCCGAGTGGATTTGAACCACCACAGGGTTGCCCCTACTAGCTCCTGAGGCTAGCGCGTCTGCCGTTCCGCCACGACCGCATTGTTTAATGTCACATCTCAGCGACGTAAATTATCTTACCATAATCCCATAAAAGCGTCAAGCTATATTTCGCAAATTATTTTATTGTTGTTTTCTACTTTGCTGCATGCGCCCACTGCCAAGCATTCCATAAATTTCCCGCTGGCGAGGCATTTGGACGGTAATTTAGTACAGTTTTCTTAACAATGCCGATGTTTGAATGAAAATACAAAGGAATTGCCGGGACTTCTTGAGCGTACAGTTCCTGAATGCGGTAATATATCTGCTTGCGACTGTCTGCCTCAACGGTACGGGCGGCCTGATCTAACAGTCGATCAACCTCGGCATTACGCCAACCTGAATAGTTCTTGCCTTTATAAGCGTTACTGGGACCGGGAATATTTCGCGAGTGCCAGAGACTACTATTATCCGGATCTGGCCCCAAATACCAGGCATACAGTGCACTTTCAAAGCGGCGTCCTGGCAAGACATCGGTAAATAACGCCGGTATTTCAATAAATCGCGGCGTTAATTCCACACCGGCTTCGCGTAGCTGCTGTGACAACAGTCGAGTGGCTGTCTCCCGCTGTTTATTGTTGCTCGTTGTGATTAGCGACAGACTGAGGCGTACTCCATCTTTAGCGAAAATACCATCCACGCCTTGCCGCCACCCTGCCTGATTCAAAAGCTCCTTAGCTGCTTCGACGTTACGCGCTAATGGTGTCAAGTCACTACGTGCCGCCCATGAAACCGGCCATTGATCAGCCGCTGCGGCAGTTGCGGCGCTACGATACGCCTCTGCGATGATTGCTTGACGATCAATCGCCAACGAGATTGCTTGACGTACTCTTGCGTCTTGAAGTCGAGCGTTGTCTAAATTGAGATCGATATGTTCCCACACCATCGTCGGATTCATAACCACATGAAAAGCATCAATAGCCCGTGCCTGTTCAACCAGACTGGGATCTAAGTTGCCAATGATATCAACAGATCCAGCTTTGATCTGAGTCAGCAGGATATTAATATCAGGTATTATTTTATACGAGATGGTGTCAAGTACCGGCTTGCCAAGGTGATAATTCGGATTTGCCTTCAGATTGATTTCCTCCGCCATTCGCCACTCAACAAATTGAAATGGGCCTGTCCCTATTGGCGCGCGATTGAACGGCGCTTTGGCGAAATCAGCACCTTCCAACAGATGCTTTGGTAAAATTCGTGAAAACAAGTTGAGGAATGACGGATAATATTCTCGAAAGCGAACAACTAGCGTAGTTTTATCCGGTGCTTCAATCGAAGCGATCTGATCATAACCATCTCTAGAGATGACATTGTTTCTTGGATTCATGATCAATCGCCAAGTGAATATCACGTCTTCGGCTGAAAAAGGCTTGCCATCATGCCACTGTACATTGTTTCGGAGGCGGTAGGTAACTATTCTGCCATCACTGCTGACGCCACCGTTTTGCAGAGTTGGAACATCTGACGCTAGGTCAGGCTGCCACTCGCCTTTGTCATTCATATAGACCAGACCGCTAAAGATTAGGCTGGCGACCTCATGTGCACTGACCATATCAGAAGAAAGAGGGTTTAACGTTGCTGGTTCATACAAACTGCCATAGACGATCTTGCCGCCTTTCTGCGCAACAGGCTGCTTGGCAGGAGTTTCTTTAGTCTTATTATCTGTTGAGCAACCTGTCAGCAGTAACAGTACTACGCAGGCCAGGATAACTCCAATCCTTTTTTGACGCACAATAACCACCTCGTCTAACGGCCGTACAGCTCCACATAGCGCTTTTGACTATGAAGAACCTTTCCGACATATTCACGCGTTTCCTTAAAAGGTATCTGGCTGGCGTCAGCGAATGACGCATTCCAACCGTAGCGTTGCATCCATTCTTTCACATTTCCCTGACCACCGTTATATGCGGCCAGTACAAGCACTTGGTTGCCCTTGAACTCACGGTTTAAATTGGCGAGATACCAGGTTCCCATTCGGATACTGACCTCAGGTTCGGCCAGCCTTTCCAAATTAAAGTCTATTTCTTTAGACTCTTTTGCCACCCATTGGGCTGTTTCAGGCATCATCTGCATCAAACCAAACGCCCCTCGGGGAGAGCGGGCGCGCGGTAGAAACTTACTTTCTGTGCGTATAATGGCCGCGACCAGAAATGGATCCAAGTTGTTTTTCATTGAATATTGATACACAATGTCCCTATTCGGAAATGGATAGATATACTTTTTTTGAAACCATTCGCTAGTGTAAGTAAAATAACCGGCGAGCATGCCTACAAGCAAAACCAGCGCCAGGAGCGTAAGTCTCGAAAATACACGCAAATATGATCACTCCGTATACATTTAGCTCATTACTTTAAAAAGAGTATGTGACTCCTGCGCAAATCATTCAATTAATATGAATTAAGCATCGCAATGCAATCTTTCCCATAATCTTTCCACCTGACGCCGCGTTGACTCGGGGCTGCCGCTATTGTCAATAACTACGTCAGCGCGTTGCTTCTTTTCCTCAAGCGACAGTTGTGAAGCAATGCGCATCTCCGCTTGTTGCTGCGTAAGGCTGTCGCGTACCATTAAGCGGTTAATCTGGGTCTGACGATCCACATAGACGACCCAAACTTCATTCACCATGTGGTTCCAGTCTGTTTCCAGCAGCAATGGTACATCCAACACAATGACTTGATAACCGGCTGCTTCAGCCAGTTTTACTTCTGTCGCGACTTGGCTCCAAATCGCAGGATGAGTAATCGCCTCTAGACTTTTCCGCTTTTCAGGGTCGCTAAATACGATATCTCCCAATTTGCGGCGATTGATGTTACCATCTGGGAACAAAATTTGATCACCGAAATAATCAATAATTTGTCGCCATGCGGGCTGACCGGGTGTGACAACCGTATGTGCAATCGCATCAGCATCAACAATGAGCGCGCCCAATTCAGACAACAGTCGACTGACTGTGCTTTTACCACTAGCAATGCCGCCAGTCAATCCAATCTGATACATTGTTCTCCCCCCCTATTGTTGACACTTAGGACAAAAGTGAGTTCCCCGGCCGCCAACTTCGATACGTTGAATGGCACTGCCGCAGATTTGGCAAGGCTCACCTTTTCTTCCATAGACCTGCAAATGATGTTGGTGGCCACCCTCTCTGCCACTACTATCTAAATAATCGCGAATAGTCGTCCCGTGATGAGACAACGCATCATCAATGACATGATTAATAGCGGCAAACAAGCGCTCAATTTCTTCGCGGTTTAGGCTCTCGCCTGTTCGTTCAGGATGTATGCCAGCTAGTGACAAGCTTTCGTCGACATAAATATTACCCAAGCCGCCGATGATCTCTTGGTTCAATAACAGCGATTTTACCTTCGCCTTGCGCCGGTTTAGGGCGCGAGCCAAATAATCGGCGGTAAATTCCGAACTGAGAGGCTCTGGTCCCATTGATGCTAACCCATGAATATGGCTTAATTCTTCTAGATGCATGAGATACAATGTTCCTAATGTTCGAGTATCGGCAAACACTAACCGATCGCCTGTATCCAGGAAAAATAGCACCCGGGTATAGGCGTCTGACGGTTCTGCAGCATGCCGCAAATACAATCGCCCTGTCATGCGCAGGTGGATGACGAGTGCGAGGTCACCTTCGAGTTGTAATAACAGGTATTTACCTCGTCGATCAATCGATAAGATACGTTTTCCTGTCACCAAGTCAGCAAATTCCGACGGTGTCGGCCATTTGATTAAACGTGGCAATTGGATATCAATTGATTCTATGCGACGTCCAGCTAGCCCAATTAATCCGCGCCGGACGGTTTCGACTTCGGGTAGTTCAGGCATGTCAACCCTCCTATTTCGCTGCAGCCCAATTTCTTCCTAATTTTACATCAGTGAGAAGCGGAACTGATAATTCAGCCGCCTCTTCCATTGCTTCGCGAACAATCCGGCTGACAACGTCTGTCTCGCCAGCTACTACCTCAAGCAGCAATTCATCGTGAACCTGCAGCAGAATGCGGCTTTTAAATCCGCCACTAATTAGCCGGTCATACACATCAACCATAGCCTTTTTAATAATGTCTGCAGCAGTTCCTTGAATGGGGGTATTCATGGCTGTCCGCTCGGCAAAGGAGCGAAGGCTGAAGTTTGAAGCATTAATATCAGGCAAATAGCGTCTGCGGCCAAAAAGTGTCGTAACAAAGCCTTGTTTTTTTGCTTCGGCAACCGAATTATCCATGAACTGTTTAACACCGGGATAGCGGGCAAAGTAGTTGTCTATGTACTGCGCGGCTTCTTTACGGCTAACGCCGATGTCGCGTGATAGGCCAAAGTCACTAATACCATAGACAATGCCAAAATTGACTGCTTTAGCCCGAGAACGCAGCATCCCGGTTACCTCAGACATAGGCACACCGAACACTTCGGCTGCTGTGCGGGTATGAATGTCCTGGCCGTGAAGGAATGCGTCAATCAGGTTTTCATCGCCAGACATATGAGCCAACACCCGCAGTTCAATTTGCGAGTAATCTGCGGACAAGATATAGTCCCATCCCTCGCCAGGCACGAACATTTCTCGTATCCGTCGGCCTGAATCGGTGCGGACAGGGATATTTTGCAGGTTGGGCTCAGAACTGGATAAACGCCCAGTCGTTGTTACTGTCTGGTTAAAGGTGGTGTGAATACGCCCAGTAGCTGCTGAGATCAAGGCATGCATTCCGTCGAGATACGTTGATTTCAATTTGGCAAGCATACGGTATTCTAGCAAGTTGTCAATAATGATATGTTGACCAGATAGCTTTTCCAGCACTTCTGCATCGGTTGAATATCCGGTCTTTGTTTTTTTGAGTATAGGAAGACCGAGCTTTTCGTACAAAATAGCGCCTAATTGTTTGGTTGAATTGACATTAAATTCTTCGCCTGCAATGGCATATATTTCGCACAATAGTTGCTCAATCCGCACTGCCAATTCGCCAGACATGTCCATCAGGCTGTCTGCGTCAATAGCAACCCCGTTCATCTCCATAGCAGACAGAACGCGAGTCAACGGCAGTTCAATCGAGTGGTACAAATCTTTCAATCCTGAGGCTTCAATCCGTTCCTCCAGCACAGGGCGTAAATCGCGCACTATACCAACAGCCCAAGCAGCGTAACGGGGGTCTTGACGAAGTTTAGATTCTTCCCACTGCGTGTGGCGGGACAAATAAGTAGCAGCCAAGTCTGGCAGAGAATATCGCGTTGCTGCAGGATCAAGAAGATAGCCAGCAATTTGTGAGTCAAAAGTTAGGCCAGAAAGTGTCAGTCCAGTTGACAGACATAAGTTAGTTGCCAGTTTGGCATCATGAGTAGCTTTGCCTAGTGAAGGCACAGTCAATAAATGCAACATATCTGCCCAACCAGGGGTTGATGGTGTGAGAATGACCGTTCGCTCAGCAACTGCTAATGCCAATCCGGCCAGTTCTAGGCTTGGTGTATGCCCGGCGAACAGCGGCAAATATGTCATTGAAGATGACTCTATTTGCTCTAGGAGTCTTTTCGCGTCGGCAGTATCTGCCAGGACTTCAACTGGCGGTAGCGCCTCAGATTGGACTTCTATCACCGGCCCATTGTTAGGAAGCAACGGCATTAACCTAGCCAACATGGTTCGAAACTCAAGTCGCAAAAACAACTCGCGCAGTCGATCAACATCCGGGCTCCAGCCATAGGTGTCAGGCTGGTATTCGATAGGAACGTTGCAGACAATACTGGCCAGTTGCTGTGAAAGTTTGGCATTGTCTGCCTGAGAACGCAGCAATTCCTGTGTTTTCTTGCCTGACACTTCGTTCACATGGGCTAACAAGTTGTCCAAACTTTCAAACTGCTGAATGAGTTTAAGTGCAGTCTTCTCGCCAATTCCGGCGACTCCGGGAATATTATCAGACTGGTCTCCCATAAGACTTTTAACGTCAACAAATTGATTAGGGCGCAGACCATATCGTTCGTTAAAGGCGGTTTCGTCCATTAGGTCAAGGTCGGATATCCCTTTTTTAGTTAGTAGTACTCTTACCGAAGGTGTGATTAGTTGCAATGCATCTTTATCGCCGGTGACGATAGTAACATTAAAACCAGAAACGCTGGCCTTGTCAGCCAGAGTGCCAATCACATCATCTGCTTCAAAGCCTTCGAGCCCTAACTTAGCGATGCCAAACGCGGTCAGCAGTTCTTCAAATAAGTTTAATTGTTCGGCCAATTCACTGGGCATGGCCTTGCGGTGCGCCTTATACTCTGCGTAGACCTGATTGCGAAACGTTTTTTTCCCCTTATCAAGAGCAACGACAATTGCATCAGGACGCATGTCTGCCAACAGCTTTAGCAACATATTAGCAAATCCGTAAACCGCGTTAGTATGTTGTCCTGAAGCAGTTGTCAACGGTGGCAGTGCATAAAAAGCCCTATGTATCAGACTACTTCCATCAATAATTACAAATGTTCGAGCCATGAGCTCACCGCCTTAAATTTATCAACAATATATTTAGTATACCATTGTCTATTAGCTGTGAAAACCCTTTCTAGTTTCTAAATAAGCTCTCAGTCTTATGTATTGGGACAAAAATACCATTTTTTGCCTATGAGACTTAGCAGTAGTAATTTCTCGATAGTCAAAAAAGAACCGTCGTTCCTTTACGACTTAGTAACAGCAATTTCTACAAGTAAATAAGAACCGTCGTTACCTATGAGACTCAGCGTCAGCAATTTCTGCAAGTAAATAAGAACCGGGCGGAGCTTAATCTCCGTCCGGTTCGTGGAAGGGATACGTCAGGTCGATAATTCTGGCTGCTTCGTCCCAGTAAACATAGGCTCCAAAATATGAATACACTTGATTTATCGCGAGGTATGGCTTGTTTTCAATTACTTGTATCGGCACAACCTTATTGTTTGCGATCAATATTTTCGTTTTCTCATCCCAAATAGCTTTTTGTCCAAGTGCTTCTCCAATTGTCAATACTGGCAGTAACGGAATCTCTCGACGCAGCGGAAAGTCGCCTGCCACTGGTTTGCCGTTAAGAGTTAAGGAAATAATTTCTACTCCCAGCGCACCTTGGGAAGAATTTATTTGCTGGGTACCTCCGAATAAAACCGGAATACTCTCCGGCGCGGCATAAAGAGAACCGTCTTTTCGCACCCCGCGGAAAAAACGAGATCCGACCTTTATCTGACTACTCGCCTCATCCCAAGTTATGCTGGCCTTTACAGCTTCAGCGATAGACTGAATAGGTACCAGTAGCCCATCGGTACTGATCTGGACTTTATCTGGCAGCAGTTTACCGTTAACAACCAAATGATGAAACTGCAAAAAAACATATTCTTTATCATCCGCTGCCTCGATCATTCGACTAATTGCAGAGTCATCAACCCAATTATTCCAGTTGTGCGGACGCAGCTTTACGCGCACATCCGAAATAGATACTGATTGCCATCCATAAACGTCCGGATACACGGCGATATAAGCGCGATTCTGATAATCGATGCCGACTCGTACTCGTTCATAAATAATCCGCAACGGAGTGTTCACCCTGACAACTTCATACAGTTCTTCAACATCAGGCTCATACATCCGTATACAACCATTAGAGACAACCAAGCCAATAGAATCTGGATTATTGGTACCATGTACCCCATAGGTAGGAAGAAAGCCCATCCAGCGGTAGCCAAGCGGATTATGCGGACCGGACGAAACAACCGTTCCCGGAGAGTCAGGCGGATACCAGGCAGGATTGACTTCTTTAATAGTGATATAGTAATTCCCTAGCGGTGTCGGTGTTGAAGGCTTACCGATCGCCACTGGGTAGCGTTTAATTAGGCGATTGCCTGCATACAGTTCTAGTGTCCGGCTTGGTAGATTGATGACAAGCTGTGGGTCTGTCAAATCTGGATTTTGCGGCGCAGCCCTTGCCAAAAATACAGGAAAGAAACAAAAAATAAAACTGGCAATTACTACCCAAGTTTTTAGCACAGAGTGATCCCCTCTTTACCTCTTTTGCAATAGTAAGGTATATGAGGGTCACTATACGCCTATGCCAATCTTTGGCTCGTCCTGACGATTATTGTAGATTTAGGATCTGTTGATGCACTGCTGAAATTTGGCGTAACCGATCTTCAACAATCGGCAAATAAACATGAACCTTAGTACCAATTCGCTCATTTGAGCTAACGTGAATAAACCCGCCATGTTCACTGACGATTCGATGCGCGATTGGCAATCCTAATCCCACTCGGTCCAGTTTCGTGGTATAGAAGGGTTCAAATATTCGCGACATAATGCCGGGGTCTACCCCGCAACCAACATCAGTAATCGCGACAACCAACATGTTTAAGTCTGCGTGCAACCAAGTCCGGATACCCACTTCGCCCACATCAGGCATAGCTTCCATCGCATTTTGCAGAATATTGACAAATGCCTGCTGCAGCAAGTTGGCGTCCGCGCTGATTTTCGGTAGATTATCGGCGAGCACCTTAGCAATATTGATTCGCTCTCCGCCCATTTGTTTGAACACTAGCAGCAAACTTTCATCCAGAATATCATTGATTGCGACACCGGGTTCTTTCTGCAAGGGTGGTTTCGCAAACATGACCAATTCTTTTACTACATTATTAATGTAGGAGACTTCATCAAGTAACATCTCAACAATATCTCGCCTGACTGTATATTGGTCATTCTCCAGTCGGTTAAGCATGATCTGTAGATAACCACTTATTGTTGTCAGCGGAGTACGAACATGGTGGGCAACGCCAGCAGCCAGTTCCCCCATTGACATCAGTAATTGAGTTGTCTGTATTTGGCGCAAAGTCGTGCGAATCTCTGACACGTCCTGCAGTACAACAACAATGCCGGTCGAATCCCCCTGCGCATCGCGCAGACGAATCGCGTCTGCATGAAAATAGCACGTTTTTTCGTCTTGTAGTATCCGACTGTTGTAGGTCTGGAAATCTTCATATTCAGCTAGATTAAACAATCGTACAAATTGATCACCGAAATGACCGAACGCCCCGTCAGCTGTTTGACCAATCACTTTTGCCCGGTTAACACCGCACATTTTTTCCGCTTCCCTGTTTAAGCTTCTGACCTTGCAGGCGCTATCAACATAAATCAAGCCGATCTTGGCTGACTTAAAATACTCTTTTGGGTCGTCCTCTTTCATCATATAAAATGTTCGATAATCGCAGTTCTCTGTCGCAAACATTTTTCGCACTCCTTTCAGAGAGAGATTCTTTTAGGAAGTATGTATACTATTCTTGTAAATTTATGTATTCCCTGCTAAATCTCGGCAGTTAGTTTTCGTAAAAATCCGACATAATCCTTGCTTTTCCTACGTCTGCACCATATACATAGCGTCTTTATCTGTTCTCAAAAGCTGGATGACAACTTATAATCGTCTGGTTGTGACAATCAAGCAAGCACAAAAATTCCATTAAATTCCAATATAAGCTTTCATATTCCAATTTATAACATTTATTATTTTATTATCCATAATTTTACAATTATTTACCTATTAGATATCCAGCACAATTTAACTACATCAACCTCAACCGGTGATTTGCACTAAACTGGCTAATGCTACATAAGATACACTGAGTTAAATGATGGAGGTGTAGTAGTGTGGGCTATTCAAAAAAAATGTCGCCTAAAATGGTGAACTATAAACCATGTGACATACCAGTTATGCCAATTGACGAATGCGAAGACTACGACGACAACAATGAAGAATGTCCTAATCATCCAGACTTGCTGTTGTTGCGCGAGGCGGCAGCTGACGAGCGGACCGCTGCCGCTTTTTATCTGAGAGCAGCTCATCAGACTTGCTTGGATAGACTTTTCCTCGATGTTGCCGAAGATGAAATGCAACATTTCATGGAAATAATGCAGTTAGTTTCATGCCTCGATCCTATACAGGCGGAAATATTTGAAGAAAAATGCCTCCCGTTCCTGACAATGCCACGTCATCCCAAGCATAAACAGGCCAAGTGGCAGCCACCGGAACCGAAAGATGACATAGAAGATGCCACTATTTCGCCACCCGCCCCGGACGAGTTGGAAACCGTTGACTTGTTAACCAAATCAATTGTTGGCGAACTGATGGCCATTAATAAATACCAGTGTTTTATGTTAAAAGCCGCCTGCCCAGAAGTTAAGGAACTCTTCTGTCACCTGATGAACGAGGAGAAAGAGCATCTCGCTGAGTTTATCAAAGCACTATTTTGCATTACTCATGAGCCTTTACCGTATGAGCAGGATTAAAAATCACAATACAAAAACCGCAGAGCAAACGCACTGCGGTTTTTGTATTGGCATAACACATGAGTAATCAATAAGCCGAGTTTTGTTCCGCCTGTCGGCGGTGATGGTCATCTATCTAGGCCGACAGTTGCCTGTCGGCTCCAGCGATACAACCCGGAAGACTCAGCGGGCCGCTTCATCACTTCCCTATTCGATCTTGCTCCAGGTGGGGTTTACCTAGCCAGCCAGTCACCTGACTGCTGGTGCGCTCTTACCGCACCGTTGCACCCTTACCTGCCGAAGCAGGCGGTTTCTTTCTGTGGCACTTTCCCTAAGGTCACCCTCGCTGGACGTTATCCAGCACCCTGCCCTATGGAGCTCGGACTTTCCTCGGACGGCTTACGCCCGCGACCATCTTTCATACTCAAGCGTTATGGCAATATTGGATTTTTATCGTATCATGCAGCAGGTAAAAAGTCAAACAACACTATACTAGATCTGGGATGAGCTTCTCATAGACTTGTTTTTTTCTGTTGAATCTTCTATTATTAATGCATACCATATTGACAATAACCTATTATTGATGATAGGTTAGCTTTCGTAGATTAGTATTGGAGGAGAATTATGCCAGACACTCTGCCAGAATTGGCGGCGGAAGTAGAAAAACGCCGCACATTTGCCATCATATCTCACCCTGACGCCGGAAAGACAACCTTAACCGAAAAGCTCTTGCTGTACGGAGGCGCCATCCGCCTGGCCGGCTCAGTAAAAGCCCGTAAAGCGCAAAAACATGCAGTATCTGACTGGATGGAGATTGAAAAACAAAGAGGCATTTCCGTTACATCTAGTGTATTACAGTTTGACTATGAAGGTTTTAGAATTAATATTCTCGATACTCCCGGTCACCAAGACTTTAGCGAAGACACCTATCGCACACTGATGGCAGCAGACAGCGCCGTCATGCTGATCGACGTCGCTAAAGGCGTAGAGGAGCAGACAAAAAAGCTGTTCCACGTGTGTAAACAGCGCGGCATCCCTATCTTTACCTTTGTCAATAAGTTAGATCGTTATGGCAAAAGTCCATTTGAACTGATGGAAGAGATCGAAAACGTTCTAGGCATTCGCGCATATCCGATGAATTGGCCAATTGGCATAGATGGTAAATATGTAGGGGTGTATAATCGCGAGCTGTCTCAAATCGAACTTTTTGAAAGTGGTGGCGCGCACGGACAATGGATCATGCCTTCCACCATGGGCAGTGTCAACGACCCAACTTTTGCCGAGATTATTGGTCAAGATGTGCATCAAGCTCTGATTGACGATATTGAACTTTTAGACGCTGCTGGGGATTCATTTGATTTTACCCGAGTGAAAAATGGCGAGTTAACTCCTATGTTTTTTGGTAGCGCTATGACCAACTTCGGCGTGCGCCCATTCCTTGAATCATTTCTAAAGCTTGCACCAGCTCCCGCCGCCCGTCAGTCTACTGACGGTCCAGTCGAGCCCGCTAACGAGGAATTTTCCGCATTTGTCTTTAAGATTCAAGCCAATATGAACCCAGCCCACCGCGACCGCATCGCATTCATCCGAATCTGCTCAGGGAAATTCATCCGTGGCATGGCAGTGCACCATGTACAAACAGGTAAATCTATCAAGCTCTCACAACCGCAGCAGTTTCTGGCACAAGAGCGGGCTATTGTTGATGAAGCTTACCCAGGTGATATTATCGGATTATTTGATCCAGGCATTTTTGGGATTGGTGACACGCTATGCGAAAACGGTCGGAAATTTCGATTTGAAGACTTCCCTATTTTCCCTCCTGAACAGTTTGCCAAAGTACAGGCCAAAGACACAATGAAGCGCAAGCAGTTCATCAAAGGTATAGAACAGTTGGCCCAGGAAGGCGCTATACAGGTATTTAGACAACCAGATATCCCTGGCGAGTTTTTCATTGTCGGGGCAATCGGCGCTTTGCAGTTTGAAGTGCTTGAATATCGATTGAAAAATGAATACGGCGCAGACCTCAGCATGTTCATGCTACCATTTGGGCTAGCACGCTGGATTGACGGCAATGACGGTTCAAAGCCGATCAAAGGGGTGGAAAAAAGTGCTATTGTCAAAGATAAGCACGATTTACCGGTTGCTCTGTTTAGTACAGAATGGTCACTGCGTTGGGTAACAGAGCAGAACCCCTCACTTCGATTTTATGAATCTCCAACGATCTTGCTGCAACAGCCATAGTCGTTATGACATAGTCAATACAAATAATAGTTCCCTACAGAATCGAGAAGGAGAGAGTGTTCAACTCTCTCCTTCTCATTTATTTCCGTGTATAACCGTATTCCTCAACCCAAGAGAACGAGTCTGCGGTCGGTCCCTCAGGTATGTACTCCAGACCAACATAGCCGGTATAACCCAAACGATCTATCTCACTGAATAGGAAACGGTAGTTGAGTTCACCTGTACCTGGCTGATGCCGTCCAGGGTTGTCAGCAATCTGAATATGGGCGATACGGGCAAACTGTTTACGGATGGTTGCCGTCAACTCACCTACGCCCCGCTGTTCATGGTAAAGGTCGTATTGCAGATAGGCATTAGCATGGCCCACCTCATCCAACAGAGTTAAAACTTGTTCAGCAGTGCTGTGATAAAACCCTGGCATATCAAAGGAATTTAGTGGCTCGACCAGTAGGCGAATACCCTTCTCTGCTAACTTTTCTGCGGCGTAACGCAGATTTTCAATGAGTGTGGCTCTTTGTTCTGCATCCGAGAACTCAGTCAGTTTCTTACCAACTAAGCAGTTTAATTGCTTGACTCCCAGCGGCTCGGCATATGACAACGCTTTTTCAACCCCATCGCGAAATTCCTGCTTTCTTTCCGGATGAATAGCGACTCCGCGATCACCTTGCGCCCAATTGCCAGCTGGCAGATTGAACAGGACGATTTTCAAATTATTGGCATCAAGTGCTTGCCTTAGCTCAGCTTTTGTGTAATCGTAAGGAAACATAAATTCAACTGAATCAAAACCTGCCTGGCTTGCAGCGGCAAAACGCTGCATAAAGGGAATCTCTTGAAATGACATTGTCAAATTGGCGGCAAAATGTGGCATATCATTACCTCCATTATTTTTCTTTTAAGTATCCTTTCGCTAAGCGGAGGGATTTTCCTTGCGCCAGATCTGAAAATTATGAAGATTTGTTCCTATCTATCTGGAAACATCATCCTGCTATTGAAAGCGACTACGATGTTTATACTAGTTTTGGAGGTGAAATACCATGAGCAAAAAAGACTGTAGCAACGAGCAGCGCCAGAACAAAAGGGATGAAAAGAACCTTGAGTTTGCCAGCGAGTTCTGTAATGTGAAGGATGAACGCCGTTTGGAAAAGGACTGCGATAACTGCAAACGGTAACTGCCTAAGGTTATTTTCCTCCATTTAACGGCGGCCGTCTTTGGCCGTCGTTTTTATAACATCTTCGCGTTACAGAGAGCCAGAGAAAGGGTGAGTGGAATGAATGATTAAAAGCACGTTACATTCGTCCCCTGATTATATGATGCATGGCGTAATCTAGCTGCAGCGATCGTAGATCCTCGCGATGCTGCAGACACGGTCCAGCATTGTGGCGATCCGAATGAAGGTTAGGAGGCCACGTTATGAATAATTTTAGAATTAAACTGTTCACCTGCCCGATTATCGTTATTGCCGCCGATTATCTAACCAGTTCCATGGTTTTCTCTGCGATCTGGCAGCCTGCCAGTGTTGGCATATTTTTTGCCTTTGTTTCCTACCTGTTTGAACAGGTCATTCTTCGACGAGATACTTTCTGGATGAGTAACGTTCTGGATTTTCTCTTTGCCGCCGTAATTGTCTATGCCAGCCAATTCTTCTTTTCTAATGTAACCATTTCATTGATTGGTGCCTTGTTTAGCGCAGCTATGCTCGCAGCATTTGAGTATATAGCGCACTCATATCTACTACGCAGCGGCCAAGTATAATCTATAAAAGAAAATACATAAAGCCGCCCGTGCGGACGGCTTTTCATGTTGCCGCGTCTAGCGCGATCCAACATGCCGGGAAACTGTGACTGAACAGTTCCTTCAGTTAATGGTATGCAGTGGTTTGCGATTATTGCCAGTACAATGACAAAAATTCTGCCATTAATGACGCGATCGTCCGTAAATAAGCACTAATTGGAGGATTCTGCCCATGATTCTGCTCCTGGCCGCTATTTGCTTCTGTTTAGCCATTTTTATCTACTGGAAACTTTATCGTCTGGATCAGGATCCCAATGTTCCCGGCCCAGTAAGTCATGTAATTATACCAGCAGTTGCCTACCCGGTTATCGTGTTGCTTATAGCCATCACTCTAGCGGCTCTGGCATATAGTCTGTTTAGCTAATGCCGCGAGAGATTTAAGGTTAACACCAGACGGTGTTCGCCCGCCCCATACTCATTTTCTCGATAGCCTGTTCGTGAAAATCCCAGCTTAGTTTCATACAGTCTTAGTGCCACAACATTGTCTGGAGCAACGGTTAACTCGATCAAGCGCAAGTTCTGCTGACGCAGAGAGTGAAAGCTTTCCCGTAATAATTTTGACGCAATACCCTGTCCGCGCCTACGCTGGTCTACTGTTATACCAACCATATAGGCCGTGTCTGGGTGATCCCAATCAAGCATGTATTGAACAGACCCGGCTATTTCACTGTCCTGCCAAAAGACAAATACCCGTCCATGACGAATAAGCGGAGCGAGGTGCCATGCATTAAGTCCGCCTATGCCAAATGCGGCGTTATCTAATAATGCCAGTCTGTTAAGAGTCGTTAGTTCAATGTCCTGTATTTGTTCGATCATAACGTCCTCCTATGAATACTTTGGCGATATAGCGTGACTGACTGGCAGACAGAAGTCCTGAATAAGTCAGGCCGAATGCAATCTCGTTTCCCATCCGAATATCGGTTTCGCTGTCTGTCACATCAAGAATCAGATGATCACTAGAGGCACCAATAATGGTAATCCCAGCCGTCAGCGGCCATATGCCTTCTATATTGACATCCTGCCTGCCAAGTGCTACAATAGCACGTTTACGGTTCCCCAAATCAACAAACTGCGGAATATTGCCAAATGCATCCCTGCCGATCTCACCGATTGGCAGGGATGGCTTCTCTTTCAACTCGATCACTTCGGCCTGTAATCTAAATGCATCCTGATGCAACCCAGGGATGCTGCGTTGATTTGTTGTATCAGTCCCTAGGAGTATGCCCTCTCCAATCCGTAATTGATTAATGCCGCTAGGTAACAAGCCGTTCTCCAGCAGCAGCAAGCTCGAAGTGCCTCCCCCTGACACTACTTCTAACTGGCTGCCCAATCTATGTTCAATTGCGCGGGTTAGTCGAACCAGCAGTCCGAGATTGTCAGTACTCGGCAGTACTCCGCCGAAGCACCCCATATTGGTACCTAATCCAACCAACTTGACACCCTGCAGTTTAGCAGTTTGCACTGCCGCACGGAAGGCATTTTCCTGCAACAAGCCTTCACGTAAATCACCGACATCGATCATTAAAATAACCTGATGTACTCTGCCTCGAGTCCGGGCCGCATCCGCCAATGCTTGGATCACAGTAAATTCTGAATTGACGCTAGTGTCGACGTATCCGATTACGTTGAGAACATCGCTCAGCCGCGGAATACGTAGCAAAGTGATTGGCAGATGGAAGCCACGATCTCGCATCTCAATTATATTTTCCATCCGTGAATCAGCCAATCCATCGACGCCTCCTTCGACCACAGCCTGGACGATTTGCTCGATGGCAGTGAAGCCTTTGGTCACACCAAGAACCGATATAGATTGACGACGGCAACGCTCGACGATAGTAGCTGTGTTATACTGAATTTTATCTACATTAATTTGCAGTGAAGGGCTCATAGACACTCTCCATCTCGCCTGACATGTTTGATTCTATAGGTAGTTTACCCTAGTTCTATGATCTTTCATCAAAAACTTTCTTAAAATGGAGCGAGAGGTCCCATGACGTTATAGTTGACTATGGGCATATTCCAGTGTTATTGTGCATAAACTGACAACAAAGCCTCCCTAAGCTCTAGACCGAATGGCTGGAAGCGACAATCCTGCTTCTTGTCTGAATCAGGATACAGGGAGGCTTGTTTTATTGCAACAGTTAGTATAACGACGACGATAGACAAAACTGCGGCAAAACTGTCTCCAATTTCGAATTTCACTAATAATAACGCATTGCAAAAATTGAAAGATTTGTGATAAGATACGTCTATCAACAAGACAAATAATTATCATCAATTGCCTGGAATGTACGTTACTCAAATATATGTCCAACCTACATTATACATTCGGGAGTCCGATGTCGTGCAGCTGCCGAGCCGCCACAGAGCGGAGGGCAAAACCACGGCTAGGACTCCCCACCTGCGAGAAGGCAGGTTTGGACATATACGAAAACGGTATTTTGGGCGAAACAATTTTTGAGGGGCTTGCCATTAGGCAAGCCCCTCTGTTTAGTCCCTTACCCCCTGCACATCTCAATAACGATGCCCTCAAGTGACACATTCCCCGCGCGACCAGACTTGATCGCCCGGTCAACATCTGAGATCATTATCAAAATTTGCTTCAGTTTGCCTTCCGAAAAGCGGCGAGCTTGGCCTAGCATCTTTTCGGCGACGAAGGGGTGCAACCCTAAAATTTTAGCGATGTCTTGCGATGTTTTGCCGTCCGCCGCCAGTTCTTTTGCATAGAGCAAGGCGCGAGTTTGTCTGGCGATAAGCATGAGCATGCGCATTGGGGGTTCGCCAGTGGCGAGTTGCCCATCGAGTAACCGCAACGCCAGGGTAATGTTTTTTTGGCTCATAGCGTCAATCATGGCGAAAATATTAACTTCAGGGACGCCTGCTAGAGTAGCTTCGACATCATCTAGACTCACGCGCTGCCTTTCACCTGTGTGCAGCGCGATTTTTTGTGTTTCATTGTCAAGAAACCCCATAGATATTTGGGGCATGAAGGAAAGGCCTGTCATCAAATAATCAAGAGCCTCAGGCGCGATGGTTTTACCTTCTTCTCTCAGTCGTTCCTGGACCCATTCGCGAGAATCACGCGCCTTGAGCGGAACGAGTTCGACGACAGCGCCTGCCTTCTCAACGGCTTTAAAAAGCTTGCGGCGTTTATCCACCTTGTCGCCGGCAATAAACAATAAATGAGTGTAGTCAGGGATATGCTGCAAACAATCGAACAATCTTGTGTCCGATTTATCGGAGGCTTCCGGTCCGGCATCGTTCTTGCCGGCACGAAACAGTTTGGTGTCACGAACAATGATTACATTTTTGCCGCCGAAGAACGGCATAGATTCTATCGCCTGCATCAATTCGGGCACAGAAGGATCCTGTTCGAAAATTCGCAGCCCCATATCCCTGTCCTCAGGCGGCAATGCAGCTTCAATAAGTGCCTTTTCTGCCTGCCGTGCGTAATAGCGTTCTTCTCCGAATAAGAGATACACGGCTTCGAGTTTGCCTCTGTTGATGGTTTGTATCAATTCACGAATAGTCATAGTTTCACCCTCCGCCTTAGTACCGGTAGATTTTCCGCAATGCGGCGTTGGCGTCAATCGGCATACCGCCGGTATGTCTCATTCCTCCGCCTTGCCTTGCAAAAAATCTCCGCGCCACTATACTTACAGTCTTAGAGCTAACACGGTACTAATTGTTGATATAAGGTTTTACTGTTAAATGTAAGCCATCGCTTTCAAAGACAACAGCGCCGTGTTTGTCAGTGCGAAAAACTGGACGTCCACCTGCGCTTAAGCGTTTTAAGGTATCCGGATGCGGATGACCATATCGGTTGCCGGCGCCGACTGAGATCACCGCGTAGCGCGGGTCTAGCGTTGTCAGAAAAGCAGGCGAGGTCGAAGCTTGGGCCCCATGATGTCCTACCTTGAGCACGGTTTGTGGTGCAATGCCCTGAGCGAGCAGTGCTTGTTCACTTTGTCCCTCGAGGTCTCCGGTAATTAAAAAGCTGTGTGAGCCATAGCGAACCTCAACAACGCAGGAGTTTTCATTACTGTTACCACGTTTACTACTAGAGACAGACACATGTGGACGCAACAGGGAAAATCGGACTCCGTCAATCACGATCGATTGACCGGAATAAGCGGGAATGACGGTTAGCCCTTTAAGGCTATTAAGATTATCGACAGCAGGTGTAAGCTCCTCGGGCGGCAGTAATATCTGTGAAACAGGCACTGCAGCAGCAACAGCTTTCGCTCCTCCAGCGTGATCCTGATGACCGTGGGTTAGTATCAGGTAGTCGAGTGAAGTCACGTGCAATCGCCGCAAATATGGATAAACGACTCGTTCTCCAATATCAAAATCTCCGCCGCTTGAGCCGCCAGTATCAATCAACACAGCTCGCCCCCGCGGAGTCATCACCAGCGTTGCATCACCTTGGCCAACGTCGATAAAGTGTACAGACAGCGGTCGCGGCCAGACAGCCCCCACGGCAGTCAAGATGGTCAATAGTGCCATAACAGCGAGTGTTTGTTGGCGTCGGCGCCGGAGCAAGAAGGCGAGGTCAGGCAAAAAGGTCAGATACCCGTACAGCCATAAAATACAGTAATAATAGGCCGCAGACATCAGTAGATTAAGCGGCGGTAAATACACTGCAAATGGCAACAAAGCTAATGCTGAATTGACGTGTTTGGCAGTACTTAAAATCAGGCTGCAAATCACCAGCAGCAAATGTCCAACAGGCGGAACGACTAGCGAAGTAAGGCTGCCAGCCAGTCCAAGAACTACTGTCAACTCGATAGCAGGAACAACTAAGAGATTAGCAGCAAACGACATCAGCGGAATGGTATTAAAGTACCAGGCCATCACTGGCAAAACCCCGAGTTGCGCTGCTGCAGTCGCCGCAATTGGTCTTGATAGCCAATCAGGTAAAAATGCTAACCGTTCTGCGGTTTTTGCATAAAGCAGCACCAATCCAGCTGTTCCGCTAAAGGAAAGTTGAAAACTGATATCCTCGATAAGTGACGGTTCAAAAAGCAGCATTCCGCCTGCTGTCAACGCTAGCGCGTTAGCGGCGTCTTTCTCTCTGCCCCAAACCGCGGCAGACAGTGCAATCAGCCCCATAATGACAGAGCGGATAACCGGCGGGGAAAGTCCGGCCAACAAGGCATAAGATAAAACCGCAAATGCCGCAAGCAGAGCTGAGGGTTGTTGCCGCAGTCCCGCCACGCCGCCCAACCAATGGACTGCCCCTGCCACCAACGCGATGTGTGAGCCGGACACAGATAGAATATGAATAATTCCAGTTGCTGCAAACTCACGAATCGCATCAGTCGGAATTCCACTGTAGCCGCCAAACAAAGCACCTTTAAGAATAGCCGCATCGCTTTCCGGCATTGCTGCTTTCATTTTGGCAATCATGGCTTCTCGCAGTGAGTTTAACCTACTTCGCCAATCAGTCTCCGTCTGACTGGCATAGCGCGGTTCTCCGTTGGGCGAAAGTCGAGCAGTAAAGCCCTGTCTACGCCATGAAGCAACCATATCAGGCGAGCCCGGATTATTATAGCCATGCAGCTCTTTGATTGCACCGGCGAGTACAATATTGGCGCCATGAGGGTAGATCGGTCTATCTGAGCTCTGACGCACACTGGCGAATAGTTTGCCACTGGCTGACTGCGGTGTATTGCCTGCTTTAACGGCTTGGACGCGGAGCCGGTAGCGAACAGAAACAGAATCAGCATCCAATCGGGCAGCCTCTGGTGTTCCATCAACAACTCCATATACGGCTACAGTTTTACCGATATAGGAACTTATATCATCAACGGGCAGGATTTGTCCCTGTAAAGCCCTAGCCATACCGGCAAAAAAACAAGCCGCAGCCAGCAGCCAAACAGCCCGGTCATTGTTCTTCCGAACAAGCCAGGCGACAGCAATCAAGCAAATAGCAGCCGCGCTAATAGGAATGATTGATGAAAACACTACTGTTCCAGCGGCCAGTATCCCGACAGCCAACGACAGCACGCACCAGTGAGCCAGATCCATCGTACCCACCTATGTATCATATTTGTGTCTGTGAGCAATCTATCGCCTTGCTGACATACACCATTTTATACACCCAAATAGCGTTCAACATCAATAAAGC
The DNA here is from genome assembly GCF_001611555.1 of Anaerosporomusa subterranea. Taxonomy (NCBI): domain Bacteria; kingdom Bacillati; phylum Bacillota; class Negativicutes; family Acetonemataceae; genus Anaerosporomusa; species Anaerosporomusa subterranea. Next base: position 527,090 of record NZ_LSGP01000013.1, read on the forward strand.
ACTGGTGAAAAAGAATACATATTGGATGCCAAACCAAGCAGCTACTCCGCCGCCGAATATAGCGCCCCCAAACGAGCCGATGAATTGCGCAGACTGATTGTAGCCGAATACACGGCCGGCGAATTCATCTGGGGTCAATTGTTTAACCAGACTGTTAATGGAAGGCAACAAGCCTGCAGTTGCAATGCCTAATAAAAAGCGCAAGCCCATTAGTTGCCACGGGCTATCAACCATCGCCTGCGGAATGAACAAGAGTGCTGCCGCCGTTAAGGCAACAATCATGACTTTTTGCGGCCCGATTCGGTCTGACAGCTTGCCCAAGCGTGGCGCAGCGATAATACTGGCTAGTCCAGAGGCCGAAAAAACCATGCCAGAGATCAGCGCGACTTGGGTGGTGTTTTCGGATAACTGACTAATGTAGACTGTAATAATTGGTTGTATTGACATCAGCCCTAACTGCATAACCAGAGTGGTGACAAACATAGCAACCATAATCTGCGGTTGAGGCAGACGCCGCCAGATCTCACCAAAGCTTAGAGCCGGTTTATCTGACGGGATAAACTGCTCCTGCACAAACAGCAATGAGGCGAAAAAGGCGATCAATAACAAAATACCGATCGCAATAAAATTACTGCGAATTCCCAAGGCCATTGCCAGATAGCCACCTAGCAGCGGACCTAAAAGCATACCGGCGACAGCTCCTGTTGACAGAGTGCCCAGTGCCCAACCCGCACGCTCTTTAGGGGTCTGCGTGGCGACAAGAGTGATAGCTCCAGAGTAAAATCCGGAAATTGTTCCTTGTAACAAGCGTAGACCTACCAGCTGATAGATGTTTTGTACAAACGCCATGGCACTAATGATAATTGCCATGCCAAGGCTTGCCCGCAATAACATCGGTTTTCGGCCGTATTTGTCAGCAGCTCTTCCCCACAGCGGAGAAAAGATTGCCATGCAAATAAACGTGATGCCATAGGTGATGCCAGACCACTGCTCGATCTCAGGCAGAGAGTGAACACCGAGTTGTTCAATATATAGCGGCAGGATAGGCGTAAGCTGGCTTAGCCCCGCCGACGTAGCCAGTACGCCGAACCAGCAAACATATAAATTTCTTTTCCATATTTCCATGAGTATCCCCCAGTTTTGGCAGACCAGATGTCACCTGTCAACTTCCAATACACTGAATTATGTTTATCATACCGCGAATCAGTAATAAATGCCAGATCTAGTTAAAAAACTGAATAATCCGACAGGATTTAAAAAGAAAAGATGGAATTATTTAGTTGGAATACAAAATCGTTGTGGTGGAGGGGATATTTGTGAAGAGAGTGCCTATTTTGTTGCTTGCCCTGCTAGTTATTGCTAGTCTGCTGCTAACGGCGTGCGGCGGAGGTGGTGCAACCCAACCGGCGGCTAAGTCTAACGAAGCGATCAATATCTATACCATCTGGCCTGAGAAATACTCTTCAGCGATTTTTGCGGCATTTACCAAAGACACTGGAGTTAAGGTAAATTTTGTCCGTTTCTCCTCTGGTGAAGCACTCGCCCGCATAGTAGCAGAAAAAGATAATCCACAGGTTGATGTTCTCTTTGGCGGTCCAGCCGATACGTTCGCGGCTGGAGTGGAAAAAAGCGTATTTGAACCCTACAGCCCCAAAAGCGCAGATAAAATTCCATCAAAATTTAAAGATGCAAATAACAACTGGGTTGGAGTCGCTGTCAACCCAATCTGTTTCATGTTTAATGCAAAGACATTGAAAGAGAAAAATATCACAGCACCAACTTCCTGGGATGACCTGCTGAACCCAGCGTTTAAAAGCGGACTGCAAATGGCTGATGCACGGACATCTGGTACAGCCATCTCGCGAATTCTCAGTCTGACCAGTTTCATGAGCGAAGACGCGGCCTATGACTATCAAAAGAAATTACACCAAAACGTTCAAATGTACACAAAGAGCGGCGCGGGTGGCGCTCTGCCGATAGCAACCGGTCAAGCAATCGGCGGCGTGTTCTTCTTGGTCGATACTCTTGAAATTAAACAACAGGGCCATGATGTGGTTATCTCCTATCCGAAGGAAGGCGTCGCCTACGCAGTTGAGGCTATGGCCCTGATCAAAGGCGCCAAACAGCCAGCTCTGGCTAAGAAATTTCTAGACTGGGCCTCAACTGCCGATATGCAAAAACTGTATGAGGCGAACAAGATTAATTTCATCCCCACCAACCCCGACGTGAAAGTAACTGACCCTGCTCTGGATATGAGTAAGGTGAAAATGTTCGAAGTCGATATCGTTAAAGCAGGCAAAGACCGTCAGCGTCTGGTAGACCGCTGGATCAACCAAGTTGTGAAATGATGAAGGCGGGCAGCAATAGTCCGCTTAAACGCGACCCCGCGCTTCTTCCTGCATTGTTGGTCATTTGGGCAGCCATGGGGGTATTCATCCTTTACCCCCTGGTCCGCCTGCTCTTGGTCGCGTTCTTTGATGATGGACAATTCACTTTCAGTCACATAATCCATACCTTTTCCAATTGGTATGACCGGCAGGCCCTATATAACAGTCTATTCCTAGCCGTCACCGTATCATTAGCAGGCGTGTGCCTAGGCTTTATTTACGCTTATGCAGTTACGCGACTAGCTTTACCGCGCGCTGTGAAGTGGCTTTTGGGAGCAATCACTGTCTTGCCGTTGATTTCACCGCCCTTTACCTCTAGCATCGCGATGACGCTGGCACTCGGACCAAATGGTATGTTGATCAAATGGCTAGGATTGCCGAATTTTTCAATCTACGGGTTTTGGGGAACCTGGCTGTCCGAGGTGCTTACCCTATTTCCAGTGGCATTCCTAACCTTAAACGGAGTCTTACAGGCAATCGATCCCAACTTGGAGGATGCTGCTTTAAGCTTAGGGGAAACCAAATGGCGCACCTTTCTAAGAATTACCTGCCCGTTAGCTGTACCAGGAATCGCTAATGCGTTCTTGTTGTTATTTGCCAGTTCATTAGCCGACTTCGCTACTCCGCTAATTTTGGCTGGACACAGTTTCCCTGTTTTACCCACTCAGGCTTATTTGCAGATTACCGGTCTGCATGACCTCAAAGGCGGCGCTGCACTGTCATTCGTCCTGTTGCTGCCTGCGCTGGGTATCTACTTATTGCAGCGTTACTGGGTCGGCAATCGTAGTTATGTAACTATTACCGGCAAAGCAGGTGCGCGCACCAAAGCACGTGGATTGGATACGTGTGCGACAGTTTTAATCTTAACCATCTGCCTCCTAACCGCGAGTTTTATCTTATTCTTGTATTCAATTATATTTGTCGGTTCGGTGGTTAAGGTCTGGGGCGTAAACTATGGACTAACGTTAGACCATTACAACTATGTCTTTACCCGCGGTTTCAAAGCGATCACCGATACCCTGTTAATTGCATTGACAGCTATGCCTATTGGAGCTCTCTTGGGAGTCATGATCGGTTATTTAACTACTCGCAAAGAATTTGTCGGTAATAGGCTGCTGGAATTTGTCGCATTGCTCAATTACGCTTTACCGGGGACAGTCATCGGCATTGCCTATATTGTCGCCTTTAATAGCGGCCCCATCGTTTTGACTGGCACGATGATGATTATTGTTTCCGCCTATGTATTTCGCTATGATGCGACAGGTATCCGATCGACAATCGCTTCATTAAAGCAAATCGATCAATCACTTGAAGAGGCTTCCCTATCACTGGGTGAAAGTGCGTTTAACACGTTCCGTAAGGTAACACTACCGTTGATTATTCCGGCAGTCAGCGCCGGTATGAAATTTCTCTTTATCAGGGCGATGACTGCAATTAGCGCTACCATCTTCCTGGTGTCAGTGCGCTGGACGCTTTTAACCACACGGATTCTTGAATGCATGACCGAACTTCAATTTGCCCAAGCTTCAGCATTTTCCGTTATCTTGATTTTGATTGTGTTCACAGCCAGCGGATTGATTACACTCTGTTTCCGACTGGCTTATCCGCGTTATGATCGGATATAGTCGGCAGGAAACTTTTTCACAGGAGGATTATTATGTCTGTTAGAATCTCGCTTGTTCATTTGACTAAGCAGTTTACGAAAGAACAAGCTATATTTACAGCTGTAGACGATGTAAACCTCGAGGTGACCTCGGGAGAGCTTGTCACCTTGCTCGGACCATCAGGCTGTGGCAAAACGACCACCTTACGCATGATCGCGGGCTTTGAAACCCCCAGCAACGGCAGCATCCTGTTTGACGGTTCTGATGTCACAAGTGTGATGGTCAACAAGCGCGACATCGGCTTCGTCTTTCAAAGCTATGCCTTATTCCCTCATATGAATGTATTTGACAATGTTGCCTACGGTCTGCGGGCGCGACGGTTAGGCCCGTCTGAAATTTCAAAGACGGTAGAAGAAAGTATTGAATTGGTCGGATTAAAAAAATCTAATGCGCTGTATCCGAATCAATTGTCAGGCGGCGAACAACAGCGGGTTGCGTTAGCGAGAGTGTTAGCTTTAAAGCCCAGAGTATTGCTTATGGACGAACCATTGTCAAACTTAGATGCTAAACTGCGTATTCACATGCGCACAGAGATCCGCCGACTACAAAAACATCTTGGCGTAACCTGCTTATATGTCACTCATGATCAAAAAGAAGCATTAACGCTTGCAGATCGAATAGTCGTCATGAATAAGGGGCATGTTGAGCAGGTAGAAACTCCGTTTGAACTATATGCGAATCCTGCCAGCTTATTTGTTGCCGATTTTATTGGCGGAGCGAATGTACTACAGGGAATTATTGAGTCTGTGCACTCTGGTTATCTAGAGGTTAGCCTCAATAATGTGTTGATTACGGCGCGAGCTGCTGCTGGGCAAAGTTTTTCGCCAGGTGATAGGGCTACACTAGTCATTCGCCCTGAATCCATCAGCCTCCACCCTGTTCGGGATGCACTATCCGGCCGTATCGTAACAAGGACGTTTGTCGGCGACCGTATCGACTATGAGATCCAACTGAGCGCAGATTCGGTTTTGCGGGCCGAGATTCCCTATTCGTATGCAACTCAGGTATTGGAAGAAGGCAGCGAGACTGGGTTCACTGTGAATATGATGGATATTGTCGCACTAAGAGCATAATAGAGAAGGCAACCTGCACACAGGTTGCCTTCTCTATTTACAAGCAGTAATTTCTCTGCCATGAATGCCACAGTAATTATTCAATTGTGATCAACCGATATTAACCTCGGTTACCTTCGCCACATAGTCATCGTCACCAGAAATAGCCCTAAACACTATCTCTGTGTCGTTGGCAAGTTTTGCACAGTAAGCCTGTTCCCCATCTCTATCCAGAGCATTTACTCGAACTATTGATATTGAGTTTATATCTGCTACCTGATAATCGGTCAATATTCCGGTGACTCGCTTAGTTAATTCACCAGTCGGACACTCCAATTGCTTGATTCTCGCCATTGCCGCTTCAATATTTGTCATTAGCTTAACCTCCAAAATGAATCCTCATGTTCCTAGTATTTCATTTCGGCAGTCCATCATTCGCGTTTTAGCAAGTTCAACTTTAACGTGAAGGCGTAATAGCAATTTGGGCAGTCATGTTCCAGCGAAGACGATCATCCCAGCGCTCGGGAGCAATTGTGACTGTGTAGGTGATATCTCCCCGCTTCTTTTCGCCGTAAGGGCGGATAAACTTAACACGAGCCGGTATTTCAAGGCCAGGTATGCCATCAAATGTTAGCGCTACAGCATCGCCAACCTGTACCTTTGCCACCGTCAGCTCAGTCAGATCGTCGCTTCGAACCTCCCAGGCCGACTCATCGGCGACACGCACCAGAACGGTTCCGAGAGTGGCATGCTCACCAGGTTTTACATCAATAAATACAACCGTGCCGTCCAAAGGCGCCCGTAATTCGGTTTTATCCAACTGGCCTTCTGCCTCAGTGAGTCGGGAGCGTTGGGTCATGAGATCCGCCTCTGCCTGCGCTAGTGCAGCTTGATTGCGTTCTAGCGTTGTCCGAGCTTGATCCACTTGCTGCCTGGGAGTAGCTCCTGCTGATTCCAAACGCTGTTGGCGCTGCAACTCACGTTGTGCGTCAAACAGGTTAACTCGCGCCTGTTCAACAGTCGCAGCGGAACGAGCCAGATCAGATCGGGAGCTTCCCACCCGCGCCTGATAGTCTTGGCGAACCAGCCGTAACAGAGGCTGGTTCGCTTTTACTTTGGCCCCTTCGCTGACTAATACTTCACCGACAGTTCCATCGACAGGCATGACCATTTGGGCGTATTTTATCGGAAAGACGATTCCTTCTGCCAGAACGCGCTTATCAGCAGTTACTGGCGCTATCGCCTTTTGAGCTATCTGCCGATTAGACCAAAACCACCACGCCCCGGCGATTATTGATATCGTCAATAACGCTAACAGCCAGCGGCGTTTCAATCCACGATTACCAGACACCATCTGCTCCCCCATCGTCTTTTCCCCCGATCTGTTTATTCATAGCTCAACACATCGCGCACGCTCAGCCGAGCCGCATTACGTGCTGGCATTAAGCTCGCCAACACAGACAAAAACGTAGATAACGCCAGCCAAATGCCAACTCCCCAGAAACTGAATGTAAACGCTAACGGGCTCTGGAGAAACAGCACACCTACCTGATAACTGAGGAGCGCTGCTACAGGTAAAGCTAGGATTACTCCAGCCAGCCAGCTAACAATACCAATACACAGCGCCTCGACCACAAATACTTTAGCAATATCAAGGCTAGAAGCGCCAATCGCTCGCATGATTCCAATCTCGCGAGTTCGTTCCAGTACATTGATCCCCATCGCCCCCATCAACCCCAAGGCGCCAACCACGGCTAGCAACACTGCCATAATTAGCAGAAATGTGATCAGAATATCAAATTGAAAGCGAGATCGTTGTTTTAATTCCCAGGTAACGTCAACATTGGATACACGAAGACTATTCTTCTTCATATGTTCTTCTAACGACCGTCCCAACGCGGTCTGCTCTTTGGGATCGGCAGAGTTGGCAATAACTTGCACAGATCTCGCCCTGCCAGCTTCCTGAACCGCACCTGTCAGCCAATCATAGGGTGCATAGACTAACGGGCCGGTGAGGGTACTTTGAGCAATACCGACAACAGTGAATCGTAACTTACGCGTTCCTACCTTAACTACAGCTGGTGAGCCTACTTTTAACTGAGGATTATCTTTGACAACTTCTGTATTCACGACCAAAGCGCTTTCATCCTCTTTGACCAGCCATCGGCCATCTACAAGACTCGGCTTAATCATTTTGGTATCTGCCGGCGGAGCAAGAATAAACACATTCTTGCTTGCTTCCTCTTCTGACTCTTTGCGCTCATCCCGCAACACCCGCCCTGAAGTAAAGCCCCAGGCTTCTGCTGCCTTCACGCCCGGGACCCTCATCACTTCCTGTTCAATGCGGCTGGCCCGATAGTTCTCGACAAATCCGATAGATACATCATAGCGAAAATAATCAAGTGCCTGATCAAGGGTTGAATACAACGATGCACGAACAGAAAATACAGCCATAAATACTGTCCCGGCTGTCGTTAGCGTCAAAAGTGTCAGCGCCAAGCGACCCTTACGGCGAAAGGTGTTGCGAAGCGACAGTAAGACCGGTCTTGACAGCTTCTTCAGTTTGGTTAATATCCTGTCAAGCCAACGATCTACCCATCCCTTGGCCTGCAGATCGCTGATACCGTAATCACTGACCGCTTCCCGCACAGTAACACCTGTTCCACGCCAAACTGGCCATATCGCAGCAACTAGCGGAACCAACAGTGCGACTGATGCCTCTAATAACAAAACCCTAGGTGGCAGTTCCAAACCACCGGAATTAAAATTAAACACCCCGGCGACGAAACTGGTGACTGCGCTGGCTGCCAGCGCTCCCAACGGCGCAGCCACAATCAATGAAAGCACGCCATAAGCGCCAACCAACACTAAATACATTTGTAAAATCTGGTCCCGCTGGGCGCCGATCGCTTTCATAATCCCAATCTGACGCATTTGCTGTGCGAGAATCGAAGATACAGTGTTCACCAACAGAAATGTTCCCAGTAATAAGGACAAAACCCCAAGCACTGCCAGCAGCAGGATCATTGCATTAATCGCAGGCTGCATGGGATGTTCTCCCGGTTTATAGACTTGCAACCAAAAGACGGTCGTATTACCTTGTTCAAGCTTATTCCAAGCCTGGCGCCCTACCGTCTCAATTGGGGCGGTATCCTTACCCTTTAGCACTGCCGGCTTTACGACAAAACTCACCTGATCTAGCCGCCGCGGCTCATCCAACTTTTCCAGCGTGTTCATACTAATATATCCATAGGAGCGTCCGCTGAAAAGGCTTGGAATCTGACTGGGATCGTAGACCACTCCTGTCACCTTTAGCGACCGTTTTCGCCCCTTGGGGGTCTCTACAACAATTTCCCCGCCCTGGGAAACGCCCAGGTCAGCCAAGGAAGAACGCTCCAGCAAAACGTCGCCGTCGCCTGGCGGCCAAGCGCCAGACTGCGCCCGTAAAACATTCACTTTTTGTCTGTTATAATCAGGAATGGCTGTCAGCAGCATCTGCCGCCATTCACCGCCTGCGGCACGCACGCGCAAATCGACATTGCGCCGTCCCTCCGCTTCCTGGACCCCTCGTAAGCTTCGGACACTCTGCACCAGTTCTTCGTCAAACGGATCGGCGTAGATACTGGCGCTAGCCGGCGAGGCTGACGCCCAGCTGTTCGCCAAATCGCGTTCAAACATCAAAGACGAACTATAAACCATCCCAACGGCGAATACCCCAACCGATATCGACAGTACCACCAATACCGTTCTCAGCTTATTGCCCCAAAGATCGGCCCATACCTTGCGCCAGCGCGGGGACAGCCAGGCTCTGCTATCCATGCCATCCTCCTATCGGAGTCAAAATGCACCCCTCGGAAACGGTTACGATTCGATTGGTTCGACGCGCTAAATCTTCGTCATGGGTAACCATGACCACAGTTTTGCCGACTTGAGTCAGATCACGAAATAAATCCATGACAGAATCCGCCGTACGAGCGTCCAGATTCCCAGTTGGTTCGTCGGCGACTACCAACGGTGGATCAGTTGCCATACAACGTGCGATTGCCACCCGTTGCTGTTGACCCCCAGATAAGTTAGCAGGCAATTTATCTGCTTGTTCGCCTACGCCTACGAGTTCTAGTAATTTTTTTGCGCGCTCAGGCCGTTCTGAAGACTGATGAACATTACAAAAATCCATCGGCAGCATGACGTTTTCCAGCGCAGTTAATGTCGGTAACAGTTGAAAAAACTGAAACACGACTCCGACTGTCTTACCTCGCCAAACAGCAATCTGATTTTCTGACAAGGTATGGATCGGAGTGCCGGCAACCCAGACTTCGCCAGCGGTTGGCCGGTCAATACCGGTAATCATATTGATCAAGGTTGATTTGCCGCTGCCTGATTTTCCGACAACTGCAACAAATTCACCTGTCTCTACGCGAAGAGTTACTCCCCTTAGCGCCTCAAATTCGCCGGCGCCAGTGGTGTAAATCTTCTGAACAGAACGAATATCTACAGCTGCCGCGCCCTGCTGCGGGGAAGGCAGTTCCACTGCAGATAACCATTTCATCCATGAAAAACTCATGTTATCTCCCTCGCACCGCTTAACATCTTCAAAATTCTGATCATATCTATACTCACATATTCTAAAGTCTATGACCAAAATCCTGTCTGCACGGCAGGAAATACGAACCCGTAATGGGTTATACTAGCTCTTTGCCAATAGTTGACAACTTTTCAATCTCAGACTATACTCAAACGTGAAACTTTACAGAGATATGGGAGGGAAACCGATGACAAATACTGTAGTCCTAAATGCCGGGAAATTGGACTTTGACCACAAACTGGATTACTCGCCATTGAATCAATTGACTGTCTTGACTAAATATGAAGCAAGCAACGATCAAGAAATTATTGAACGGGTGCAAAATCAAGATATCGTAATTACCAAAGAATTAGCGGTCGGCAGAGAGTTGATCTTGCAATTTCCACCATCAGTCAAACTCATCTGTGAAGCCGGTACTGGCTACAATAATATTGATATCGCTGCTGCTCGCGAAAAGAACATTACGGTTTGTAATGTTCCCGGCTATAGCACCGAAGCCGTCGCGCAACTGGCAATCGCCTGCATGTTAAATCTCAGTTCGTCACTGAGTCTACAACAAACCATGATAAAGCAAAGGGATCTTAGCAACTTTACTAAACACTTACAGGTTCCACATTTTGAAATACAAAACAAGACATTAGGCCTAATCGGCGCCGGCGCCATCAGTTATCAAGCCGCGGTTGTCGCTCGCGCATTGGGAATGAACATTCTGGTATACAGCCGTACACCTAAGGCATGGAATCAGTTAAATGCTAAATTCGTTACCCTTGAAGAATTATTGGCAAACAGTGATTTTGTCAGTATTCACTGCCCACTGACACCACAAACAAAACACCTGATGAACAAGGAACGCTTTCAATTAATGAAGCCGTCTGCCTACATCATCAATACATCCCGCGGCCCGATCATCAATGAAACCGATTTGATTGCCGCTCTGCAAAACAAACAATTGGCCGGTGCAGCGCTTGATGTTCAAGACCCTGAGCCACCGGCGCTCGACAACCCACTATTTGCGATGGACAACGTCCTACTCACCCCGCACATCGGCTGGAAAACACTTGAATCCAGACAAAGGCTGATTGGGTTATTGGCTGGGAATATAAATGCCTATATCAAAGGAATCCCTACTAATATCGTTTCTTAAAGAAAACCCTGCATTTTTTATTAAGGGGATTCATTTACGAGTTGATTTAAATATTTAGGTCTAAATAACATTGTTTTTGGCAACAAAAATAATGTTATTTTTTTCGTGCCATTATTAGTTTTTTAAAAACAGCATTATTCTATATTTCGCATGAGAAAAAGGGTTGTTCCAAAGAATATCCAACAAGTTACCAGTAACCAGGATGCAGGTATTCTCGCGGATAGAGCGTATTTTACTCTTAAGACCAGATATTGGGAGGCATAGAGCATCTTATGATAAGTGATCTTGATAGTCAACACCCTCATTGGGAGAAAACCTTCACTAAAAACCAAGAGATGTTTGGCACTGAACCGAGTGAACCAGCTCAACTTTGTGCTAATATCTTGAAGCAGAACGGACTGAATGCTATTCTCGAGTTGGGAGCTGGACAAGGGAGAGATACCATCTTCTTTGCTCAACAGGGTTTCCGAGTTTATGCCCTCGAATATACTGCAATAGGTGTTGAGACAATTAGAAAGAAAGCTGAGGACTTGGGTATATCTCACCTTGTCACGGTTATTCAGCATGATGTGAAAAATCCTTTGCCTTTTGAAAATGCAACGTTGGATGTTTGCTATTCGCACATGCTATTCTGCATGGCGTTCACCACTTTGGAGTTGGAGACCCTATCTACTGAGATTAGAAGGGTTCTCAATGATGGTGGACTGAACATTTACACGGTAAGAAATACCGATGATAAGCATTATGGAACAGGCATTCATAGAGGCGAAGATATGTACGAAATTAATGGGTTCATTGTCCACTTTTTCAACAGGGAAAAGGTTGAAAACCTCGCTAAAGGCTACGAGATTGTGGATGTGTCTAGATTTCAGGAAGGCGACCTACCTAGAGAACTCTTTATGGGCATTCTTAGAAAATAAAGGGTTACAATGGTTATAGAGGGTAAAAAAGATACGCATCGGCTTATGCCAATCTGCGTATCTTTTCTGCGTGTTATTCAAAGAGCTACTTAAAAACGCCTAATTTTGATTGCAAACTTCTCATTATTTTTCTTTAAGTATTGCAGAAGCGCATCACTTGTAATATTATAAAATTAATACAAAGCATTGCATTGTCCTTTCGATAAGGACAAAAAACTGATGCTAAATAGCAAGTTAAATGTCCCCGATAAACGGGGACATTTTTGCATAGCAACTCGTAAACGGAATCTCTTGCATTTTTTTGCAGGGCCTTTTCATGTATAACCAAATTTTAAGCCCTGGATGTCTAGATTTCTCGACTAACCGATATGGGATATCTACGTACCTGATATATTAACTGAGATGCTAAGACCATAACGTGCCGACTCTTCCAATAAAATGTTATTACTTTTTCTCTTCACCGTGCACTAAATTTTTCACCGGTTCCTCTTTTGGCCGATCAATTGTAGCATTCCTAAACTCATGAATACCTTTACCAATTGCTTTTCCTACTTCCGGTAGCTTGCCAGGTCCGAATACAACCAAGGCGATGACTAATATTAGGATCAATTCTGGTGCACCAAGATTAAACACACAAAATACCTCCCCAATAACTATTTAATTTAATATCCCTGTAAGCCCCTATCCTCCCGTCTGGGACATCCCCCGTCTACATGATTGGACTTCATTTAGATCGTGTTGAGCAGGCTTCTGCCATACGCTACGTCTTAAAAGCTTCTCTAAATCAGCTTCCGATACACCAACGCGTAACATGCCCTTTATATCAACCTCCGCGTTAGACAACAGACACAACTTAAGTCGGCCATCTGCAGTAAGGCGAATTCTATTACAATGATTGCAAAAATGGTCGGTAATGGCCGATATAAACCCTATGCTGCCTCTACCTTTAGAAAACCGGAATATCGTTGCCGGCCCATCACCAGACGGCTGCTCCACTAGCTTACCCCACCCTGCTGCATTGATAATTTCCTTGATCCGACTAGTAGGAAACAACAAGTCTCTTCCTCTTGAGTGAACAGGCATATACTCAATAAAACGAACTTCAAATGGTTTATCTATTGAAATACGAGCGAAATCAATTAATTCATCAGTATTGATTCCGTTCATGACAACCATATTTAGCTTGATTGGTTCAAATCCAACCTGTTTCGCACTTTCTATCCCCTTTATAACTTCACCGAACATATTGCGACCCGATATCTGCGAAAAACGATCTTTGCGTAAAGTATCCAGACTGATATTAACCCGATCCAACCCTGCTCTTTTTAATGGCATAGCAAACTCACTAAGCAAGCTGCCATTAGTCGTCATCGATAAATCGCGAACACCCGCGATTTTTTTAATGTCGGCAACGAACTGGATGATTCCCTGCCGTACTAAGGGTTCCCCGCCAGTTAGCCGTACTTTAGAAATGCCTGCATTCACTGCAACACGAATAATCTGTAATATCTCTTCATAACTGAGGACTTCGTCCTTAGGGAACCACGATACGTGTCCATTAGGCATGCAGTAAGAACAGCGAAAGTTGCATCTGTCCGTCACAGAAACCCGCAAATAACTGATATTTCTTCCATGCCCGTCTATGATTCCCACCATTATCATCTCCGGTTCCACAATTCTGCTACAATCCGAATGGACTTAATTATCGCAATTATCTTCTTTTCGGAGTATTGCTAAATCCACTAGTTTTTGTCCGTAATTTCTCTGACATTACCTTTTCATTATGCATTTCACAATCCACAGACTTATCTCATACAGCACCAGCAAAGGCAGTGCCATCATAATTTGGGATACCACATCCGGCGTGGGCGAAACAACACCGCCGATTACAAACGCCAATAATAGGACAATTTTACGTTTACGTATTAAAAGTTGCGAACTAATAATACCAAACTGAGCTAGCACTAGGATGAATAAGGGCAACTCAAAGATAAATCCAAATGGGAGCACAAATGAAATTACAAAAGACAGGTACTGCCCCAGTGAGAACATCGGTTGCAAGACATCAGACGCATATCCCATAAAGAATTTTATACCTGCTGGCAAGACGAAAAAATACGAAAACCCTAATCCAGCAAAAAATAAGACCACCGAAGATGGAACCAAAAATAGCGACGCCTTGCGTTCCTTGTTTACCAACGCAGGAACGGTAAATGCCCATGCCTGATAGAGAACCACAGGCAGCGCTAGCAGAAATCCAGCAACTACCGAAACCTTTAGATAAGCAAAGAAAGCCTCCGCGGGATTCATATAATATAACTTACCTGCTGGCGCGGTAAGCAGGGACACCATTTCTGCAGCATAGAGATAGCTAGCACTAGCACCGACTGCCACCGCTAGAACCGACTTGATCAAACGTTGACGCAACTCCTGCAGATGATCAACCAGCGACATCGTTACTGGTTCAGTCGTCTGCATATGATCTGAGTCACTCTCATTCGTATCTACCTCAGACATCATTTCGCCTCGCTTTTTCGTTAATTGCCATTTCAATCTCGCAACTTATATCGACAAGTGCAATGCCCAACTCTGCGCCATCCGTTAAAGGCGGAGTACTGGCCTTCCCAACTGCCCCTATAGAGGAAGAGATGCATAACGCCACTGTGCGCATGCACCTTCTCCTCTCCTTACTTCAACATAGCTTTGACTTCCCTGTAACTTTGGCACCATCGATTGGGAGCGCCGGTGAGTTCATGACATATTACATATTTCTCTAAGGTCGAACTCTACGGCAATCCCCCACTCTTCCGCGGCTTGTTTGGCCGCGCTCTGAATAGTAATCAGAAGAATATTTGGCCTGCGTACAGGATATAAAAACGTAGTAATACCACGCCCCCTAATGCAAGGATGGAATTAAGCAATACCGTACTCAGCTTATAGCTTTGTCCGTGTAAAGACGAAACTGCAACTATCAAGGGGAGCATTAATCCGACTCCAACCACGCCAATCCAGAAAACTCTAGCCCAAAAGCCTGTAGTAAGTGCTTGGATTGCAATAGCGGATGTATTGCCCCCTGCAAAATAGAAACCGATAAACATCAAGAATAAGCAAAACAATTCGAAGGGAACAACTTTCAGGTCAAGCGCCAGCAAATAGTTAAGGTCATCTTCACTAACAGATCCTTTAAACATAGTAAGTCCGATTAAGATGTTTGCAGCGATACCGGCGGAAATGCCGGAGATCAAAAATAGCATTGGTAGAATTGGTGTATTGAAGAGAGGCTTCCCGATTATCGCGGAGATGAGAAAACCCGTGTATATCCCTACACCGATTGCCATGGCGACTAACACTTTCTCAAAGTTCACGCCCAAGCGTTCAAACCATTCAACGATGGGGAGAAGTGGTTTGAAAAACCAAGCTGTGGCGCTCTCCCGCAACAATTCCTTCTTGAAGATAATGGCAAAGAACAGTATGGTTAATGGGCTATACACCGAAAGCAATAGGGTGCCGATTGACATGACTGACTTAAAGTTATAGTACACAAGCAGATACCAAAATGTTAGTGGCTTGCCCAGGTCGAATACCAGCAAAGCCGTACCGAGTATTATTGCTGGCGGCGCAATCAGCGCACCGGCTTTGATCAGTCCGTCCCAAGGCGCCGCCTCATTCCCGCTGCGCCATTTTACCATGATCGCTGTCATCAAAGCGCCGGCACTGAGTCCGGCTAGAAACAGATACACTGCTATCGGCCAAGGCCAGACAATCTCCGTATACTGTGATGTGTTCCCCCAAATGTTTTCCCACATCACGCGTCACCCCCTCTCCAGTTTGGAACAGTGACAACTTTGGGCTTGAGCCCCAAATGCTCCTTAGGTTTAACTGCCCGCTGACTCTTGAGAGCCAAGCTAATATCGCTTTTCGAATCATTCATATCACCAAATATGAGGGCACCAGTAGGACAAATCGATACACACGCAGGTTTTTGCCCTCTTGACACTCGTGTTTCATGGCAGAAGGTACACTTATCCGCAGCGCCAGTCTCTGGATTCAGAAACCTTGCCTGATACGGACAGGCTGCAATACAGTATTTACAGCCAACGCAGAACTTTTCATTGACGAGAGTTACACCGTCTGAGGTCGTATACGATGCGCCGGTAGGACATACGGGCACACAGGGTGCAGAATCACACATGACGCACGATTTACGGTGGAAGTCGGTAATTAGATCAGGGTATTTCCCTTTAGGGCCCTCAATCCAGACTTGAAGTCTTGATACCTTATCAGGCACTTTATTTTCCGCGCGGCAGGCCGTGCTGCAAGCCTGACAGCCGATGCACTTGTTGGAATCATATAGCATCCCATAACGTTTTTGCGTTGCCATTATTATCCCCCTTACACCTTTTTCAAAGTCACACCGGCTGTCTGGAGTGTTATCCCGCAAACCGGAACGGTGGAAGTTGGTATCATCAGATTGGAATTGACACCTTTCTTATAGGCTCGCTTCAGGCCAGGAGAGACACGGCCAAACCCCATATAACAGAAGACTGTATCCGGCCGGACCCCTTCTGTTATGTACGCTTTAACCTGCTGTTTGCCGACCGTTGATGCCATTTCTACCAGATCATCCGTCTTCACGCCCAGCTTACTCGCTGTTTCGGGATGCATCCAGAGTCGGTTTTCAGGCATCAATTCGTGCAGCCATGGCACATTATGCGTATGTCCATTGGTATGGAGTCCAGTCTTGCCTTGAATGAATAGTTGCTGTCCTGATTCAGCGATCTGGATCGGCCTGTAGACAGGCACGCCGCGTCCAAAAACGTTTTGCGCCACCTGCGACATTAGTTCGATTTTCTTGGATGGGGTTTTGAGGTTGGTCAGATATTTATCGATGTATCCTTGCTCATTGACTAATGATTGTGCATCAGGGAATTGTTTAACGAATTCTGCCACCGAATTCTTATCTCGCAAGAATAGCGGTTTCATGCCAAAATTGACAAAACCTTTTTCCTTACCCATTTTGACCAGATCCTGTTTTCCGCCCATTTGCGTTAAGCGAATGTCATCAATGTTTGTATAGGGGAAATAGGCGCCAAGTCCCATCTTCTCAGAAAGCTCTTTGAAAATCTGCCAGTGTGCACGTGTATTATAGACTGGTTTAACGACCTGTTGCCGTAATGTAAACGCTGGTACACCACCGGAATAATCGTTGAAACCTTCATCCCGCTCTAAATAAGTGCTTTCTGGTAGCACAACATCAGCAAACATCGCAGTATCTGACATATAGATGTCACAAACAACCAGCAGGTCAAGCTTCTTCATGGCTTCAATGACTCGGTTGGTTTGCGGCATGGTAACAACAGGATTATACCGATAGGCAAAGTAGCCCTTGATCGGGTAGGGTTTTTCAGTCAGGATGGATTCCGGCACCGCTTGGGCAATACCGTCGCCGGCAGGAGCCAGCTCCATGGGATGTCCTTTTACGCCAGCGCCATCAACTCTCGGTTTTGCAGGTTTCGGAAATGGCGGAGTCTTGAAGCCGGCAATCCCTTGAACAACTGGTTTGCCGACCAGACCATTAATAAAACCAGGACCTTTGCTGAAGAACGATCCGCCAGGCACCTCCAGGTTGCCAAGCAGCATATTGCCAATAATAATCGCACGGCGTAATTCGAACTCCTCCGGTGTGAACGTTGTACGCCAACCCCAGTCAAGGATAGCTTTCGGTTTTACCGCAGCCATTTCTTTTGCAATTCGTTCAATATCGGCCGCCTTAATGCCTGTTTCCTTTTCCGCCCAAGCCGGGGTATATGATGTCACACTGGCCTTGACGGCTTCAAATCCTTCGGTGTACTTGGTAATGAAGTCTTTATCATAGAGGCCATCACGAATGAAGACATGATTTAAGGCAAGAACTAATGCAAGATCTGTTCCCGGCTTAATAGGTAGCCATTCGTGCGCTTTGGCCGAGGTTAGCGAGTAACGGGGGTCAATGGACACCAGTTTACCGCCCTTGTTGATACAGTTCATCACACCGCGCACCTGTGCCACATTAATCCCTTCAAAATAGTTGCGACCCAGTGACACGATATATTTGCAATTACCATAGTCTAGACCTAAGCCTGCTGTTCCGAACGTAACTTCAAGCCCCACCGTCCTGGCTAACGGGCAGGTAGATTCGTGGTTGTGGGTATTCGGCGATCCGTACGCTTTAGCAAACGTATATAGGTAAGACATGTGAGGTCCTTTTCGGCAGCCAAAAGCCATCGCCTCAGGACCGTACTTCTCCTTAATTCCCTGCATCTGCTTAGCAATATAGTCGTAGGCTTCTTCATAACTGACTTCTTTCCATTTACCCTCCCCGCGCTCACCAACGCGAATTAAGGGCTTTTGAATCCGTTGCGGATCATATAATTGTGACTGTCCTGACACCCCGCGAGCGCAGAGTGTGCCGCCAGTGGCACCCCAATCAGGGTTCCCGCTGACTAAAACGGCTTTTCCGTCCACAACCTTTGCCTGAATTGGGCAACGTGATGTGCACATTTCGCAAAAGCTGCGTACAAAATCAGCCTTGCCCTCCACTTTGCCGCCAGCAGCCCAAGTCGCTATGTCTGGAAACATTGAAGCAACCGATAAACTCGCAGCTACTGCGCCTGACAACTTTAGAAATGACCGCCTGGTTATCATCTTCTGACGCCCCTCCCCGCTAATCCATTCGATAAGAGACACAGTGTATTAATTCATTAATACATTTAATATTAAATTATACATTGGTTAGGAAATTCCTGCTATTTACTAAGCAATGTCAGAAATTTGTTATAAATTTCTCAAGCAAAAACAGCCATCATGTGACGGCTGTTTTAGAACTTGCAAGCTACGCTTTTGCTTGCGAATCATTCGTTGAATTACATTGCACTTTTTCTGAAGCCATTTGCTGCGACAAGGCGAGTGAACCTATATTTAACGAGTCAGCAACGCCGCTAGGAGTTACTATCAGGCCACCACGTTCCTTCAATCCTTCGTATAAGATGTTCATTGCCCGCAATTGCAGCGCAATAGGATTGTTTTCATAGACCTTCGATGCCTCGGCAAATCGCTGAGCAATTTCCGTCTCCGCTGTACCGAGGATGATCCTCGCCCGTCTTTCGCGTTCAGCTTGCGCCTCTCGACTCATTGCATCCTGAAGGTTCGCCGGAATGACTACATCCCGTATCTCAACCGATTGTACGGTAATTCCCCATGGCTCTGTTCTTGTATCAATGACGTCCTGCAGTACCTTATCAAGTTGCTCGCGCCCGGAAAGAATATCGGATAACATCGATCGGCCCACAACATCACGTAAAGCCGTTTGTGCAATCCACGCTACTGCCTCTCGGTAATTTTCCACCTCCAAGGCAGCCTTTTCCGGGTCCCAAACCATCCAGAATAAAATCGCATCAACGTTCACAGGAACCGTGTCTTTTGTTAGCGTCTGCTCAGCCAAAAAGGGAGTGGCGACAATTCGCTGGTCGACCCAATATGCAACACTATCAATGATGGGAATGACCCAGAAATGCCCCGGTCCCTTTAACCCGCGAAATTTACCTAGCCGCAGCACAACTGCCTTTTCCCACTCATTGGCAACTTTTAATGACATGCTAAGTAATAGTCCGATTAGAAGGCCAATATAGGCGACAATCTGATATGGCCATATTTCAAAAATTGTGAAGTTTATCAGTATAAATATAAAAAACAACAAGTAAGGAAGTAAATTGATTCTTCGCGAAGGACGGACAGGTATTTGTGTATCCATTTCACTAAATGCTACTTTTTTCATCATTGCACTCCTTCACATCGCGAGGTACAAGAGAATCAATAATTGCGAAAATGTCGTCGCGGGTAAATCCTAACCTATGGGCTTCCTCAAGTAGTTCTTTCACCCTTTGCTCAAGGGTCTTCAATTTATCGTAATCGATATCCTTTGATAAGGTAACAAATGTACCCTTTCCTTGGTGACGCGAAAGGACTCCTTCGCGTTCAAGCTCCGCGTAGGCTCGGCTAACAGTGTTAGCATTTATTTTTAGCTGTACTGCTAACTGCCGAACGGTCGGCAATTGTGTCCCTTGGGGAAATGCACCGGCTAAGACTGCGTTCCTATACGCTTCTTTTATCTGAACGTAAATGGGAACACCGCTAGTATAGTTGAGAGCAATAGGAACCATGAACTCACCTCAGCTTTTTACGGAAAAATAATGCCCGGAGTCTGTAAAAAATATTCAGACGCCAGACAGCAGAGACTGCGAGGCCGCGGGTGCGCTGAGATCTCGCCAACTTTGATGAAGTGCATATGGGTATTTTTCAACAGACTCTTTAGAGATAAATTACTACTCCTCGCGCCTATAAGCATCCACCGCATGAAGGCTGGTTCCCGCAGCAGTCAGCCTCATTCGTTCGGGAAAATTTCCCATTCAGTCTCTCCCACCATGTTATAATGAGACCTTATCCTTGATCGAATTATATTTTACATCCCCAATGCCTGATACCTTCTTCAACTCGTCAACCGTCTTAAAACCACCCTGCGTAGCGCGGTATTCTAGTATGCGGTCAGCTAGGGCAGGTCCGATTCCTGGAAGCGATTCCATCTGTTTTTTATCAGCGTTGTTAAGATTAACTTTTCCGGTGGTCTGTCCCCCGGAAGTAGTCGGTGACAGATTACCTGGGACATGGACTTGCATACCATCGGTCAGTTTTTGAGCTAGGTTAACAGCTGAGGCGTTAGCGCCAGCAGCAAAACCGCCGGCTGCGTTTATAAAATCGACCACCCGAAGCTCACCAGACAGTTTATATACACCAGGCCGGACCACGAAGCCGCTCACATAAACCACAATGTCCGCCCCTGCTGTTGCCGAGCCGGTTGTAACTGTTGGTGCAGATGGGGCGACGGCTACAGCCGCGGATTGGCTTTGTTGCTGCCAAATGTAAAAACCGCCGGCTAAGACTGCAGCCATAATTATGACCAAAAGAAGGTATTGTCGCTTTTGCGGTTGCTCCATAGTCTGCCTCCCAGGTTATAGTGGTGTTAGTATTCGCCACCGATCAGCATTTTCCTGTAAAAAAAAATAGGAGTTTTGCGAAAAAAGGCGTCTGGCTTTTCACCAGACGCCTAATAAATCTTATCTATTTGACTACAATGTTGACCAGACGTTGCGGAACGCAAATCACTTTAACCACTTGTTTGCCAGCAATGAGGGATTGTACTTTTTCCTGACTAAGAGCGAGTTTTTCCAGTTCCTGAGCACCAATACCGAAAGGCGCCAAGATCTTATCTCTGACTTTGCCATTGATTTGCAGTACAACCTCGACTTCATCCACCTTCACAGCTTCAGGGTCGAAGTTTGGCCAGGCTTGATTATGGACGCTGCCAGCAAAGCCTGCCTCATGCCACAGTTCTTCGGTTATATGGGGAGCAAACGCCGCCATCATCCGAAGTAATGCCGAAACGGTTTCCCGCATCATGGCGGAATCTGCATTGGCAGTTTGATCCTTTAGATGGTACATGGCGTTGACCAGTTCCATGATCGCGCTGATGGCGGTGTTGAAATTGAATCGCCCTTCAATATCTTCAGCCACTCTCTTAATCGTGACATGCAGAATACGGCGCAATTCTTTTTCGTCTTTAGTCAATTGAGCAGGATCAAGGTTTTTCGTTGTCCCCATCTGTGGAGCGTAATGGGCTACGATGCGCCACAAGCGATTTAGAAAACGATAAGAGCCTTCAACGCCTTGGTCGCTCCATTCCAGGTCGCGCTCAGGCGGCGCTGCGAATAAGATAAACAGACGGGCAGTGTCAGCACCATACTTCTGGACGATCTCCTCCGGCGAGACCACATTGCCTTTGGACTTCGACATCTTGGCGCCATCTTTGATGACCATGCCTTGAGTTAAGAGATTCTTAAACGGTTCGTTCACATTGATTAAACCAGCATCTTTCAGCACCTTCGTAAAGAAGCGGGAATACAAAAGGTGTAAAATTGCATGTTCAATTCCGCCAATATATTGATCCACAGGCATCCAATAATTTGCCTTCTGCGTGTCGAACGGCCCAGTCACGCAATCCGGACTGGTATAGCGGATAAAATACCAGGATGAACAAATGAAGGTATCCATCGTATCCGTTTCACGTCTAGCGTCTTTGCCGCAAACCGGGCATTGGCACTTCACAAAGCTTTCAGTCTTAGCCAGCGGTGATACCGAGCCTGTGTCAAACGACACATCTTCGGGCAGCATGACAGGCAAGTCTTTTTCCGGAACTGGTACAGCACCGCAGTCGGGACAATAGATGATAGGAATCGGCGCACCCCAGTAGCGCTGACGAGAGATTAGCCAGTCGCGCAACCGGTAGTTAACACGCCGCTTGCCAATACCTTTCTTTTCAAACGAGTCAGCAATCGCTTCTTTGCCGACTTCATTATCTTTACCGGTAAATTCACCTGAATCTACCATGACGCCGGCGCCATCATACGCGCCATCCATAGTTTCAATGCTCAGTGATTGGCCTTCCGGTTGGATAACTAGTTTTTTCTCTAGGCCATACTTAGTCGCGAACTGCCAGTCACGCTCATCATGAGCAGGCACGCCCATGACCGCGCCGGTACCGTATTCAAATAATACATAGTTGGCAACCCAGATGGGCACCTTTTCGTCGGTAAACGGATGTAAAGCGTAGGCACCAGTGAACATGCCTTCTTTTTCAGTATCGGTTGATGTACGATTAATTTCACTAAGGTTTCTAACCCGCTCGACAAAACTGCGAACCGGGGCCTCTGTCTCTTTGCCGGCAATTAACGTTTCTACCAGTGGATGCTCTGGCGCAAGCACGATATATGTGACACCAAATACCGTGTCTTGACGGGTGGTATACACCGGTATTTCGCCTTCTCCTTCCGCCAGCCTGAAGGAAAACTCGGCGCCAACGCTACGGCCAATCCAATTTTCCTGCATTGTCTTTACGCGCTCGGGCCAGCCGCTAAGCTCACTCAGGTCGGCCAAGAGCCTGTCCGCATAATCAGTTATCCGCAGGAACCATTGTTCCAATTCTTTTTTTACGACAACCGAATCGCAGCGCCAGCACTGTCCATCAATGACTTGTTCATTGGCAAGCACGGTGTTGCACTCATTGCACCAGTTAACAGCAGCTTTTTTCTTATACGCTAAGCCGCGATTGTACATTAATAGGAAAAGCCACTGCGTCCAACGGTAATAATCAGGGTGGCAAGTTGCCACTTCACGATCCCAGTCATAGGAAAGCCCTAATTCTTGCTGTTGGCGGCGCATGTTAGTGATATTTTCCCAGGTCCATTTCGAGGGATGAATTCCATGCTTAATTGCGGCATTTTCCGCAGGCATGCCAAAGGAATCCCACCCCATCGGATGCAGCACATTGTAGCCCTTCATTCGCTTGAAGCGAGCGATGACGTCACCAATTGAGTAGTTGCGGACATGGCCCATATGCAGATTGCCGGATGGATATGGGAACATTTCAAGTACGTAGTATTCTGGCTTCTGACGGTTCATCTCACAGGAAAATGCCTTTTCCTGGGACCAAACTGTCTGCCATTTGGTTTCAATGTCTTTCGGCATGTACTTTTCGTTCATGATTATCCCCCTATGTACGTTCAATATAAAGCTAAATGTGTAAAAAAACGCCCCCGGCAATCTGCCAGGGACGAGATTTCCTTCTCGCGGTACCACCCTGTTTGGCGGCTGAGCCGCCCGCTTGAAACCGGTAACGACGGCCAGACGACGTCTGTATCACAGACGCTCCTCAGCAGCGAGTTGGGCGTCTGGGCGCATTGGCTCGCATCGAACCGCCAATTTTCTGTGCCGCCATCGAACCGCTTACTACTCTGCATCGTAGGATTTTCGCTACTAGTATAAACCCGGAAGCGGAAAAAGTCAATCTATAGCAGAAGAGAGAACATCAGCACCATGGAGTTCTAGCATACAGGAAAACAAGCATAAACTGTACCATCTGAGGAGGTGTATCATGTACAAATTGATTATCGGCAATGTTCGAATAGCTATCCACGACGACGCTATACCGCGCGAAAAAGCAATCGCTGCGGCGCAAGAAGCGGTACAGAAAGCGGGGCGGGCCGGCAAGCATTTAAGCCAAATAGATATTTTCCAATCCGACGAAGGGATCAGTGTCAAGACAATTGAGAAAGCAGGTGCTCGCGCTAGTCGCAAGACACTGAAACAAAGCATGTATGACAGTATCTTGGCTGCAGCTAAGGAAAATCTCGCCTCAAGCGCGGCCGGTCCAGACAGTTGGACAGATGACGACAGTGGCCAGCAATGGCACGGCTCAGAAGTAGAAGCCGCCCGCAGCCAAATACTCACTGAGCTTTCCGCCTGGCTCAAGCAGAGCTAGCTCATGTAGCCGGTTTTCGGATAGCGGACTCCATTTAACTCATAGGCAAAGGGTATAGTCGCTTTAAGTCCATCAGATACTGAGCAGTACTTTTCTTTACTCAACCGTATGGCTCGCTCCACGTTAGCTGGTCGGAGTTCACCCCGCAGACGGTACAAAATGCGAATCTCGGTAAAGCTTTTCGGTTCTGTTTCGCGTCGATCACCTTCCACCTCCATGCTGAAGGATTCAAGTGGTTCACGCATCTTGCCTAGAATCATGGCAATATCAATACCGGTACAGCCAGCCAACCCTAGTAAGATCATCTCCATTGGCCGAATGCCTTCCCCTTCCCCGCCAGCGTCTCGGCCGGCGTCCATCAGGACGGTTTGACCGTTCTGTCCGACGCCGGTAAATTTCATTTTTCCGTTCCATTCTGCTTGAATCCGCATATTGATCCGTCCTTTCCCCCACTCTAATACTTTTCCTATTCGCCATGTTTCAAGATTATCCTGTGTAATTCCGTTGGACTTGCAGTAGATGGAAAAATTCTGTAGTATAGAAGCAGAAGATTTGGCGAGAGGAATTTTTTCCAATGAATATATATGCTATTGCTGACCTCCATCTTTCAGGCACTCCACCGACTAAGCCCATGAATATTTTCGGAAATCATTGGCAAAATCACTGGGAAAAAATCAAAACAGACTGGCTGATAAAAGTTTCTGAAGATGATGTAGTCTTGTTGGCAGGCGACATTTCATGGGGCATGCGCTGGGAAGAGGCCTTTGTTGATTTGTCCGAAATCATGGCAATGCCCGGACGCAAAATACTAGTTCGAGGTAATCATGATTATTGGTGGCAAACGGTTAGTAAAATGTCTAAGGCAGTGGACGGCAAGCTAACCTTTTTGCAAAACAGCTTCGTTTCAGCCGGCGATTGGGCTATCTGTGGTTCGCGCGGTTGGTCATGTCCGGGAGATAAGGATTTTAGCGAAGAGGATCAACCCATTTATCAACGCGAGTTAAGTAGATTACGTCTATCGTTAGAGGCGGCGCGTCTGGCTGGTTTTTCAAAAATTATTGTCATGCTGCATTATCCTCCAACTGATGCAAAGCTCAGGCAAACTGGTTTTACCGAACTGCTTGATGAATTTTGCGTCCAGGTCTGTGTGTATGGACACTTGCATGGCGAAGCGGCAAAGTCCGGCCCTGCGGGCATGCGCAACAGTGCAGCCTTTCTATTAGTTGCCTGTGATGCAAGTAACTTTACTCTGCGACGAATCCTAACAGATACCGGCAGGATTTCTGCCCTGGACGGCGAATAGTCTGTGAAAAAGAATGGCAATCTTTAGGGGGGCTAGTCATATGGTTGAAAAACTTGAATTTGTTCGCAACTATGATGACCTCAGCACTGAGCGCGGTTTTCAATTCGAATTCTATTGTGATCGCTGCGGTACAACCTTCCGCACAGAATTCCAGGCTTCGATGACAGGTACAGTTTCTGATCTATTGGGCACGGCTAGCACGATCTTTGGTGGTATTTTTGGCACTGCGCGCGATGTGTCAGAACGAGTCCGCTCATCTTCTTGGCAGCAATCGCGTGATCAAGCCTTTCGCGCTGCTGTTACGGAAGTTAAACCTGAATTTATCCAATGCCCGCATTGTATCAGATGGGTTTGCCGCAAAAATTGCTGGAACATGAAAAAGGGACTCTGTAAAGAATGTGCGCCTGATCTCGGTGTAGAGATGGCCGCAGCCCAAGCTAATCGTTCTGTTGAAGAAGTATGGGCTCACGCCGCGATGGCGGAGGAAGATAAAAAGCTCGATGTAAAAGAATGGCGCACGCCCATTCGCGCCACTTGCCCAAACTGTGAAGCCGCCCTGCCAGCCAACGTTAAATTCTGTCCAGAGTGTGGAACAAAAATTCAAACCGTTTTACATTGCTCTGAGTGTGGCACGAAAATGAACCCAGACGCTAAATTCTGCCCGGATTGCGGGCACAAGGTTGCGAAATAACTTAAAACCCAACCTCTGTTTCCTCTGTGAAGACGTAACCTCGTCTGCTTCACGAACTTATATATTCTCTACTATTGCGAAAAAGGACTCCCACTTACATGGAAGTCCTTTTTGTGTTTACTTGCTGCTTATGACTGGCGGCAGCGGTCGTAAAGTCGACATCATAGAATTCAATACCGGCGTCCAAAAAGCCCGTTCACTGTCGGTTGTCACTAACAGGACTGCCGTCCCATAGCCGCCGGCATTAAATATCCAACACCGCGCGTAAAGGGGAAACAAGAAGTCCTGATAGTTGATTAGGAAGCGGACCCCACCTGCATAGGCTTGTTTGCCGCTGATGTTACCTAAGTCAAACTGATCAAAATCCAGCACCTTCAATCCCATGCCTGTCGTAGGGTCTGTGTATTGCATGGTATCTAGATTCTGGTGTAGTTTGTCTTGCATCATCACTGCCGCAACTCGTTGTTCAATATTCAGTGGGTTGTCAAAATAGGCCAACGTTTGCGGGTCTAAGGCCACTCGATCACGAACAGCAACAAGCCAAGCCAAATGATACGCCTGACCGTCATTCATGGTCAACTGGTAGGCGGCAAAATCCACCCGATCAGGTTTTAATTTATCTTCCGCATTAGCCATTGGCAGTTCTAATTTTGAATCCAATTTGACTTTTTGCGAATCGATGATTTTTTTTACATCAGGGAATTCGGCTGCCATAAATTCTTGTGGCGCACGAAATATACCCAGTATAGGGACCTGCCAGTTTTTTTCACCGCTGAGACTGGCTGCAAAGCAGATATTCGTCAGCAGAGAAAGCACTACGGTGAGCAGAATCAACTTAGCCCATATACGGGTCATCACCCAACCTCCAATTCGAAGTCTTCTCTATTCCTCGTCTTCTTTCTCTTTCTTATGAGCTGCAATGATCGTATCAGCGATGCGTTGCGGCACATCTTCATAATGATCAAAGCCCATATCAAAACTGCCTCTCCCCTGGGTTAGCGAGCGCAGGTCGATCGAATACCGGAAGACTTCCGCCAACGGAGCATGTGCCCGAACTACACCAAGACCATTACCAATGGGTTCCATGCCGAGAATGCGGCCACGACGACTGTTGAAGTCACCGATAATATCACCCATACTGCCTTCAGGCACAGTCACTTCCAAGCTATAAATCGGCTCCAGGAGAACCGGCTTTGCTTGAAGAACACCTTTCTTCAGCGCGCTAGAAGCGGCAATTTTGAATGCCATTTCGGATGAATCGACATCATGATAGGAACCGTCAACTAGTGTAACTTTGAAGTCAGTCAGCGGGTACCCGGCTAATACACCGTTAACCATGGCGTCACGAACGCCTTTTTCGACAGCTGGGAAGTATTGCCGTGGAACAGCGCCGCCGAAGATATTTTCGGTAAATTCAAAACCACTACCTGCCGGAAGCGGGTCAATTTGCAGCCAAACATGGCCGTATTGACCGTGACCGCCGCTTTGCTTTTTATGTTTGTATTCAACTTTTACACTAGTGCGAGCAGTCTCGCGGAAAGGAATCTTCGGATCGCTCAGTTTAACGTCAACGCCGAATTTCCGCTTCATCCGTTCGGTAATAACATCAAGATGCATATCGCTAAGACCACTCACCAGTAGTTGAAAGGTCTCAGTATTCTTTTCTACTCGGAAGGTAGCGTCTTCATCTTGCATCCGGAACAGTGCATTACCCAGTTTATCCTCGTCACCTTTATTTTTAGCTTCGATACTCATTGTAAACATGGGCTTAGGATAGGCAATGGGATCGAACAAAATCGGCTTATCTTTGTCACAGAGGGTATCACCGGTCACTGTGTCCTGCAGTTTAGCTACTACAACGATATCACCTGCATTGGCAACTGTTAGCGAGTCTTGGGTTTTGCCTCTGAGTGTAAAGATGCTGCCAATCCGTTCCGATTTATCGCGTGAGGCATTATACAAGCTTCCATCCGGCTTGAGTGATCCTGAGAATACACGGATAAAGCTTAATCGACCAACAAATGGGTCGGCATTAGTCTTAAAGACCAATGCTGAGAAAGGATCCGTATTTCCCCGTTCCAACACCGCTTTGGTACTGGGATGCACACCCGCTACACTCCTGCTTTCCGGTGAAGGAATGTATTTGACAACCGCATCCAAAAGCAGACTGACACCAATATTTTTTATCGCTGAGCCACAAAGAACTGGACAAACTTTGCCTTGGGAGATGCCCTGAATCAGTCCGTTTCTAATTTCTTCGTCAGACAGTTCTTCACCCTCAAGATATTTGGTTAGCAGATCGTCATCCGTTTCGGCAGCCGCTTCAATGAGCGCCTGGCGGGCTTCTTGGGCCTTATCTTCCAAATCAGCTGGGATATCGCTTTCTTTGTATTGTGTGCCTTGTGGATTGGCTGGAGTATACGCTTTCATTGTCACCAAATCAACAATGCCTTTAAACGTATCGACTGCGCCGATCGGCAGCGTCAGCGGTACAATATTGGCGCCGCTTAGGTTTTGCTTCATCTCGCTGATGACGGTATCAAAATCTGCATTTTCCCGATCCATTTTATTAACAAAGGCAATACGCGGCAGAGCAGATTCATTTGCGTAACGCCATACTTTCTCAGTTTCCACTTCCACGCCGGAAGCGGCGCACAAAACAACAACAAGTCCGTCAACTGCCCGGAGGACTCCCTTTACTTCGGCGACAAAGTCGGCATAGCCCGGAGTATCGAGACAGTTGATTTTATGGTCGCGCCACTCACAAGGCGCTAAAGCTGCGCTAATGGTTACCTTGCGTTTAATTTCTTCCGGCTCAAAGTCGGTCGTGGCTGTGCCGTCATCAACACGTCCCAATCGGTTAACTGCGCCCGCATTGTACAGGAATGCTTCTGCCAAAGAGGATTTTCCAGCTCCACCGTGTGAAACAATACCAATGTTTCGGATGCTGCAACTTTTGTACTCCTTCAAGGTCATATCCCTCCTACATAGTATTGGGCTAGTGTAACAGAACACTGCTGTATGTATTGCATTTTTTTAATTCTCTGTCAACTTCAAATATTCCTGCTTCTTTCTTGAGAGCTTTTCCTGGAAACTGTATAGTTTTGGCAAAAATAATGACCGCCAATTTTGGCGGTCATTATCGGCCTATTGAGTTGCCTATTGCTTGTGAAAAAACCGAAGCAACTTGCGCAACGGCAGTGGCAACGACATGACAAACACCTTCAGACTCATCGTATCCGCCCCCCTTGCAGCTCACATATGTATAGTTCAGTATATGTACATCAGCAGGCGGCGTGACAAATCTTCTACAATATTTTATTGTCAAATTCCTTCAGGCCATGCGTCGGGATTACTTAGTCCGTTCGCTTTCTGCCCGCGCCAGAATAAAACAGAGGTCAGACAGACGGTTTAATGTAACAAGTACCATTTCAGCAACTGATTCCTGACGTGAAAGCGCAATGGTCAGGCGTTCGGCCCTCCGGACGACCGCCCTCGCCAAATTCAGTGCAGCAGAGCCGCGGTTGTCGCCAGAGACAATGAAACGGTCAAGCGGTTTCAGTTGAGCATCATAGTGGTCAATCATATGTTCTAGGAATGTGACCTGTTCTTGAGTAATTCGCCCAGCCTTTTCGGGTGAGCTTGCCAAATCTGCCATCAGTAACCATAATAGCTTTTGCACATCATAAATACTTTTCTTCACATCTTCCCATTCACAGAGAGAGCGCGCCAAGCCCAAAGCTGAATCGGTTTCGTCAACCGTACCATACGCTTCAACACGCAAACTGTCTTTTGGCACTCGTTCCCCGGTAAATAATCCGGTCACACCTTTGTCGCCGGCCTTTGTATAGATTTTCATGTAATCCTCCTCGCTTGATGCCTTACACCCTCAAACGCTATCCCTGGATTTCATCGTCTTGAAAGTATATTTTGGTTTCTCGAATGGCGCTCAACTCACTATCTGATCCATGAATAATATTCTGGGCCATGGATAAGGCGAAGTCGCCGCGAATTGTGCCTGGCGCAGCCTCAACCGGATTGGTAGTCCCCATCATTGTGCGAACAACTTTGATTGCTTTTTCGCCTCGCACAACCATCGCGACGATAGGGCCGGAAGTAATAAAGTCTACTAGCTCGCCAAAGAACGGTTTTTCTTTGTGCTCTTCATAATGAATCTTTGCCTTCTCTTCGGAAAGCCGCAGCATTTTCAAGGCAACAATCTGCAGACCGCGTTGTTCGAAACGGCGTATAATCTCACCGGTTAGACCTTTTTTGACTCCGTCAGGTTTTACCAATACTAGTGTGTTTTCCATAATGCCACTCCTCATCGTGCTTCAAACGTTTTTTCGATAATTGATGTATTCAATTGCAAGTTTGTTATAGTGTAGCGCGGACTCACGGATTTCTTCAATCTGTTCAGGTTCGAGCTTGCGGATGACACGAGCTGGCGAACCAACAACAAGCGAATTTGGTGGAATTACCTTATTCTCAGTGATTAGCGATCTGGCGCCAACAATACAGTTTTCACCAATTTCCACGCCGTTCATGATCACAGAACCCATGCCGATGATACAGTTGTTGGCGATGCGGCAGCCATGCAGTAAAGCATTGTGGCCAACTGTTACATAGTCACCGACTGTGCAACTGTGCGTGTCCTGAACATGGATTGTCGTATTGTCCTGAATGTTGGTGAATCGCCCGATCCGAATCGCGTTTTCGTCACCGCGCACCACTGAGTTAAACCAGATGTTGGCAGATTGGGCGATAATTACGTCTCCCAAAATTCTGACCCCGTCAGCCAGAAAAACACTCTCCTCCACCTGGGGCCAGACTCCTTTAAACGGGGCAACGCTATACTGCATCTATTCAATCAACTCCCTGTATCTTGCATAATCTAAGGTCTCCGCAACGCCAACCAAAAGATCAGCCGCCGCCTGGCAATCATCCCAATGAATGATGCTGTTGTGGCTGTGAATATAGCGAGTAGGAATGCTCAGCACTAAGCTTGGTACGCCGGCATCGTGCAGGTGAATTTTACCAGCGTCCGTGCCACCGCCTTCTGTAAACTCCAATTGATACGGGATTTTGCGTTCTTCGGCTATTGCGGTTACAAACCGACGCAACTTGGCGTGAGGGATCAGGCTGGAGTCAAAGATAGAGATCGCGACTCCTTTGCCTAGTTTGCTTGATGCCTGGTCACTGGTGACGCCCGGCGTATCACCTGCCACACAGGTGTCAATAGCAAAGCCGATATCCGGCTTAATGGCATTCGAACTGGTAGTTGCGCCCCGCAGACCGACTTCTTCCTGCACTGTACCCACACCGAAAAAAGTGTTAGGATGATTAATCTGATTAAGTTTTTCCATCACTTCAACCATGATTGCACAGCCGACTCGGTTATCCCAGGCCTTAGCCATCAACAGTTTTTCATTGCCAAGGATAGTGAACTCGCTAAAGGGTACGACCGGATCACCTGGGCGAACACCAAACAATTCTTTGGCTTCCTGTTCGTCCTGGGCACCAATATCGATGTACATATCCTTCTTTTCAACCATCTTTTTGCGTTCTTCAGCGCTGAGAATATGCGGTGGTTTGCTGCCAATCACGCCGGGAAACTCACCTTTGCTGGTGAAGATGGTTACTCGCTGTCCTAACATAACCTGTTCCCACCAGCCACCAAGAGTCGCGAATTTTAAAAAGCCTTCTTTAGTTATGTACTTAACCATAAAACCGATCTCATCCATATGACTAGCCAGCATGATTTTAGGTTCACTGCCTGATCCGGTTTTCTTGAAGATAATGCTACCAATTTTATCATACGATACCTCAGCTTTATCAGAAAGACGGATTTTTAGCAAATCTTTAACCTTTTGCTCATAGCCAGATACTCCAGGAGCCTCTGTCAGTTGCTTCAGCCACGCGTTCATTCTTCTCATACCAAACCCTCCCAATTACTCTAATCCTATATAGTATGAATCAAAATGGGGTTTATTAGCCGCATTGGCGAAAAAAACCAACCGTCCGCTATAGATAAATATTCCATAACAGGCCGTGGTTTCCTGCTTGGCATGGCGAAAAAAGGGCCTCCTAAATTTTTAGGAGGTCCTTGCACCGGCAAATTAACGAACCTTATTGGCCAGTTCTTGCAGCTTAGCGACCCGCATCTGGGTTGTGGGGTGGGTGCTAAACAGACTAGTCATCCAGCCACCCATTCCGCTGAACGGGTTGATGATAAACATGTGGGATGTGGACTGAGTCGCCTGCGGCATGACCTGATGTTTAGCATAGTATTCGATCTTTTGCAATGCGCTGGCCAGAGCCATTGGTTTGCCGGACAGCTTTGCGCCGGTTTCATCGGCTTCATACTCGCGGGAACGGGAAATACCAAGTTGAATTAGAGTAGCAGCCAGAGGCGCGAGAACGACCAAGAAAACGAACTCCAGGATGCCACCGTTATCGTCGTCGTTGCTGCGGCCGAAGATGGCAGCCCATTGCGCCATGTGAGCAATAGAGGTAATCACGCCGGCAATCGAGGCGACAACTGTGCTGATCAGGGTATCACGGTTTTTGATGTGCGACAGCTCGTGGGCGATAACGCCCTCGAGTTCTTCATAGTTCAATGCTCGCATAATCGCGGTCGTCACGGCAACTGCGCCATGCTCTGGATCGCGACCGGTGGCAAAGGCGTTAGGAGTATCAGTATCGACAATGTAAACTTTGGGCATCGGCATGTTGCCCTTCTGCGCCAGTTTGGCAACCATCCGTACCAAGTCAGGGGCTGACGAGGCATCTACCTCACGCGCATTATACATTTTGAGAACAATCTTATCACTGTACCAGTAGCTGAAAAAATTCATGCCGATAGAGAATACCAGCATAATCATCATGCCGCCGCGACCGCCGAACATATTACCAATAGCCAGTAACAAGCCGGTCATCAGGGCGAGCAAAAAAGTCGTTTTTAACGAATTCAGAGCGAACACCTCCATATTTGCTATGTTGTTATAATATCTTTACGGAGTAGTCTAATCAGTTATGTCGGTTTCGCGGCAAATCCCCTCCTTTATTTATCATGTTTTAATTATAAGCAATTTACTGAGAATTAACAACAGCCGATTCAGGCAGTTTTAGGCCAAATTCGGCGTTAGCGATTGATTTGTCTGTCCCTGTTCCAACCGATCTTTGATAGCCTTCAGCATGTTCATGCTATTATCGCGTACCTTTTTCTTGAGCAGAGGATTTAACAGACCGGCAATCATCGGGATGCCAAATTCAAAGTCCACTGTCAGCATGATCTCCGTGTTGCCATCCTCGAGCTCGGTCAGCACCCATTCGCCTTCAAACTTTTTCAGATCGCCCTCAGTCTGTTTATAGCTGATGTGTTTTTTCTCGTCGTCAAACACATCTACTTCTGTCCAGCGGATAATCCGTCCGTCGACATTCGAGACCCAGCGAGTCGTTGTGGTACCCGGTGTACGTTCAAGCACCTCAACGCTGACCAAATCAGCCATGAATTGCGGATATTTTTCCATGTCTTTGATAATCGGATAGATCGAGGCCGCGCTGCTGGCAACCGGCAGTTTTACTTCTACGTATGGCATGGTTTTCACTCCTTATAAATCTTCGATCACTTCTTGGGCCGCTGCCACCGCTTTGGTCAGCACGCCCAGAACCCGTTCAACCTGGTCTGCTGCGATGGTCAGTGGCGGCTCCATGCGTATGACTTTGGGGTTGTTTAGCGTATAGGCAACAAGCACGCCGTTTGAAATCAACTCATTCATCAGCATACCACCGACGCCCTCTTTAGTTAAATCAAGACCAATCATCAGCCCTTTGCCTCTCACTTCCTTAATCACCTCAGGATACTTCTGCGCCAGCTCGCGCAGTTTGGCCAGTAATGATTCACCGACGGCAGCCGCACGTTCGGCCAACTTATCACGTTGCATTACGTTAATAGCCGCTATAGCGGCAGCGCAGGCCAGCGGGTTGCCACCAAAAGTAGAGGTGTGCAGAAATGGGCTGTTGATTAACTTATCCCAAACAAACGGACGAGCGGTAAAAGCGCCAATGGGCATGACGCCGCCGCCTAATGCTTTGGCGGTGGCAAGAATATCAGGCACAACGCCATAGTGTTCACAAGCAAATAGCTTGCCGGTACGGCCCAGACCTGTCTGAACTTCATCGCAAATTAAAAGCGCACCATGCTGGTCGCAAATGGCCCGCGCGGCAGGCAGATAGTCGTCATGGGGAACGATAATGCCGCCTTCGCCTTGGATAGGCTCGATAATAACGGCTGCAGTCTGGTCGTCAACCGCGTTTTTTAATGCCTCAATGTCATCGAATGGGACGTGAGTGAATCCATCAATTAGAGGCAAAAACGGCTCGCGGAACAAATCGCGTCCAGTTGCGCTCAGCGCCCCCATCGTCTTGCCATGAAAAGAATTGACTGTGGCGACTATCTTCTTGCGGCCTGTGTGTAGCCGGGCCAGTTTGAGAGCCCCCTCCACCGCCTCTGTGCCGCTGTTGCCGAAAAAGCTATACTGCAAGTCGCCAGGGGTGATCTGAGCCATAAGTTCGGCCAGATCTGCCATCGGCTTATCGAGAAGAATCTTGCTTGAAAGGGGCATCATATCGAGTTGCTGTTTGACGGCTGCGACCACCTCAGGATGGCGGTGTCCCAAACTAAATACCCCATAGCCACCTAGGCAATCAATATATTCCTTACCATTAATGTCAGTAATGACCGAACCTTCGGCTTGCCATTCAATTGTAGATAGACCCATGAACCGGAACAGCCGGGCCATGGACGGATTGATATACTGTTCATACTTTGCCAGCGTTTCGGCAGTCATCGTTTCGTGTTCCATCTCGTTACCTCCAGCCTCACTTTACTCTTGTTAATTTTTTCTGGATTCGCACCTGAAAATCCTTTGTTTTTTTTGATTTATCTAGAGTATTGCCGTGAAATGACAAAAGTAAAAGCGCCGTGCATAATCCGGCGCTTTTACTTTCTCCAAAAAACTTCTAACCTTCAACCCTAGAATAGCGATTTAGCTGCTATCCCCGCCAGTCTTGCCAGCGGTTCGGGATAGATACCAAACAACACCGTCAGGGCCATGCTCAAAAATGCGGCCCAGCCGAGTGGGCTGCTGTATTCAAGCTGACCGGGATTGGCTGGTTGGTAAAGATACATGGCCTTAACCACCATGAGGTAGTAATAGACCGAGATCATTGACATCACAAAGCCCAAAAATGCCAGCCAGAGCAAACCACTCTCGACTGCCGCGCTGAACAGATAAAACTTGCCGACAAAGCCAGCGAGAGTCGGAATACCGCCCATGGACAAGAGCGATATCGTCATCACTGCTGCCAGCATCGGAGAGCGCCGTGACAGTCCGCCAAAGGCGGTAATATCATCAGATCCCTCGTTCAGCCTGACGGCAGTCACTACGGCGAATGCGCCGACGTTGGCGAACACATACAACATGGCATAAAACAGCAGCCCCTTGATTCCCGCCTGACTGCCTGCCGCCAATCCGGCCAGTATATAGCCTGCCTGAGCGATCGAGGAATAGGCCAGCATGCGTTTAATATTGGTCTGCGAAATCGCAACCAGGTTTCCGACTAGTATGCTTAAAGCGGATAAACAAGCTGCGACCAGGATCCAATTGAATACCTGACCGTTAAGGCCTTGCACCGAAACCCTCGCCAGAACGGCGAATCCGGCCGCCTTCGAGGCCATGGCCAGCAACGCGGTGACTGGCACAGGCGCTCCTTCGTAAACATCCGGCGCCCACATATGAAACGGTACAGCCGACACTTTAAAGGCAAAGCCAACAAATACGAACGCCATGCCGACCAGCGTCGCCGGCGAATAGGCCGCTTTAGTCAGAATTTCTGACAATGCCAGTGAGCCGGTTGAACCAAAAACCAAACTAACGCCATACAGGAATACCGCTGACGAAGCCGCGCCGATGATCAGATACTTTAGGCTGGCCTCACTCGAGCGACCGTCGCCGATCACATAGCCGACCAGGATGAAGAAGGTCACTGTCATCAGTTCCATGCCCACATATAGAGTAATGAAGTCATTTGCTGAGGCCATCAGCATCATGCCAACCGTGGTAGTAACCAGCAGTACATAAAACTCACCCTGCCAACGCCGCAGCCGTTCCACATAGTCAAACGAGAATAGGATGGTCAGCAATGCCGCGATCAAAAACAGTTGTTTGAAAAACACGGCATAATTATCGAGAACAAACAACCCCTGATAAAAGGATTCGCGGCCGCCATACAGGGTAAATGTATAGCCGATTATCCCAGCCAAGCCGATGATCGCCAGATAACCCACTCCCCGCCGTGATTCCTTAGCCGGAATCAGCAGATCGAGAACCAGCAATAGCAAGGCCAGTCCGATGGTAAGCAATTCAGTTGTTAGTAGCGAAAAGTTCACGTCAGTTCCCTCCTAGCAGCGATGTCAGCATGCTGATCGCATTAGCGCCTTGCAACTTGGTCAGCAGCGGTTGCAAGGGTGCAACGCCGCTATCAACCACGCGCAGCAATAATGCCGGGAACAGTCCAAACAGCACAACCGATGCACCTAACATCACCAGCGGAACCATAGCTGGCCCGGAAATATCCGCATAGCGGTCAAACTGACTGAGACGCGGGCCAAATAAGATATTGGCCAGAGTCCGCAGCACATAAAGAGCAGTCAGGATAATACCCGCAATCGCCAGCGTCGCCAGCACGGGAAACTGGGAAAACGCGCCTAGAAAGATCGTAAACTCGGGAATGAAGCCAACCAAGCCCGGTAGTCCGAGAGACGCCATGCCGGCGATCATAAATCCGGTGGCAGCGCGCGGCATCTGATGCGCCAGTCCGCCCAAATCTGGAATCGACCGAATATGAGTATTCTCATAGACAAAGCCGATCATAGAGAAAAACAAAGCAGCCATCACGCCATGGGCGAACATATTAGCGATTGCGCCGTTAATCCCCACCGGATTAAGCGCCGCAAAGCCGATCAACACATAGCCCATGTGGGACACAGATGAATAACCAACAACATACTTCAGATCCTTCTGCGCCATCGCGATAAACGCGGCATAGGCGACATTGATCACACCCAGGGTGGCAATCATCGGCGCCCAGAACTTCGCCCCTAACGGCAGTGTCAGCAGGCCGAGACGGATCAGACCATAACCGCCAATTTTTTTCAATACGCCGGCGTGGATCATCGATACAGCAGTCGGAGCGCCGGCGTAACCGTCAGGCGACCAACTGTGAAATGGCCACATCGACAATAACGAGCCGAAGCCGAGCAACAACAACAGAAAGGTCCAAATTTGAAAGCCTTCCGCGAAACGGCCCAACTCCTGTGCTTTCACTAACGCCTCCATGCTGAACGTCCGCTCTCCTGCCGGGTAAGCAGCTAGGTACAGCGCCACGACACCTACCAGCATGCAGGCTGAACCAAGCAGCAAGTAGATGGTCAGCTTGATGCCGGCGTATTCTTTCGTGACCCGTTTGGAAGAGCCCCAGAGAATAACCATGATGTAAATAGGAATGACCACCACTTCATAGAATAGCAGGAAAATAAACAGATCACGGGTGATAAACGTCCCCATAACCCCGGCGATTAACAGCAGCAGCAGGATGAAGAATTCCTTCGGCCGCTCTGACACACCCCAGGACGAGAAGACTGACGAAAAGCCAATGATCGCGGTTAAGAGCACCATTGGCAGCGAAATACCGTCAACCCCCATGGAGTAGCTGACACCTAAATCCTTGACCCAAGGAATCAGCTCAGTGAACTGCATGCCGCCTGCCTGCAGGTCATAGTTTATAAAGACATACAAAGACAGTGCTAGCGTGACACTCATGCAAAACGCTGCCACATTCTTAATCGTTTTTTCAGCATCCTTTGGCAATGCAGTAATTGCTGCCGCCCCCAGGATGGGAGCCAACAATAGACTGGTCAGCACAGGAAAATTCATTACCGTACACCTCCCAGCCAAACGACCAACACGATCGCAGCAGCGAAATAGACCAACGCGTATTGTTGAATCTTACCAGACTGTAGTTTGCGAACCAGACCCGCAGCAGTAGCGTAACTACGTGACAGATTATTGACCAGTCCGTCGACGATATTGACATCAATCCAATAGAGGACGGCTCCCAGCCCGTCGACAAATATACTTCTGATCAACGTGTAAAACTGATCAACGAAAAACTTATTGTAGCTCAGCGTGTATAGCCAGGGCAGCTTAGCCGCCACCGCGTCGGCTGACAATTGTTTGCTGCCATACATCCGCCAGGCCAGCGCCAGCGCCGCGATCGAAAACAGAGTCGAACTACCGGCGATCGCCCAGTTGATGCCAGCGTGATGCGTTGGACCAAACCGTACCCAGTCGCCAAAGCCAAGCGCGAACGGCACGATTCCGCCCACGACAGATAATACAGCCAGTACAACCAGGGGAAA
This sequence comes from Anaerosporomusa subterranea, assembly GCF_001611555.1. NCBI lineage: Bacteria > Bacillati > Bacillota > Negativicutes > Acetonemataceae > Anaerosporomusa > Anaerosporomusa subterranea. The sequence goes on from NZ_LSGP01000013.1 coordinate 565,729, forward strand.
CAACATCCAGCCGCCAGATTCATGAGGATGCTGATGCGGATCAGGTTCGCCATAAAATACGTTGAAGAACATGCGCCCCATGTAAAAGGCAGTCAATACCACCGTCAATGCAGCGATAAAGTACAATGGCATACTAACTTCCGATACAGCCAACAGAATTTCATCCTTTGAGAAGAAGCCGGCAAACGGCGGAATCCCAGCAATCGCCAGCACGGCAATGCCCATCGTTGCATGGGTGACTTTCATGCTGTATTTTAATCCGCCCATTTTGAAAATATCGGCTGTATCATGCAGCGCATGCATCACCGATCCGGCGCCAAGGAACAGCAGTGCTTTGAAAAATGCATGGGTCATCAAATGAAACATCGACGCTGTCAGGCTGCCTACACCAAGAGCCAACATCATGTAACCAAGTTGGCTGACGGTCGAGTAGGCAAGTATTCGTTTGATCTCCCGCTGCGTCAAGGCTATAACAGCGGCGAATAGAGCGGTGATTCCACCAAACCAGGCAACCACTGTCAGCGCGCTCGGCAAATCAGCGAACAGCATATAGGAGCGAGCGATCAAATAGACCCCGGCCACGACCATGGTAGCAGCATGAATCAGCGCCGATACCGGCGTCGGGCCTTCCATCGCATCCGGCAGCCAAACATGCAGCGGAAACTGACCGGATTTAGCTACCGGTCCGCAGAAGATCAACAGTGCAGCCACGGTCAGCAATCCGCTGCCAGAGCTGGCAATAAAGCCAGGCAGTTTAGCAGTCAACTCTTGAAAATCAAGTGTACCGAACATTACTTGCATCAGGAGAATCCCTAGCAGTAGACCAAAATCGCCGATGCGAGTGGTCATAAACGCTTTTTTAGCTGCCTCGCGGGCAGAAACTTTATAGAAATAATAACCAATCAACAGATACGAGCAGAGGCCGACCAATTCCCACAGCACAAACAGTTGCAGTAGATTGACTGCCAGCACCATACCCAACATCGAAGCGGCAAACAGTGAGATGTAGGCGAAGAAGCGGGAGAAACCCGGATCGCCGTGCATATAACCCACCGAGTAGATTGCCACCAAAAAAGCAACCAAAGAAACAACAATTAGCATCATCGCTGAAATCGGATCAACCAGTACGCCCCAATCCACCGATAAACCTGTGATGGCAAACCAGTTGACCTTGCTGATAAACGGTTTTTCGACACTGATACCGCCGCTGACAACAGCCGCCGCCACTCCCGCAGCCAACGTGAAGGCGCTGCCGAGTGCGGTGATAGCAGTCGCTGCCGCTAGCCGGGGCAACGAATAAAACGCAAACACGATCAGCAAAAAACTGCAAGCCGGTAACAGCGGAATCAGCCAAGCGTGATGCAGCGAGTACGTCAGAAAGTCCATCATTCCGCCTCCTACCACTTCATCCAATCAAGTTCATCTACATTGACAGTGCGACGGTCACGGTAGATGGCAAACACCATGGCCAGACCAACCGCTACTTCCGCTGCCGCGACAGCGATATTGAACACGACAAAGACCTGGCCGGTTGCCACTTCGGGAGTAACAAACCGTGAGAACGCCACTAAATTTAAATTCACCGCGTTGAGCATGAGTTCAATTGACATCAATACCGCTACAGTGTTACGTTTCGTAAACAGTCCGAACAGACCGAGTGCGAACAACCCTGCTGCTACGGTTAAGTAATGCTCCAATCCGATCATCATTCATCCGCCCCCTTCGCCAGCGTAATCGCGCCTACCATGGCGACCAGTAGCAACACGGCGGCAGCTTCAAACGCCACAGCATAGTCGTTAAACAGCAGCTTAGAGATCGCTTCCAGCGAAGTGGCAGGAGCCTGACTGGAAACCGTCCATTTTGTGCCATAAACCGCCCAGCCAGACACAGCTAGCAGCGCTATTGACACTACAGCGGCTGGAATGACCAATCGGTTAGAAGGATTGCTTTTCGCCATATCCCCCTGCTGGGTCAGCATAATTCCGATAACGATCATGATCGCCACCGCGCCGTTATACACCAGCAGCTGCACAGCAGCCAAATAGTCAGCCTGCAGCAGTACATATAATCCGGCGATGCCGACAAACGTCAGCGCCAGACACAAGGCACTATGAACCAAATTTTTCTGAAAGATCACGCCTGCGGCAGCAGCCAGACAAAGCGTCGCCAGTGCATAAAACGCGACTGTGTAGACAACATCACCCGCCAAGGCTGACCCCTCCCTCTCTGTTTACTACCGTATCCTGAACGATCGCCGCCTCGGCTGGCTTGGTTTGAGCAGCCGCGGCTCGGGCCATACAGTCATAATTGAGAAATTCTTTGTGATAAGATGCAATTTCGTAGTTTTTATCCCAGACAATCGCCTTCGTAGGACAGGCTTCAATACAAAGATTGCAGAACAAGCAGTAACCGGACACGTAGTGATACGACGATAGCCGCTTCTTATTATCTTCCGTTTTTTCCGTCGTCAGCGCGATGGCCTCATTCGGGCACGATAGTGCGCACAGCCCGCACGCAATGCATTTTTGCACGTTGAGATCAATTACGCCACCGCGGAAGCGGGCTGTCATCGGAATCTTGACATCCGGGTATTCAACAGTATCTTTTTTGCCGAAGACTGTTTTCAAGGTAACCCACATACCGGTTAATAGACCTTTTCCGAACATAACGCTCCTCCTAACTCATCAGCCCGAACAGGTAGATGCCCAGCCCAGTTGCCAGCATATTGACAAGCGCCAGCGGCAGCAGGACTTTCCAGCCGAAGTGCATCAGCTGGTCTACTCTGAGTCGGGGAAACGTCCAGCGAAACCACATAATAACATAAACCATCGCCAGACTCTTGATGGCGAACCATATCCAGCCCGGCAGCCAAGGACCGTTCCAGCCGCCCAAGAACAATGTTGTTGCAATCATCGAGACAGCTAACAGGTTGGCATATTCAGCCATGAAAAACAGTGAATAGCGCATGCCGCTATACTCTGTGAACGGACCGGCTACAATCTCTGATTCGGCTTCCACCAAATCAAACGGAGTCCGATTGACTTCAGCAGTCGCGGCGATAACGTAAATGATGAACGCAACCGGCTGCAAAACAATATTCCATACACTAGCCTGCGAGGTGACAATATCGCTCAGTTTGAGCGACCCTGTCAGCATGACCACGCCTAAGATGGAAAAAACCATCGGAATTTCATAGCTGATCATCTGGGCGACTGTACGCATCCCGCCAAGCAACGAGTATTTGTTGTTAGAGCCCCAGCCGGCCATGAGAAACGGCAGTGTTGCCTGAGACGACACAGCCACGAAATAGAAGACACCAATATGCAAATCGGCGTATGATACCCCTTTATCAAACGGGATAACCGCATAGGCCGCCATTGTCGGAATGAACAGCAGGATTGGCGCCAGAGCCCAAACCTTTTTATCGACAGCCGTTGGTTGAATATCTTCTTTGCCCAGCAATTTTAAGGCATCAGCAACCGGCTGCAGGAGACCAAACGGACCAACCCGGTTGGGCCCCAGACGGACTTGCATATAACCCGCAACCCGGCGTTCCAGCCAGACAAAAATCATTGCCGCCCCGCTGATGATGCCGATGATGCAGTTAATACCGACAAACATCATAACCGCGTCCACCCAGAACGGCCCTGGCAGGAATTGGCCCAGCAGCTGGCGCAGGAAATTCGCGGCGTAGACTAAAATACTTTGTTCCATGCTTCCTACTCCCTTCGTACCGCCTGTCAGCAGTCCACTTCGCCCAAGATCGGATCGAGCGTCGCTAACGAAACCACCACATCTGACAACTTATCACCGCGGCACATGTCATCCAGCGCCGACAAGTTAATAAACGAGGGACGGCGCACATGCATACGGTACGGCTTTAGTCCTCCGTCGCTGACAATGTAGAAGCCCAGCTCGCCGCGCGGGCTTTCGATGCAATGATAGGCCTCGCCTTTCGGTGGTTTGATCACTTTGGGAATCTTCGCCATAATCGGGCCTTCCGGCAGTGAAGCCATCGCCTGTTTGATAATCTCGATGCTCTGGCGCATCTCGTCCAAACGAATAGTATAGCGATCCCAGTTGTCGCCATTCTGGCGCAGCGGCACAGAAAACTTGAACCGGTCGTACCCAGAATATGGCTGATCCCGGCGCAAATCGACATCTACGCCGCTGGCGCGCAGAATGGGGCCCGTCACGCCGAGGGCAAGCGCCCGCTCACCGGAAATTTTTCCCGTACTCACCAGCCGGTGGTAGTATATCTCATTGCCAGTCATCAGGGTATCGTATTTGCCGAGTAATTCGGGGAAATCCTCAACAAACTTTTCCAAGGCGGTCATAAATTCAGGCGTCACATCCGCCATAACGCCGCCGATGCGAACATAATTGTAAGTCATGCGGGAACCGCAAATTAAATCAAATAAGTCCAGGACTCGTTCACGACCGCGAAAAGCAAAAATCATGCCTGTCACTGCGCCTGTATCGATCGCCATCGAGCCGATGCAGACGAAATGGCTGGCAATGCGATTCAGTTCCGCCATAATCACCCGCAAATACTGTGCCCGTTCAGGGATCTCAGCGCCGAGAAGCTTCTCTACCGTCAGGCAATACGCTAAATTGTTGCTCATCCCGCTAACGTAGTCCAGTCGATCGGTATACGGTGTCACTTGGGGATACGTACGGCTTTCGGCCAGCTTTTCAATGCCGCGATGCAGGTAGCCGACATCCGGTCTAGCATGCACCACAGTCTCCCCATCCAGTTCGAGGATGACCCGCAAAACACCATGCGTGCTAGGGTGCTGCGGACCCATATTGAGTGTATAGACTTCCGTTCTTAGCATGGCGTCACACCCCTCTCCCGTAGCGATGGGAATTTAAACTCTTTGCGCAGCGGATGACCGACAAAGTCCTCCGGCAGCAAGATGCGCCGCAGGTCGGGATGACCTGTGAAGGTTACTCCCATTAAATCATACACTTCCCGCTCCTGAAAATCCGCCGTCGGCCACAGCGAAACGACTGATGCCGCCTTCGGCAGCTTGTCCCCCTGTTTTTGTGTCCGCACCTTCATAACCAGCTCATGCTTCAACGTACGGGAATACAGGTGATACACCAGCTCAATGTACTCAGGGTAATCCACCGCCGTCACGCTGGCCAAATGATCAAACTGCAGCGAGGGTGAATTTTTCAGCTTTTCTCCTGCCAGCAGCACCGCCTCTGGCGTCACATATAGTTCAGGACAATCGCCGACTAACTCCAGACCAACTATTTCAGCGACAAGCGCCTGAAGCGCGTCTATCGCGACATACTTACCAGCCATGGCCGCTCAACCTCTCAATCCGCTGCTTTTCTACGACATCAGGATGCTGTATCTTGCGTTTCAGTTCAATCATCGCATGAATCAGCGCTTCCGGTCGCGGCGGACAGCCAGGTATAAAGACATCAACCGGGACCACCTTGTCAATCCCTGGAACTACCGAATACGAATCCACAAACGGGCCGCCGGAAATCGCGCAGCTGCCCATCGCCACCACAAATTTCGGGTCAGGCATCTGCTCATACAGTTTGACAAAAACTGGCGCCATTTTCCAGGTCAGCGTACCGGTCGTCAGCATCACATCCGCCTGCCGCGGCGATGGTCTAAACACTTCATAGCCAAAGCGGGACAAGTCAAAGCGGCTGGCCGAGGCGTGCATCATTTCGATCGAACAGCAAGCCAGACCTGACGTCAGCGGCCACATGGAATTTCCCCGCGCCCAATTCAACACTGCTTCAATCGAGGTCACAATGACATTATGTTTCAGCCATTCCTCTGTTGTTACTTCCATTCCAGAGCTCCTTTCTTCCAGGCATACGCCAAACCAATCAGTAAAATTCCCATGAATACAAGCATCTCAACAACGGCAAACAAGCCCAGAGACCGAAACTGGACGGCCCAGGGATAGAGGAAAACAGTTTCCACATCAAACACGACAAACACAAGGGCATAGAGAAAATAACTGGCCTTAAACTGCACCCAGGCCCGTCCAATCGGTTCAATGCCGCACTCGTATGTGGATAGTTTCGCTGATGTTGGCCGTCTCGGCTGTAAAAATCGCGAGATGATCAGCGGGACGATCGGGAAAATAATAGCAACACAGATCAGAAATCCAATAGCGCCAAAATCCTGCATCAATAAGTCCACCTCCCTCTTACTAAATAGATACAAACAAAGCTGTGAAAGTTATAACATCCGTGCAAGATGGAAAAAAGTCTCTATTGCCGGATTCAGCCAGCAACTAGAGACTTCTCTTGCAAAATTCATGCCATATTAAAAGCCATACCGATTCGAAAAAAAACGGCAATAAATGGCGCAAATCCTGCACATCCAGGCAGCTCCAATGGTTTAACCCCATCAAGGCGGCTAAACGGATGCGAATTAGTTGCAATACCATGTTTCGGTCTGAAACATCACAGTTCCTGCCACACTAGTCATTTTTTTCTACATTTTCCGTCAAATCAGACAAAATCGCAACTCTGGCACTTTAGCTATGTATTCCTGAATTAGGTATGATCCCTTCAAAATCCTGCATGTATGCTTCTCAAAATCCGGTATTTCGGGTATAATATCACTGAAGGCTGATGAAATAAAGGGGAAATAATATGCTTAAAGAATTTAAAGCATTTGTCTTAAGAGGCAATGTCGTCGACCTAGCGATCGGTGTTATTATTGGAGCATCTTTTGGTAAGATTGTAACCTCATTTGTTAATGACATCTTAATGCCGCCGATTGGTCTTATCTTAGGCAAAGTGAGTTTTGCCGATTTATTTATCAATTTATCGGACAAGCCTTATGCTACACTGGCACAAGCCAAAGCAGCCGGCGCACCGACAATTAATTACGGCCTATTCATAAATAATGTCATCGACTTTTTGATTGTAGCTGCCGTTATCTTCTTTGTGATTCAACAATTATTCACTCGTCTTCAGAAAAAGCCCGCCCCGGCGCCGTCTGAGCCAACCACCAAAGAATGTAATCATTGCTTTTCCACTATTTCACTCAAGGCAACTCGTTGCCCGCATTGCACCTCTGTGCTAAACGACTAGAAACAAAGACGAAAGGGCTCTCTGCCTGCGGAAACCGCTGGCAGAGAGCCCTTTTATTTTACTATTTGTTCCGCAAATGGTCTGCAATCGATGTAAATTGAAAGCTTTGCATAATAGCCTCCAGTTTGGCTTTAGTGCTGTCAATATTACAGTAATGGATAAACGACTCGAGATGTGGTAGTCTCAGTCGCTGCTCGGTGGAGTCGATTTCTCTGGGATGCAGATAAACGATGCAACTTCTACCTTGACGGTTGGCGGCGAGAATAGCATGCTTGATTAAGAACTTCGGAAAAAACCGGAAATAAAACCCGCCAGAGAAGCCAATATTTTTGCCGAATAGTTTCACGACCGACGTCGGGACTTCATACAGGTTAAGCATTCTATTATTGACTCGCGGCTGATGAATCTCAGTGGGCGCTGTCGGAATACCATATAGAAACGTTTTGACTGGGAAAATACTGGCATCATAGGTCAGCCCCAGTTCCTCCAACGCTGCGAGGTAATGCAGGTTGCTTTCAATGATTGACCAGGATGGCGCCCGGTACCCCTGAACCTTGTTGCCTGTAATATCCTCGAGTATAGATACAGATTTCTTCACATCAGCCTTAAACTCATCATAGGTTTGTTGATAGGCCAGCTGATGACCATAGCCATGAGAAGCGACATCATGGCCTTGCTGAGCAATCGCCTTCACGACATCAGGATAATCCTCACCGACGCAGCCAAGCACAAAGAAGGTGGCTCTTGAGCCGGTATCGCTGCATAACTGAAGCAGAGTATCCATCTGGGCTCTGAAATTTGAACCCTGTCCTCTGAACAGATCTGGATTGATATTGTCATAGTTGGCGTGAAACCATTCCTCTGTATCAAAGGAGAGCATATTGCTGCCTATTTTGTCCGGTTTAGTCAATTTTCTTTCTCCCTTTGATCGCAAATGACGTGCAAAACAAATCAGACATCATGCCTTCACCACAACTCATGCTCACAAATTGAAACGGATGGTACAGCTTCAAGAACTCGATCTGCTCAAAGCCTTGTTGACTTAATGCCTGTTTGAGCTCGTCCATGCCATACATCTTGTCAAACTTCTTGCTCTGTTCAAACAGCCGGAGAAGCTTTCTCTGGATCGAGTCTTTGTGTAAAGTTTGCACTAGTAACGTTCCCCCTGGCTTTGTGACCCTGGCCAGTTCTTTGATAACAGGCAAATAGCATTCGATTAATTGAATAACGCCGATACACAACACGACATCAAACTTACCAGCGTCAAATTGCAATGCCGTCAAATCTCCTGTCATTGTACGGAGACCGCGGCCTGCGGCGAATTCTAGACTCTTTTCCGAAAAATCCACCCCATACACCGTGTTTTCGTGAGTCAACGGTTCACTGAACGCACCCACGCCACAGCCTGCATCAAGGATTTCCTTACCTCGCATTTTTCCCAGCCAGCGCAATGTGTTATCACGCTGCATAAAAAAGCTGGCATCATCAAAATAATCGGATGATTTCACAGACGCGCCGTGTCGTTCGGCTTTTTGATCAAAGTATTGTTTCCAATTCGTAGTACTCATTATTAGCAGCCTCCACTGATGAAACCAAATAACGCCTAGGGTAAAACATACGGGATCAAATGCTTGCCGACCGTATCGGTAATGAAGGCAGGAGCCGCCTTCCACAATCCGACAAACACACTGAGCTTTTTACGGTCAGGCGGACCGGCACTTGCCTGGCCGCCTGAATACACCAGATAGTTAAGTTGTTCAGCGGCAGCGCCCCACTGCTCTTTATAAGTGTAGGTGCCAGACCCGAGCTGTGACCGGCCCAGATCCAGATAGTTCAGTTTCTGGCCGATGCCAAACCGTACAGCTTCCCAATACATAAAGTTATTCAAGTATTTGTTATTATACTCGACAAGATTAGCGCCATAGGGATAATACAGAGTCTGATCGCCGGGACTGGTCAACAGCAGCATGCCGCCAACAACCTGTTTTGTTTCGCGGTCAAGCACTGACAGCAAGTATGCTTGGTCAGGCAGATAGTCGAAAAACCGCTTAAAAAAACCGATATCCGGTGCCGGTGATCCCAGTTGTTTCATCCGCTTGCCGTATACCTGATAAAACGCGTCGAGATGACCGGGATCAAATGAAACAGTAAACCAGTTGTTTCGGTAAACCTTGCGCACATGATTGCGGTTACTGGGGGTCGACAGCGACAGCACCTTTTCCTCATCCTCTGACAGCGGCAAGACAAAGGTGTAATGTTCGAGGTTGGATGTCCAATCCGGTCTATCCCAATCCTGTGTTTTCAAACGCAGTTCCAAATATTTAAAATGATACTGTTCACGCAAAGCAGGCAGGCTCTCCAGAGCGAACCGCCAGGCTGCTTCGCTCTCGGCGCAAATGTCAAGATGGTTAACAAACGGCAAGGCTACAGCCACAGATTTCAGCCCAAGATTGTGCCCGGCAACCAGCGGCAGCAGCGCGCAAATCCGGTCACGCTGATCAAGAATCACCTGATAGGCGCAACGGTAGCCAAAGGATTCCAGCAATATCTGTCTAAACGCAGTTGTGTGAAAAATCGTGCCTTTCGAGAGTGCTAAATGGTCCCACTCATCCTGCATAGTCGGGCGATAGGCGACACACCTGAATAATTTCATGGTTATCCTTTCAGCCAAAAAACGACGCCGATCATAATAAAAGCGCAGCCAACCCAACGCATCAGGCTGATCTGCTCTTGAAAGATAAAAATCGACACGATAATTAGCAGCACATACTGAACACTGGAGACAAACGTCACATAGCTAAGATCAAACTGCGACAAACAGTACACCCACAGCACCGCCGCCAACGCATAACTGGCAAAGCCAGCGATAATAGTCGGCGTCGATACATACCCTAGTGCAATCGCCAGCAGTCCGCCATCAAAATCGACCGTGCGGCTGCCGATTTTCAGCAAGGTACTGGCAACTACCGTCATCGTTACACTGCCGAACAGTAATAGATAATTAATCATAATTCCGCCTTGTTTATTTTCTTTTCCAGTTCTTCCAGTCTCAGCTTGGTTAAGCCTAACTCCTGAGTCAGTGCTTTGTTCTTCCGGTTTAAGCTGGTGATACTGACACTCATGTTTAACAGCAGCAGATAGGCAAATGCGACAAGAATGGCAAAAAACGCCGACGGTGCATAGTCGACTCCAATCAGAACAGAAAAACCGTGAAATAGGTCTGTGTTGAGCGACATCATCAGCGTAAACGCACCAATGAAGAACCACACCAGCGAATATTTTTCCTTGATTAGCCGCTGCCTGACCAGCAGAAACACGGAAATGATGATAATCAGGCTAAAGGCAATCCCCAGCAAATGAATCCTATCAATATTTACGCCTGTCATCATCCGGTTCGACCTCTAGTCCGGGTACAGGAGCAGAAGATCGACAAGAGAACCTTTGCCATGTAGTAAGGACTTTTCAACAGAGTTATCGAGGACTCACCATTCTGCCGCGGCTGCATGGTTACGCCAACCTCGCACAGGCGAAGGCCGTGCTTGTTGAGCAGAATAATCGCATCAGGCTCAGGATAGTCATTAGCATAGTAGCGGGATAATAAATCGATGCTTTTTCGATTGTATAGTCGAAAACCAGAGGTACTATCACTAATTTTAGTCTGGATCAGCAATCGGAACAAATAGTAAAAAATCTTGATACCGCAGCGCCTCGCCCACGTCGTACGAAACGACTTCACATCAAGGAAACGCGAGCCGATCACCATATCACATCCAGTGCGCGCCATTGTGTCAGCCAGCTTTCGCACCTCGCCAGCAATATGCTGTCCATCGCCATCAATCTGCACCATATACTCATACCCCGCATCGCGGGCATACTTAAATCCCGTTTGAACAGCGCCGCCAATCCCCAAATTACACGGCAAGTCCACCACTTTTACGCCAGTCGCCAATTTGGCTGTTGCTGACGTGTTGTCTGCTGAGCAGTCATTGATAACAAGAATATCGACCTCGGGCAGACTCGTCTGGATATCGCGGATTACTTTCAGGATGTTATTCTGCTCATTAAAAGCCGGTATGACAGCCAGTGTTTTTTCTATTTGCATACTGCAACAACCCCGCAATTTTTTTTACTCGAATCAACGTCCAACGCAGGATCTGATCCGCTCCAAACGCTGCGGCAATCGCAATAAACGGAACCGCAGGATACCGGTAGCGGTACATCCAATCGATGAACAGGACCAGACAAAAAGCGAAAACCGCGAGAATCAGCAGCCAGACGATTGACGCTTTACGGAATTTTTCATCCCGGACAGCGGCGATGCTACCAACGGTAAATAGCGCCGTCGGCGTCACATTATACAGAAACTGGCCAATGCCTGTCAGACTGCTCAAATCAATTTGCCAAACCCATTTGCCCAAAAAGCCAATCGCCCGTTTGACGTATAAAATGGACACATGGTCCCAATTGTTGACGATAAAGCTAATAAACAAACTGCCATACCAATTAACCCGATAATCCGGCCGAAAAAAATGATCATACGGTGTGGCCAGGTCATACAGCCAGCCTTTGGCATAAACATTGTATAAGACCATTTTGACATTGACCTGCAGGGATTGAAGCAGCGGATCAAACTTGTGACTGCTATACAGATAAATACCGATAGCGAAAATTGATAACAGCGCGCCGGCAATGGGTCTCCGATATTGGTTCAGACCAACCGCTATCCGTTTCTTACCCAGCCGAATCGCGATATACGCCAGAATAACGGCCATGGTCATGATGCCGGTCGGGCGAAAAACCATCATATAAATTGCAGTCACGGCAAATAGAATTTTATAGTTCTTTTTATCTGATTCAAACGCCATCAGCAAAAAGTAGACACATAACAGCAGGACACTGATAAAAAAGCTGTCTGAGAGAATATACATTGACCATAGGGTAATCTCCCAGCGTGTCGCATAAAACAGAGCTGCCAGGATAGCCGTACTGCGATTAAACAAAATAAGGGCGATTTTATAGACCAGGATGACACTCAGTCCGGAAATCACTGACTGGATGAACAGAACGGCGACCGGGTCTTCAAACAATGCCAACAACAGAGTGAGTAGCATGTTATAGCCGAAATACATAATATCATTCATATGCAAACCAACGTTAAAATCTTTCAGCAGTCCGGTTGCATAATCGAGATACCATTTGCTGTCAGCAGCTTGCGGGAATCCCCTTCCTGAGGACAATAGCCAGAAAAAATGTTCTAGGGTTCTCGTCAGCGCCAACAACATGATCGGTAGAATAAATAACCAGTCATGATCTTTGTATTTGTGATAAAACTCGTTTAAGCGATCCTCGCTCTTTAGATAAAACTCATACACGTTCTTTGCCCAGCTCCCAAACTTCGCATAAGAATATTTGTTTTCAACATTATGATATGTTTTATGCGTAAGTAATAGTCTTTTGCATATCTTTCAGGGTTAGCCAAAGGATTCGACAAATCCTGCTTTTTTAGGCGAGATAGATTAACTGAAAAATTTTTACCAGCCACTCTTGCATATCTACATAGAATAACCAGTTTCAGCAGCTAGTGTTCCCGTTCGAAAGCAGATGAACCATACATGAATAATAAATACATACTATATATTGTAATGCTTTCTTGCCTCTCTGACCAGCGCTTTATGAATTACTTCCGCATTATCGCCTCAGCTAGGTAAAACCTGCCTGGTTAATACACGATAAAATTCGTGTTTAAGTACATACTACTATCTGTAAATATTGACAGGTGAGGGTGCTATGGGAGTGGAAATGGGTTGAAAAATAGCGTTAATGGTCTGAACGCGCGGCAACTGGCGATGATGGCTTTGGGAACGGTTGTCGGCGGATCTTTTTTCTTAGGATCGGCCGCCGCCATTCATGCTGCGGGGCCTTCGGTTATCGTATCTTATGTGTTAGGCGGCTCCATAGTTTTTGTCATTCTTTATGCTCTCTCTGAGCTGACAGTCGCAGATCCGGCGCCGGGGTCATTTCGCACCTACGCAGAGCGGGAGTTTGGCCGAGGAGCAGGATTCGTCGTTGGTTGGGTCTATTGGACCGGCCTTATTTTAGCCATGTCGAGCGAAGCAATGGCTGTTGCCATTTTTATACACCCTTGGTTTCCCGGGTTGTCACTGGGATTGATCGGCTCTGCCGTCATTATCGCAGTAACATTGCTCAATCTCTTGGGCGCTGAGCGTTTGAGCAAATTGGAGAGCGGCCTCGCGGCAGTCAAGCTGCTGGCTATCGCGGGCTTCATCGCGCTGGGACTATTCCTGATTAGCGGGCTGATAAACGCCAATCAGACCGGCGCGGGAGAACTGTTAGCTGAACCGTTTTTCCCAGGCGGTATTGGCGGAATTGCCGGCAGCATGCTGATTGTCATGTTCGCTTACGCCGGCTTTGAAACGATCGGGTTGGCGGCTTCTGAAGCGCGTGATCCGCACAAGACGATACCCCGGGCGATCACGTATACTGTCACCAGTTTGGTCGGTCTGTATGTAATCTCGATAGGCGTTTTATTGGCTTTGATCCCTACCGCAAGCCTAACGACCGAAACAAGCCCATTTGTCGCGGCTCTCAACCGCCAGAATCTCGCCTGGGCAGGGAATGCGATCAATATCGTGTTGGTTACGGCAATTCTCTCCACCATGCTGGCGGCCATGTTTGGATTAGGCCGAATGATTCGCTCGCTGGCAGAGGAAAATCATGCTCCGTCATGGTTAAAGGATGCCGGCGACATTCCGAAAAGAGGCATTCTCTTTTCGGGAGTCTCGATGCTGCTAGGCTTAGGATTAGGATCTCTGCTGCCGCAGCAGGTATATCTTTTTCTTGTTAGCTCTGGCGGATTCGCTTTACTGACCACCTATGCTGTGATCGTGGCAACTCATTACCAATTTCGGAAGCGAAACGGCTGTCCCCCCAACGGCAATTGTCAACTACCCCTATACCCCTTTTCCTCCTGGTTTGGCTTGACCGGTTTACTATTCGCCTTGGCAAGCATGCCGCTTATTCCCGGTCAGGGCTCCGGTTTAGCGGCAGGCCTAGCCTTGATAGTGCTCTACTCGGCTATTTTTGTGATTAAAGAACGATTTTCCACAAAAAAGAACAGCAAGGGCACAGTCGACCAGGGGGCAGGCGGAAAGTTTCTCCGCACAAGAAGCTTAGAGCCACAGGTAGAGATCTCCGAAGAGCTAGCTAAATGCCCCGATTCTAAGAAAAAAGAAGACCACTCGTCATCAAGTGCGGGGCACCATCCACAGAGGGCACAGCGTGGTAAAGAGGACACAGAGGGCTAGAGTTTGGAGCGCCAGCATGCTGATGCTGGCAAAATAGATACTCCACTCTGTGACCTCTGTGTACTCTCATTTCGCTCTACGGAGACGTGACCTCGTTCACTTCGCAAACCTTAAAATTTCATTAAATTGAACAAGTTGAGTAGAGGTCTCCTCCACTCGACTTTTTGGTGCGCTCAGGCGCTTCGGGAAACCGCAATGACCATTATTTGCGAAGCCCCGTCGCCGCCAGGGACAGTAGCGCTTGTCCGACTGTTCGCAGGCCTTCGAGCTTTTGGGCGATTTCCTGGATGGCTGATGACTGCTCACGCGTGATGATTGTAGTCTGCCCAACATTTGCCGAGACGCGATTGACCGAATCACGGAATGCAGTTAACAATTGATCGATATTCCCGGCTGACCGATTGCTTTCTTCAGCCAGTTTGCGTACTTCGTTAGCGACAACCGAAAACCCCCGCCCGCTTTCTCCGGCGCGAGCAGCCTCGATGGCTGCGTTCAAGCCGAGCAGGTTGGTTTGTTGGGCGACGTGGCGGATAACCTCAAGAATCCGCGCAGTGTTATTTACGTCATTTGACGCTGTTTTGGCGATAGCCGCTGTTTCTTGACTGGTGGCGGCTAGTTGCTGTGATCCGGCCGACACTTGCTGAACGGCGGCCACTGCCTGCTCCAGCGCGCTCTGTATATCGCGGGCGTAGGCGTTGATCTGCTCCGCCCGCTCGTGTTCCCGCTGGCGATCCGCCTCTTGTGCCTGCTGGATTTTTCCGGCTTCGACAAGGGCCTTTTTGACAGCCGCTCTGCCGGAATCAAGAAATTCTCCCGGCAGTCCGCAGGTTTCAGCGATTTTCACGACCGCATTATCGCCGACAATTCCCTCTATTCCCTGTCCCGCTAACGTTGTGATTGCAGCCTTGACATCAGCATCAGTTGGACATGACCGCAGAAATACCTCGATCTCTGAGAGCTGGAACTCCTGGGCTAGGTCATCAAGAATATTGGTCCTAGTGACGACGCCAATCTTCTTCCAGTCTTTTGCCGCTGCTCGGTTAACAGACAACAGTACATCAGTTGGCGATGCTGTAATTTCAACCACCGTTTTCTGACCCAGTTTCTTGATAGCCTCAGCGGACGCGCCGCGACTAATAATGAGAGCAATTGCCGAATGCGCCTGCACAATGTCGAGAGCTTGTTGGCTATTACCCACCTCGACCACAAGGTTTAAGCGGATTTCGTCATTCACCTGTCGCGCGATGTCAGCTATATGTTTTGATGGAGCTAGCAACAATATAGGTTCGATGATAACTACCTCCTATTGCAATAGTCTAGCGATAGTATAAGTCGAAGACGCTTGGCGCACATGGGAGCCTTACCTCTCTTACTCAAGCAATTCCAGCAGTTTCGGTGTGCATCTCCTCCCCTGGCACGAGCCAGAACCAGCACCAGTTGCTTGTTGCAATTTTTCCAACGTGTCCGCTCCATGTGAGATGGCTTTCTTCAGGGTAGCGCGCGATATTCCCTTGCACAAGCATACCTTGGTCAGCTTGTCCTTTAACTCGGGACTCAGATCATCCATTCTGCTTCACTCCTCCCCTAACGGCGCAAATTGACAAAATATCCAGAATTATATGCTCATCTTACCATTGCCACCAACGAGAGTAAAGAGTAGCTCACGGTAGATTATCGTTATCCCTGCCGCATTTATTCGTTGAAAGCAACTCTCAAACTAAAGGGAAAATAAGCCCTCGGCCTACGTTCTCCAGAGGGTCTATTCTCTTCACTGCTTATAATTGAGGTCTTATAGATAGATTATCTGAGTAACACCTTGGAGGCCGCGCCTGGATGCCATTAATGGCTACTATATTCGCCAAACATTCCTCCATACCGCTATTCTTAGGGACTGCCATTAATACCGATTACTTTCATGACTATTCCTCCTTATATATACCCTCGCCGCATTGGCTTCTGTTTATCGCAAATTTGCACGTGTACCGGAGCGCTAGTGACATAAACAATTATGCTCGCTATGTCCTTAGGCGCCAAAGGTTTAATCCCTGCATAGACCGTGGCTGCTTTTTGCTCGTCCCCATGGAATCGAACCTTACTGTGCTGCCTACACTTTCTTATTCCCTGTAACCTTCCATTTACCTTCAATTAATTAAGTACATTCCATTCAATAGCAATATTCTTGGATGTAAAATCATACCGACAGGATACGGAATACTTAGATGCTCCGAGTCGTCGGGATATGGCTAGTGGTACCTGGAGAGAAATTATTCTATCAGGAAACGACTTTTTTTCACAATAATCATTACACAATCCACAATACAACAAAAAATATTAATAAAGTTTACATATCAGTATTTTCGAAGAGGATTTATGGACGTTCTGACGAATTGGAATTATAAGTTAATTCCATAAGGAGGGTTACCTGTTGGTAGTACAAGAAATCAAAAATCGGGTATGTCAGAGTATTGATGCACATGTGGAACAGATAGTAAACGTAGTCCGTGAAATTGAAAAGCAACCAGAGCTAGGTTACAAGGAAACAAAGACTGCCGCTGCTGTCGCTAAGTTCCTGTCAGACTTAGGCTATACCTGTCGTGAAGGGTTAGCCATTACCGGCGTAAAAACTTCGCTGAAGCCAGGCTCAGCCGGCCCCAATGTGGCGATTCTAGGTGAACTCGATGCAGTCGTCTGCCCTGACAGTCCGGCGGCTGACCCGCTGACCGGCGCGGCTCACGCCTGCGGCCATAACCTGCAGATCGGCGCGATGATCGGCGCGGCGCTGGGACTTAAGCTAGCTGGCGTCGCCGATGAACTGGGGGGCAATGTCAGTTTTATGGCTGTGCCGGCGGAGGAGTACGTAGAGATCGCCTTCCGCCAGCAACTGCGTGAGCAAGGCAAAATTCGTTACCTTGGCGGCAAGCAGGAACTTATCTACCGTGGCGAATTTGATGACGTGGATATCGCTATGATGGTCCACTCTGACAAAGACTTGCCCGGGCCCTCGGTAAACCTGCCTGAATCAAGCAATGGATTTGTCGGCATGACTATTCAATACCTCGGCAAAGAAGCACACGCCGCCGGCGCGCCAGATCAGGGCATCAACGCACTGAATGCAGCCATGATAGGATTAATGGGTGTACATGCATTGAGAGAAACCTTCCGGGATCAGGACATTGTGCGTGTCCATCCGATTATCACCAAGGGCGGCGACCTTGTGAACATTGTACCGGCAGATGTCCGCATGGAAACCTATGTGCGAGCCAAAACAATGACCGCTATCGACGCCACCTACGGCAAAGTAACGCGGGCGTTAAAGGCGGGCGGCGACTCCGTGGGCGCCGAGACGTACATTAACACTATCCCGGGATACCTTCCCCTCGCCTGCTGTCCACAGCTGAATGAACTGTTCGCCGCCAACGCAGGCCAGCTGACGCCAGACGGGCAGATTACCGTCTCCGGTCATTTTGGCGGCTCTACCGATATGGGCGACATATCTCACATTATTCCTTCGCTGCACCCCTTCACAGGTGGCATATACGGTAACCATCACACAAAAGAGTTTAAGGCGGCTGATTACATAGCGGCCTGCATCATTCCCGCCAAACTACTGGCTATGACTGTGATTGATCTTCTTGCTGAGCAGGCAGCCAAAGCCAACGAGATTAAGACAACTCATAAGCCGTTGTTATCCAAAGCAGAGTATCTGGCCTTACTGGACAAATACTTTAGTTAAGCATTCACCCCTTGAATACTACAAAAATAAACGACAAGGAGGAAGCTATTCTTGGAAATTCTAAAATCATGGAAAGTCCACGCGTTTGCACTCATCATCGTTGTCATCTCAGAAATGATTGGCACCAAGAAGGTGGCGCTCGGCCCTGGCGTCTTATTGTTCCTGCCCATGCTCTATGCGATGATCATTGGCGCGGTCATCAGTCTGCCGAAACTAAAAGCGCTCAACCTCTCGGAAATGAACATCTCCGCCAAATGTCTGGGGATCGCTACCCTAATGCTGATTGCGAAGCTAGGCGTCCTAATGGGACCAAACCTGGTAAAACTGATGCAGTCTGGTTTGGCTCTTTCCTTCCAGGAAGTTGGCCATTTCTTCGGCACGATTATCTTTGGTCTGCCGGTTGCCCTAGCGCTCGGCCTGGGCCGAGAAGCCATTGGCGCTACCTATTCCATCGACCGCGAACCCAACATTGCAATCATTGCTGAAAAATACGGGCTTGACTCACCGGAAGGCCGCGGCGTCATGGCTGTATATATCTGCGGCACCCTGTTTGGCGCTGTCTGGCTGGGCTTTGTCGCCGGTTTTATTGCGTCACTGAACATTCTCCATCCCTATGCCCTCGCCATGGGCGCCGGTGTCGGCTCCGGCAGCATGATGGCCGCATCCTCGGGCGCTATCGCCGCCGCTGTGCCCAGTATGGCTAAAGACATCCTTATGTACGCAGGCGCCAGCAATCTGCTGACCTCAGTTATCGGCGTGTATTTCGCCCTGTTCGTATCACTGCCGGTTACTGTATTCCTCTATGAAAAGCTGTCTCCCATTATCGGCGTGTCCCAGCGCAGGCGCATCGAAGGAGGTAAGCAAGCATGAAATGGTCTGAAGCAATCGCCGTACTCCTCGTCATGGGTGTGATCTCTGTCATCGGAAACATGCTAGGCTATAAAGAAGCCCTTGGCAAAGACCTGACGTACGGTCAATTCATCGCTGAAGCTGCCACCGGCTATGGTATCATGTTCACAATTGCCTTACTCGGCATTGCCTGCTCCAAGTATCTCCCCGGTAAGCTGCCGATGGTATTCTGGGTTTCCGTGCTGGCCACCCTTTCCACCGTGCCGCAGGTTTCCCCGTGGGCAAAAGAAATCGGCTATTATACAGGCAAAGTGGACTTCCTCGCTCTCGCTACGCCAATTCTTGCATTCGCCGGTCTATCCTTTGGTAAAGATATCGAAAAGTTCAAAACTATGTCGTGGCGCATTGTAGTCGTCGCGCTGACTGTTTACACAGGTACATTTATCTGCGCCGCGGTTGTCGCGCAGTTCCTACTGAAGTATGAGGGCATTATCTAACAGCGAAGGCTATTTGCCTTTAGCTCGCAGCGCTGAACCCAAGGAATTAAATGAAAATGAAGCAGCCGCCGCCTTTTATCAGGCAGCGGCTGCTTTATATTACGTCCCGCAAAAAGTTCGGTAAGGTTTGGTTGATAAATCAGGCAGCGTGGAGTACTCAGCCTGTTCGGGGGTGTGCGCGTAGGGGCTTGAAAGAACCGTAAGAAGGCGCTTCATCACGCTGTAATCTCCTTGTTTCACTGCGGCTTCCAGCGCGGCTTCTACCCGGTGGTTGCGCGGGATCAGCGCAGGATTGCTGTTTTGCATCAACTGCTGCGGTGAGGCTTTTGATTCCTGCCTGCCTAGTCGAGCCTGCCACAGTTCATGCCATTGGGCAAATTCCGCGGTCCCAGACAGGACCGTATCCTCCGGCTTATCAAAAGTGAGTGCTCGGAACGTATTGGTATAGTCCGCACGATATTTATGCATCATGCTGAGGAGTCCTTCAATCAGGAATTCATCCCCTTCCTCCTCGTTACCTATTCCCAGTTTTGCTCTCATTCCCGCGAGCCAAAAGCGGCGATAAAGCTCAATGAAACCGGAAATCG
This sequence comes from Anaerosporomusa subterranea, assembly GCF_001611555.1. Classification (NCBI taxonomy): domain Bacteria; kingdom Bacillati; phylum Bacillota; class Negativicutes; family Acetonemataceae; genus Anaerosporomusa; species Anaerosporomusa subterranea. The sequence goes on from NZ_LSGP01000013.1 coordinate 585,800, forward strand.
CATCCTGGGCCAGTTTGATTGCCTGCTCCTGGTTGTCATGCAGCAGCGGCAGCAGGGTTTCAGCAAACCGCGCGAGATTCCACGCAGCAATCTGTGGCTGATTGCCATAGGCATAGCGGCCTTGACTGTCAATTGAGCTGAAAACCGTTGTCGGGTCATAGGCATCCATGAAGGCGCAAGGGCCATAATCAATGGATTCTCCGCTCAGGGCCATGTTGTCGGTGTTCATCACCCCATGAATAAAGCCCACCAGCTGCCATTTGGCAATCAGCGCGGCTTGGCGCTTGATCACTTCCTGAAGCAAGAGCAGATAGCAATTTCCATCAGCGCCCACATCCGGAAAATGCCGCTGCAGTGTATAATCAGCCAGTATCCCGAGCTCCTCAACAGTGCCCCAGTTTGCAACGTATTGAAAAGTGCCAACTCGCAGATGACTGGCGGCCACGCGGGTCAGAATAGCGCCAGGCTGTTCGGCATTGCGGAATATGGACTCACCGGTTGTCACCACCGCCAGGCTGCGGGTGGTAGCAATACCAAGCGCATGCATTGCTTCACTGATGATATATTCACGCAACATCGGCCCTAGAGCCGCCCGGCCATCGCCGCCACGGGAGTATGGCGTTCTGCCTGAACCTTTGAGTTGAATATCAAACCGGTCACTCAGGGGAGTGATCTGCTCGCCAAGCAACAGAGCCCGTCCGTCCCCCAACATCGTAAAATGCCCGAATTGATGCCCGGCGTAAGCTTGAGCAAGCGGCACGGCTCCTTCGGGAATCCGGTTGCCGGCAAACACCGCTACCCCCTCTTCGCTTTGCAGCGCCTGGACGTTCAAGCCTAGGGATGTCGCCAGCGGTTCATTGAGAATGATCAATTTCGGTGAACGTACTGGGTTTGGATTGAGGCTGCTAAAAAAGGATACCGGCAGACGGGCATAACTGCTGTCCAAGTTCCATCCTGTTTCTATTATCGCTTTTCTATTTGTCATCGCATCTCCTTTTCTTTTTTGTCATTTTGTATCTTAGTCTTTTCTTTTACATAAAACAAAATTCAATGGCATTCTATGATGGACAGGTTTAAGTTGGCTTTGGTGAGACAGGCGGCGAAAAAGCCTGGTTCGTAGGGTCCGCTGTGGCCGGGGTCGATACAGATTAGCATGAGAAACGCCTCCTTACCCTTCCAGTGTAATGGAGTGGACGAGAGGCGTCAAAGGAAAGAGGTTTTGGAATACAGAAACCCGGCTTCGACAGCGATGCGCATACTGACGCAAGTACGCCGATTTATGTCTTTGTTCTCTTCCTGTTACGCCTTGCCGTCGTTTTGCTGCAACTCCACAGCTGCATCTTCAGCAGGCTCAAACGGAACAACGGTGATTCCTGCTGCCGCCATAGCCTGCTTATCAGGCGCGGCCTTCGTACTGGAAGGAATCTGGTCAATACTGTTTCGCTCTTTGTTAGCCATTGCAAACACCTCCATCGGTAATACATTCGATGTAGGTAGTCTGTACTTCTTTAAATTTATTTATTTGTTAATCAAAATTAGCGCCTTGATGTATCAACCCAGATAGAAACTGGCACGAGCAGGTCCATTTGGCAGCAGATTTCAGCGCCCTAAATGGAATAATCTTTCACAGTTAGGAAACTCTATGATAATTAGGGAAGAGTGCTGTATTCCCCCACTCTAAACGGAAAGAGGTAATGCGATCAATGCTCAATTATCAAGGCCAAAATACTTGGGATAGTCATCTTGGGCAAAACCTGAGCACAAGGCGACTATATTACGATGGAAAGTATAGCAGTGAAAACGGCGTAACCGATATTTACCCAGAGGTTGCAGCGACACTGCGAAAAGCTATGGCGGAGAAAGACTCTTTTGTTTTTGAAGGGCAAGCAAGGCAGTCAGACTCTATTCGTTACAATATCGAGAAAACCCAAGACAAGTACCAGCTCTCTGTTAGCGATTTTATTGAGCAAGATGAGGATTTAATCGCTGATGCGATTCATGCTCTAGAAGTATCGGATGACGTTCTCTCAGTTGAACAAAGAGAGACCATTTTAAACTCTATGTTGGATTCCCATATTTCATCTGAAGCGAAAGTAACGGCCACGCTTCCTCTCTCAAGCAGTTATGAAGACATTACTGAAAAACTGAATCAGCTCTGGAAAGACGCGAATGGACGTCTAGAGAAACAGTTCGCGCAGGTTAAGGATATGGTTGAAGGCTATCTCATGTAGTATCGCAGAAAAATTCGTTATCACCGTGTTCATGCCATTTGGCAAGGGTGAGAATATCATGCGACGGATATTTCACAATACAAGGGTGCCCGTCTGCAAAATGCTTTGCAGACAGGGCACCCTTGCGTGTAGCTATTTCGCCACTGTGGGCAGGGAATTAATACTTAATTGGAACCATTTTAAAACGGTAAACTTCTGATATTTCGCGATTATAACCAGGATAGAAGCCTTTGACCATGCCAAGCACAATGCGAGAACCGCGATTGAAGTGTACTAGCAGATCACCGGTCTTGGGATTCACTGCCAGTCCCTCGATTTCACCTTGGCGCTTTACTTCCTTGAACGTTTTCTCCAATACCACATTGGCGTATGATTTATCAGTTATATCCACACGGTAAAGATGGTCAGGCTCGTCAAGGTCAGCAGTGCCGTCATCTGCTGTTAAATAGAGAGAACCTTTATAGTAATATACTCCCTGCACCCACTGGGGAACAGGCTGAATATGAACTTTGCGCAGGTAATTCCCCGTATCTAAACTATATTCATAGAGATAGCGACCACTTTCTTCGCCAACCCATGAGACCATCCAAACTGTTCTTTTGTCTCTATCCACAGCGATGCCAGAGCATTCTTCCTGTCCGCTGGATGGCTCAAATTTAAAGGTGCGCTTTAACTTCAATGTGTCGGCATCATGAATGGCGATCTGAATGTCCTTCCCCACCCCATCCATAAAGTTTTCCGCACTAACAAAAATCTCGCCATTGAAAACATCAATATCGCCAATATGATTGGCAGGAATCGCATAGCCTTCGAACGGCTTTTCATTAGCCAACAGAAGTTTACCGGATTTATCGTACTTATACAGAGCCTTGCTGCCACTTACATAGTAGTAATCACCATCGGTAGTGATTCCCTGACGGCCCTTAACTTCAAAAGTATCAACCAGAGTGTACTCATATTTCGGAAGCTGATCCACATTTTTCGGATTTGGTTTAGCTAACGCACCGCTGGCAAAAACGCTTAGACTTAGAATGACCAAGAGCACAGCAAACCGTTTTAACATGATATCCCCTCCGTTTCATTGATAGCAGGTTCATCTCTCAACGTTGCGAGAAGCACTTGCTACAAAGGAGTTCTCGATAATGAGTGAACATCCTCTAATATCTGATACGAATAGTCAGAAAACTTTCTTTGTTTATTTGACAATATTCGGACTAACAGATCCTATTTGTTAAATCTTTTTCTGAAGCCACATTTTCTGCAAAGTTCTTCTACTACATTATTATTGGAAAAACTAAGTCTTATGTTTTCCGCTCTTTGTCCAGTTACAATATCCGCAAAGTTGACTTCATGAATATTGCCTAAATTTATTATTCCTTCTCCGTCAAGGCAACAGGGTACTACTGTACCATTAACTAAAATAGCAATTTGATTTCTTAAGCCAAAACAATAGCCTTTATTAAAGTCCTCTTCTTCCTTTAAGCTAGGCCACTTAAACTCAACATCTTGATTCAAATAAACTCGTTCCGATAATTTTAAGGCCTTAGTTTCCGATAAATTACCCTGAATTTTATAAGCCAAAGCAAAATGCTCTTCGATTTGATGAATAATAGCCAGATTTCTTCTTCGTTGACACTCTGTTAACAAAGCTTCATCTAAATTCCATAATCGTAAGGATATAATCATATTCGATTCCAATACAGCTCTACTGGAAAATTTAAGAATGTTGTCGATATACACATCTTTAGATAGTTCGTTCTGATTCCCATCAAAGCTATGAAGTGAAAAATTGATTTGCCTCAATGCAGGTTTCTCAATCAACATATTTGTTAGTTCATCGATTAAAGTACCATTTGTTGTAATGTTTACCTTAAAACCCTTTTCATAGCTTATATCTAGGAAACTCCCTAAATGAGGATGTAATAAAGGCTCTCCTTTCACATGTAAATTGATATACTCTGTAAAAGGTTTAATTTGATCTAGAATCTGCTTAAATGCAGTTTCTGACATAAATTCAGCTTTCCTTTTGGTTTGAGGGCAAAAATCACAGTTTAAATTGCATACATTTGTAATTTCTATATACACTTTCTTATATTTTCTCATCAGATGCTAGCCCCAATTCTTTAACACTATTTTTAAGCCAGATATTCGTGTAATTTTATCGTCATTAGAATACCACATTTATTATCTCGTTACATTCTATATTTCTAAAACGAAGTGAGCTTAGCTAGAAGAAAACAGACAGCGGTTGCTTCACACTAAAAATCGGACTAAAGAAATGGGGTCTTACAAACTGCGTCAAGGATAAACCTACCAGGGGAGCAGCCGATATATTTTTTAGAAACATGGTGATGGTATCCAGTGCGCTATTGAGTGCACTCTGTTTCCGTACAGTGAGATACGAAATGATAATGCCCAAAATTACGATTATAGCAATGCTGACTAGGCCCAGGCCATACGTGTTCCAAATAACATCATTGTCTTTGGCAAACAACGTCGCTTCATAGCTTTGCAGCGCAAAACCTCCGGTGAACACCTGACCGCCCTTATTTTTAAGAAATGACGTATAGATAACGACTGCCTGCGGCAATATCGCCAGCCCTGTCACGAGATAGACAAATGTATGAGATGCTATGTTTTTCATACCTGTAGCAATTTGGGCCTCCAGCGGTTTTAGCGCTGTCATGGAATAGGTGCTACGATTAGCAATAAAGCGCTGGATGAAGAACAGCACAATGGTCATCATGATCACGATGAGACACAGAGCGGCGGCAAAGCCATCGTCGCCACCGACCTCGCCCATAAACTGGGTGTAGATCAGCACTGGCATGGTCTTAAAGCCCTCCCCAATCAGCATCGGCGTGCCGAAATCAGCAAACACGCGCATAAAGACAAGCAGTGAACTGGCCAGCAGCGTGGGCATGACCAGGGGAACGATAATCTTGGTAATGCGTTGATAGCCATTGCAGCCCAGGCTCTCAGCTGCCTCATTCAGGGAATTATCCAGGTTTTTTAATGCGCCGGAGATATACATATACACCAGCGGAAACGACTGCAGGGTAAACACCAGCACAATGCCTGCAAAGCCGTAGATCCCGTCAAACTTGATACCAAAGAGTGCATTGATCCAGTTCGTCGCCAAGCCATTGCGGCCCAGCATTTGAATCCAGGCATACGCGCCGATAAACGGCGGCGACAGATACGAAATCACGATCAGAATATCGAGGAGCCCGCTGCCCTTGATCTTTACGCTGCGCATGACATACTCCATCGGCAGTCCAAGCGCAGCCGCCAGCAGCGTCGCGCAGGCTGTTACTTGAAAGCTGTTGATGAGCGTACTCCAATACAGTTTGCGCGTAAAAAACCGGGTAAGATGATTAAGGGTAAAGCCTCCCGTTTCCGGGTCGATAACACTCTTGACCAGTACCAGCAGCAGCGGGTAAATAATGAATAAAAGAAAAAAGGCTAAGATCAGCAGGCTAAAGGAAGTCCAAACGGTAAAACGTTGTCCGCCCGCGCTTCTCATGCCTTACCACCTCTAATCAGCGTCACTTTGTTCTCGCTGCTGAACACATTGATCTTGTGGTGTTCCAGAAAAAGCGCACCGATGAAGCCGATCGGTTTTTTGTCCATATCAAAAATACCCCCTCGTCCATCTGTATTCTGTGGACGAGGGTATGGCATTTTCTATCAGACCTCGAAAATACAGACTTAGCCAAGATCTCTTGGTTCCTTTAATCCCCTGCCTGCATCAGATGAAACTTGCTGTTTTCCCTGCGCCTCATCAGAATCGAATACTAACAAAATATTAAGATGCCATTGCCAATTATTCTATGATATAATTCATAAAACTATATTTCGGGAGGTGTCATATGATTATTGTTAGCGCGTGTTTGGCTGGAGTCGACTGTAGATATAACGGACTAGCCTATCCGATACCTGAAGTAGTTGAAATGGTCAAAACCTGCAAGGCTCTGCCAATTTGTCCAGAAATATTAGGCGGCTTGCCTTCACCCCGTCATCCTTCAGAGCAATGCAATGGGAGAATAATCTGTGATGATGGTACAGATGTAACAGAGCAGTTCATCCGAGGTGCTAGAATTGCTGCTAATATTGCCTCTTTATTAAGATGTAAAAAGGCTATTCTCAAGGCAAAGTCTCCTAGTTGCGGATGTGGTAAAATTTACGATGGCACCTTTTCGCATACGATAATCTCTGGTGACGGTGTCTTTGCTAAAATGCTGAAGGAACAAAGCATAGATGTCTGCACTGAAGAAGATATATAATACTGTGATAAAGTAGACTTAGCTTCAGGTGGGGTTTTAACTCCATCTGAAGGTTAGTCGCCCTTATCCAGGGACTTAGTCGCTCTTAGACTGAGGCTCGAAATCTATGATTTCGCTAAGCCGAAGGCTCCCTTTAGGGACTCCCGCCTATAGAGGCGGGACTCTTAGAGCGAGTTAGTCATCGGATAAAATGATCTATACAATATCGCGGTATAAAATTTGTTCAGAAGAAAATCAGGAGGGATATCTTTGGAATCAAACGTTATTGCTGTTGATGCAATTCTCCAGCTAGGAAGTGTTACATCGGAAGTCGCTATCAAAAAAGCATTCAGATTTTATTCTGCTACTTATCGGGATAAAAGCGATCCATCTATCTCTTTCGAAGTAAAATATAAAGGCATACAAGATGAAAATCAATATCTGCTCACTTTTTTAGGGACAGGCACCGCCTTAACAGATATCACTGAGGGTGTTCACCGCTTCATGGAATCGTTTCTCGAAGAGCTTTACGATGAAAGCGTTGAAGATGATTGGTTGTGCGAACTCGGCTGCGAAGAACTTCCAATCATTATAGACTATGATATAAAAAGTGCAAGAGCCTACAGTAAGGACGAAATCGAATCTGATGTATAGTGTCGAAGCGGCGAGATTCGAACTCACGGCCTCTTCTACCCCAAGGAGATACAATCTAACTCTGAAAATAAGCCGGGTAAGAATCCAGTAAATATGCCGCGCGCCATATTGCATATAACAAAACAGGCTACTTTAACTAGCCTGTTTTTATTGTACTTATTATTCTATCTTCTACTTCAGTTCTCATGACGAAAAAGGACTGTCCCTCTTATTTCCCTCTGGTCCTGTGCTAACTCCGTAGATCTTGTATCAGCGGCTTCGAGAACGGGCAGTGCTTTTTCGCCAGACACGGCGCAGCAGAGATTGTAGGATAGCCTTGCCTTGACGGGTCCTTGGCCTATTCGAGGTTTATGATCTGCAGTCGTCTCGAAAAGTTGACAAAAATGACCGTCCCCTTCATGATGCTTGAACACATTTTTGTCCATACCTAAAATAAACCCTCGTCCACCGTATTCTGTGGACGAGGGTTTAGCATGCTCTATGCATGAAAACGATCCATGCCCTGCTTGTCATTACCAGCCATATCGATGATAAAACCAGCGTTTTATATTTTCTACCATCACCAGATAAACCATGACCAAAGCCGCAATAGCGAATAGGTAAGGCATTGCTAATGGTGTAAATCCGAAAAAGGTACCAAGCGCCGTATAGGGTACGATTACTCCTGCTACTACGCAGGTCAGGGTGGTAAACATCAGCCATTTACTTGGCCGACTGGATAAAATGCTATAGCGCGATCGGATAACATAGATAACCAATATTTGCGTAGCCAGCGACTCAATAAACCAAGCTGTCTGAAACACCGACTCTGACGCATGAAAAACAACGATCAGCACCCCAAAGGTAAGAATATCAAAGACTGAACTAACCGGCCCAAATACCAGCATGAAGCGACGAATAAAAACCATATCCCAGCGTCTGGGCTTTGCGATGGAACTCGGATCAACGGCATCTGTCGGAATCGTAATCTGGGACATATCATAAAGAAGATTGTTCAGCAGAATCTGAACCGGCAGCATTGGCAGGTACGGAACCATGACCGCAGCGACCGCCATGCTAAACATATTGCCAAAATTGGAACTAGTGCCCATCATGATATACTTCATCGTGTTGGCAAAGGTGCGTCTCCCCTCGAAGACGCCATCCTTCAATGCGCCCAGACTTTTTTCCAAGAGGATAATCGAAGCTGCTTCCTTAGCAACGTCAACAGCATTATTGACAGATATGCCCACATCCGCCGTTCGCAGTGACGGAGCATCGTTAATGCCATCACCGATATAGCCAACCACATGCCCCTTCCGCTTTAATAGGCTGATTACCCGATTTTTTTGAACCGGCGTCAAACGGGCATAGATAGCAACATCATCAATGACTCGCCCTAACGCTTCATCAGACATTCGATCCATCTCACTGCCCATCAGAATGCGTTCTGCCGGTATCCCCACATCTTGGCAAACCCGGCTGGTGATCAGTTCATTATCACCGGTAAGTACCTTGACGGCAACCCCCATGCCGCGCAATGCTTCCAGTGTCTCAGCAACAGAACCTTTCGGCGGATCGAAGAAGGATAACGTCCCTAAGAAAATCAGATCATGCTCGTCTTCAATACCAAACGATTGCTGTATGGGATTGACGGTTTTATAGGCAACTGCAATTACTTTATGCCCTTGCAGACTCTCGGCCTCAAATTGCTTTTGGACAGCAAACTTGATCGTCTCATCAAAAACCGGCGTTTCTCCTGACTTGTAATAGTAGTTGCAATTGCTCATTACACTTTCCGGCGCACCCTTCACAATCAGGAGGCGTTCATCGCCACTTGCAACAACTACCGAAAGCATTCTCCGGACAAAATCAAAGGGGATTTCATCAACCTTACTATACGCTGAGGCTTCGTCCGGATGAACAGCCTCAGTGATGGCAAGGTCCAACGGATTCTTTATATCACTCTGCAGTGTGCTATTCAAGTACGCGTACAAGCGAACGAGATCTTCCGGCTCACCGGCGGAGTTTTGATAGCTGACCAATTTGAATGTACCTTCGGTCAGAGTACCCGTCTTGTCTGAGCATAGGATATCCATACTGCCAAAGTTCTGAATGGAAGCAAGCCATTTTACGATAACGCCTTTCTTTGCCATCGCGATAGCGCCATTCGCTAAATTAATCGTCATGATCATCGGTAGCAGTTCCGGAGTCAGACCGACCGAAACGGCCACAGCAAACAGGAACGAATCAAAAAATCCTTTGCCTAACACTGCATTCAGAAAAAAGATGACAAAGACAAGAAGGAAAACAATCTTGACCAACATCAGACTAAATTCCTTAATGCCATGCTCAAAAGCAGTGGGTGGCGGCGTTGCGCTGAGAACATGCGCAATATGGCCAATTTCTGTAGCCGGTCCAGTTGAGACGACCACAGCCTGCCCCATGCCGCTGGTAACGCTAGAGCCCATAAACACAGCAAAGTCCATATCGGTCAGCAGCTCCGCCGACTGCGCTGCAGCTACCGCCTTTTTTTCTACCGGAAAGGCTTCTCCTGTTAAGGCTGCCTGATTGACATAGAGATCCTTAGTGGCAATCAAGCGACAATCACCGGGAATAATATCGCCAGCAGACAAAAACACAATATCTCCTGGCACGATATTGACCATTTCGATTTCTCGCTTAATGCCATCGCGCATGGCAGTAGCATGAACAGCCACTTGGCGGCTTAGATTCGCGGCAGCCTTCATCGAACGGCGTTCATGATAAAACTGGAGACAGACGCTGAACAAAACCAGAATGGAAATGATCAGGCCACCACTGATTTCCCCCAGAAAAAACGACAGACCGCCAGAAAACAGCAGCACCATTACCAGCGGGTTCAGAAACTGACGCAAAAACGCCTCAATATCGCTGACATCCCGCTTTTGCTCCAAGCTATTTGGACCAACCCGGGATAAGCGCTTTCTCGCGTCGTCATCGAGCAGACCTCGGCCATCGGTTTTTAAACCTGCAAATAGATCAGATAGCGCTGAGTTTAATCGCAACAACCCGCATCGCTCCCTTTCGCTATATGCTCGTGGGAATTTGTCTTCTTACGAGTTCTTTCGGTTATGATTGACACTTTTCCTGCAAAAAAGCACGGAAGCCTACCAGAGCTGCCTAACAGAAAATATGTCCAACTGTCTCGGCCCATGCCGACAACAGTCCGGCTTTGACCAAGCACCACTTCATAAAATGCTTTCTGAGAGCTCAGGTAGTCTTCTGCGGCTGTCTTGAAAATTTGACGAAATAGGATCGTTCCCCATTATCGATACTGTCTACATTAAAGCCCGTCTGCAGATTAGGACGTCTGCTGACGGGCTTTGCTGATGAATCTTCAATTCTCTCACTAATCTGGTTACGATGATAGATTGGTTTTTATTGATATAGACAATCCTTTATCCATGTCATCTTCTCCGAGATTTGCTTGAGCAGCGCCTAGCGGTCGCAGGCGAGGGTGAAAGCGGTGATGGCTTTGCCGGTCTGGGTGTAGCGGACGTCGGGATCACGGGTGAGACGGCCGCAGAGGATCACTTTGTTCATAAACTGGCCTCCTTTTACTTTTCGTTTAGCCATTTGATATGGGTGTTGTTGCTTAACAAGGCAACGACTTTGTTATTGACGGTGTTGTCTTTTTCTTGCTCGATTAAGGCTTCATACAGCTTAAAGAAGTGGGCTCGGCTTGAGCCGATGTTGCCGCACTCACAGAGTGCGCGGATACCGCCCAAGCGTTGGACAGTGAGCCGAATCGCGTCATGGGTCCAGATTGGCGCTTGGTAGGGATTCAGTTTGCGGCAAACCTCGTCCCAGGCTTCTTCCACCGGCGGCGGTCCCTTTGGCTTCGGCTGGAGGCTTTCCACTGCTTCCGTCAGCTCAGCCACGGTGGGGAAAAATTTCGAAGTCATGATGATTTTTGCTAAGCCGCTTCCGCCGCCGGATACGGCAAATGGCCAAGCAGGTTGTGCCACAGGGCAGCGGTTGCCTCAACTTTGAGTCCTTTGTCTTGCATAGAAGGCCAGTTGGCAAGCGCGAGCGCGACCAACCTAGCAGTTTCCTGTTTTGTCATGGTTCCTCCATAAACCGCATCAAACGGTCAATTGCATTTTCTCGTTGGGGATAGCGTATAGGAGAAGGATGTTGTTCCTGCTTCTGCCGCATCCGCCATTTGATCGATTTGCGAACGCGAATGACGTACCCGGTTGGTTGTTTGCTGAGGCGGATATACTGTCCGGCCTCCAGTTGGGCAAGGTAGCGCCGGATGGTTCGTTCATTGACACAAAGGCTGGCCGCTATCCGTGGGGCGCTGAGCGGTCTGCCATAAAGTATGATGCCCCAGGTTTCACCGTCGGCTTCTTCTTCGCTGGTTGTCTTGTCAATGAGCCAGGGAAACAGCCAAATGGCGAGTCCAATGCCCTGGATGTGCTGTTCGGCTAAAATCCCGGTTGATATGGGTAAATACGTTTTTTGTCCACCAATGGGGATTCCTCCTTGTTCCTGTATGGTTACTTATCTTGTTATCGTGTAGAAGTCTGTCAAGGCTTAGCGTTGCTGCACTGGCGGGTGGTCGCCCGGACAAATTTGTCCGACCTCTCCGGCAGATTTGTCCGCCCCTCCCGGCAAGTTTGTCCGCACCCCCTGATTACTAGAAGTACCGAATCCGCGTTAAGCTTGACATATATTGTGAGATGCCAAGTTGACCGTCTTACGCTATAATAAAACCACAAATGCATATGGACCTACTACAAAAAACAAGGAGGACACAGTGAAAAAAATTCGTACAACTGCAGCTACCCTGTTAACAGCCCTGTTCATCGCCACTGCCACTGTGCCGGCGGCAGCTGCCCCGACTCTTTATTACACCTCACAACAGCAACTGAACAGTTACCAACAATTTAACCAATATCTGATAAGCAGAGGGTATACACCGTATAACCTGGTACAAAAGCCGGCTGTACCACCAAAGCCTACACCTCCCCCTGCGCCTACGCCTGCTCCTACCCCTACCCCTGCGCCGCAACCGACTCCTGCTCCTCAGCCTGCTCCCGCACCACAGCAAGCAGATGGGGCATTGCTGTCAGCACCGATCACCGCCCAAGAGCAACAGATGGTTAACCTCGTCAATCAAGAACGGACAAAGCTTGGTTTAACTGCTCTCACGGTTGATATGCGTCTGGTTAAGGTAGCCCGCATGAAAAGCATGGACATGATTAAAAACCATTATTTCGGACATCAATCTCCGGTATATGGATCGCCTTATGACCTTTTGAAATCTCAAGGTATAACGTACAGTGCTGCCGGTGAAAACCTGGCAGGTAACTCTTCAGTTACCAGCGCCCATACCGGCCTGATGAATTCTCCGGGCCATCGTGCCAACATTCTTAATACTAAATATAAAAAAATTGGTATTGGCATAATCAAAGGCGGGCCTTACGGTTTGATGATTAGCCAGGAATTTATTGGCTAATCGAAACAAAGCAGATAAGCAAGTGTACATTGCACTTGCTTATCTGCTTTTTAAAATCCTTGTATGGATTCGCAGGATTAGGTCAAATGAAGCAGCCGGTTAGTCGGCAATCACCCCTAAGCAGCGTCGATGCGACTGATTGGGGAAACGTAACAACTATTCAATATACGCATATAGTAATAAAGAGGTATTTTTCTGTTATGAAAGGGGTGGCTATTACGGGTATACTTTCATGGATTATTGTCGGCGCGTTTGCCGGCTGGATCGCCAGTATCATTACCGGCAAGAATGCCCAGATGGGTGCAATCGCCAACATCGTCACCGGTGTAGGTGGCGCCATATTCGCCGGTTTTGTGCTCAAGTATTTTGGTATTGACGGAGTGACTGGGTTTAATCTGTATAGCATCATCGTCGCCATTGGCGGCGCTACTGCACTGTTGTATATTGTCGGTCTGTTCAAGAAGTAGCGGGATAAAAACCACTGATCGGTGATTTGAGAACAGAGAACTGCGCAAAGCTCACTAAGAGCGCAAAGCGCGCGAAGGTGTAATTCAATGATTCTACATTCGCTTTGCGACGCTTGCGCCCTTCGCGGGCTTCGCGCTAACGTATTGCAGCAGTTGTAGTTTGGGACGGTTGAAAAAGCGCAAGTCGACACCGGATTGGTGGACATGCGCTTTTGCCACGTTTTGAACGATCTTGATTGGGGGACATCATGTGACTGCTTCGGGTAACGGGGTTTCGTTCTGCCGCGAAGGGTACGTAGCGTATGTACGCTGAAGAAAAGAATGACAAGGATACTGAGAAGATCGCCACGCTCCGCTCGCGATGACAACAACTGCAGATCGCAGGCGCAACGCCCTTCGCGTTTTGGCGGCTAAAAAATCGTTCTTCGTTTGTCATAGACCGCAACCGGCTTCGCGCGCTTTGCCAACTTTATGTCCTATATATTTAAAGAAACGTCTCCGTATGTCAATTCTTCTAACTCTACAGTTTTTTCTTATCGTCTAAATTGCTGCTAATCGCGTTTAATTCTCCGCCAATGAGAAAGATTAACGTGCTAATGTATAACCAGATGATTAGACCAAAAACTCCGCCTAAGCTTCCATAAATTAGTTCGTAGTTAGCAAAGCTATTGACGTAGAAGGAAAATAATAAAGAGGCAGAAACCCAACCAAACGTTGCAAAAGTCGTACCGACCATAACATTTTTAAACTTTAGTTTCCGATTCGGCAAATAGGTATATAGCAAATAAAATGTGACTACCATGAAGGTTAGAGAAATGCCATATCTCAAAAAAGACCAAATACTGTAGAATAAAGTTTTTGCTCCGACTAACCCAAAGACGTAAGAGCCGATAATTCGCCCAAATACTATCATGAACAATGAAAATATGATCATAACAGTCAAACCTATTGTGGACATCAGAGCGATACCATTAAGTTTGAAAAAATGGCGGCTTTCTTTCACACCATAGGAATGATTAAGACCTCGTATAATAGACGCCATTCCTCGAGAAGCTGCCCAAAGACTGCCGAGCATACCTATAAGTAAAAGCGTTTTACTCTTGGCTTGCACAGTCTGTACTAACGTATTTTTTATCATCATCGCAGTATCGGCAGGGAGAATGATACTGAAGTTGGTAATTAATAATTTATTGGAAAGAGGGGTGAAACTTAATAAATTGATTAGGAAAAATAAAAAAGGGAAGAAAGCTAATATCAAGTAATAGGTGATTTGTGCACTCATTGCTGCTAAATCGTCATCTTTATATCGAAATAGCAGTTGTCCTGTATATTTATATACTATAGAACTTCTTAACTTTTCAAACGTTGCTGAGTTCTCCAATTTTACCATTTAACTCTACCACCATTTTCTAAAATATGGAGAATCCGGAATGGTATCCTGCCCCGCGGCAGCACTGCAGTCTACAGACTTGTTTCCCGTTCGTCTTCCTTTTTTCCTCCCATGATTCCTAGACTATATGATGTTTTTCCTCTGAACAGTATTGTCTAACCTGAATTTTTCAAAGAATTTTAGCATTGATGGAGTGACCGGGTTTAATCTTTATAGCATAAACGTTGCCATTAGAGGCACCACTGCACTGTTGCATTTGACGGTCTGATCAAAAAGTAGTGGTATATATCGAACCGCCAAAACTCTTTTTAGCGCAGGCGAGTATAGCGCCTACTACACTTGTTTGGGCGGTTCAAAAGGCGTGCTCTCCGTATATTGGGCATACTTTAATTCACTTTTAAAAAGCGCAAGTCAACACCGGTTTACGGTGGACTTGCGCTTTTCTATCGGCAGTTCTACTTTTGAACTGTCGTCTAATCATTTTCTAATGTAGGTGTATAAACAACGTATTGTTTCTTGCCGTTATTTTTTGCCTGATAGAGAGCAATATCGCTCTTTTTCAGGAGTTCGTCTAGTTCGATAGGGGAATCATCCTCAAATGTGGCGATTCCGATGCTAACAGAAAGCTGTTGTGTGGTCGGGAATATGGAAAAACGCGTTTTGATCGTTTTGAGTAGAGTGTTTGCTTTAGCTTTTAAATTTGCGATACAGGATTTACCGATGATGACAATGAGAAATTCATCTCCGCCCATGCGTACACAAATATCATTGGGAAAAATCTCTTGCAGGATAGTGCCTATATTTTTGAGTATTTCATCACCACAGTGGTGCCCGTAGGTGTCATTGATTAGTTTAAAGTTATCCAAGTCAATGTAGAGAAGATTTATATTTGATGCAGTCATATTTTTATCTATGTAGTCGTAAAGATAGCGGCGAGTAAAAAGTCCTGTCAGTTGATCGGTATAAGCAAGTATTTTTAATTGTTCTTCAAAGTTGCGTTCAACTGTTACCTCGCGGAAAATATAAAGAATTCCGACGAGGTTTTCGAAGAAATCGTAGATCGGTTCTTTGTGGATTTTTAGAATAATTTCTGTATCGTTATGCTGTAGGCGGATTTCTTTATCACACTCGTAAAAAAGCAAATTCGGAGGATTTGAGTCATTTGTTGTAATGGTTTCGTGGATATGATATGGCCTTCCGATAATTGCTTCTTTATTTATCTGGAAAAAAACTTCGAATTTCGGATTAACATTGAGTACGCATTCATTCAAGTCTTTGACCATTACGGCAAAAGGCATAGTATTTAAAATGAGTTCTAACTGGGTATCGATATTTTTTAACTCTGTGACATCTTGTGCTACACCAACAGTGCCTATAAGGTCACCGCGATCGTCAATAATTGGTGATTTGTAGGTTTTTAATTGACGCATACCACGTTGCCCTTCAACTTTTTCATCGAATACACCCGGTTTTTTCGATTGAGTGACGATTGAATCGGTATCTAGACATACATACTCACTTTTTTCATATTCTGCTTTATCGATGTTCCAGATATGATAATGGTCATAGCCTTCAATATCTTGCTTAGTTTTTCCAACTGTATAGCAAAATTCATTATTTACTTTTAAATGTATGCCGTTTAGATTTTTGAACCAAATGAGGTCTGGAACATTATTAATTACGGTATCAAGGAAAATTTGGTGAAGACGATATTTGCGTTTAAGGATTAAATGTTGGATTAGTTTTTGAAATTGAAATTGAATCAGATTAGCGTCAAAAGGTTTAAGCCAAATGTCCTCTATGTTTTTTTCGATAGACTTGGTGAGGGCAGCTAGTCGTAGTTGGTTTACACAAAGGATATTTAGCGAGCTCTCGCTGTACTTTTGGATACTATCCAAAGAGCCATCGATATCAAATATAAGAATATCGATGTTGTTTAAATCTATTTGTGCAAACGCGTTTATTGTTTTAATTGAAAGTAAACATTCATCAGATACATTCGCTTTTAAGAGAATATCTTCTAGGTGTGAAGTTGTACTCAATATAGTGATGTCTATTTTGCGATTATACATATAGAGTCACATCCTAAAAAGGTCTTTTGTTATTATAACAATAAAATCAATTTTTGTATAATCAGTAAATTCCATTAAAACCCCAGTACTATCAATGCTTGAAAAACAAATAGTATTATATGCATGACCATGGCCGCGGAAGTCTTTTGTACTCCTTCCAATGACGCGACTAGCCCCACTATCCTGAAGCAACAAAAATAGGTGGCAAGCGCCACCTATCGATTAGCTTCTCTTCTTATCCCTGTTGTAGGTTTGGCCAGGCATTGACAGATCATCTTTTGCAGGTTTGTTGCCTTTTGATTCCTTGCCTTTAGCCGGTTCACGAGGGTTATACTGATTTGCGGATTGGCCGCCCATACATATCACCTCCTTTACGAGTAGTTTTTCCTAATCATGTCATTGAATGCAAGAGAGGAGCCTTTACGGTCTATTGGATACAGGGAACGATTTCACAGAGGACACAGAGGGTACCCACAGAGTGGTTACGGATTGCCACATAAAATAATGATAAAGAGGCAGAAGAACTTATTTAATTAATTCTCCGCCTCTGTAACCTCTGTGCACCCTCCTTTACTCTGTGAAAACGTAACCTCGTCCTTTCACGAACTTATACTTTCTAGCAGTTTTAAAAAAGCCGCCAGACGGCGGTGAAGGAGGAGAGAATTGTTATTGTGATAAAGGATCGTCGTGATCTGGAGCTAGATCAACTAGATTTAGACCAACTTCGGGAAGGTCTGGGTCGGCTATTTCTTTGAGCTGAACTGTATCACGTAATTTCAGCGCTCTCGAAACGGAAACATCAGCATATGCATCCATTTTGCTTGTAGCGATAATCGTCTGATCCGTATCTTTGCCATTTAATATAACTCGGAAAACTGCCATATTGAAGCCTCCTATCGAGCGGAGCCGCATCCA
This sequence comes from Anaerosporomusa subterranea, assembly GCF_001611555.1. Classification (NCBI taxonomy): domain Bacteria; kingdom Bacillati; phylum Bacillota; class Negativicutes; family Acetonemataceae; genus Anaerosporomusa; species Anaerosporomusa subterranea. The sequence goes on from NZ_LSGP01000013.1 coordinate 603,279, forward strand.
AGAAGTCGTGTCTAAACGATGCATCCCAGAATTCCCTTTAACAAGCGAGTGCGGCTCTTCATGTAGTGTAGGCTGTTCAGTGGAATTTTATAGCCGGATATTGTTGCCTGCAAAGCTGGAGCCTGTTGGATTGTAAAACACGTGGCAGGGAAAACTGACGTCAAAGGAGGTGTCAGTTTTGGAGCTTGATTTCGAGAAAAACCTCGGTGATACAGACAGGGTCATTCGAATCATTATTGGAGCGTTATTGATTTGGCCAGCGATTTTTCACTATATATCCGGAGGATGGGCAACGTTAGCATGGGTGCTTGGAATATCTCAATTCATTGAAGCAGCCCTCTCCTACTGAATTGTCTACGATATTATGGGTTGGTCAACCCATAAGGCACACAGTAAATAAAGGGCGGCCAGTCCGCCCTTTATCGCTGATACTCCCTCTCATTCGCTGTCCAGTTTCTTTTCGCTAGCTACCATCAAAGCCAAGATGACTCACTGTCAGAATAGCATTCTTAGTAACACGATAGTAGTCTTTGCATGCTATTACTCAAAAAGCCTCTATAATCTGAAAGAAACAAATTGAGTCACGCCGTCTGACGACGGTTTCCTAAATGCGCACAGACGAATATCTTCTGCATAGGCAGCTCTCCTGCGGAATATATATTTGGCTATGTACTGAGAAATGATGCCACGAGGAGGGCCCAGCTTGCGCTTTCGAGTTATCCTTATAACCGCTTACGCTTGTGTCGTCTTTTTCATCGCTATAGGCATAATGCTCTACGGTTTTCTCATGCCTGGCAAAGGACAGCCTAAAGGCGATATTGTCACCTTGGCCAAACAATATCTCGGTGTACCGTACCGCTATGGAGGTTCCACTCCAGCCGGCTTTGACTGCTCCGGGTATATGTTGTTTTTGTTTCACCAGTTTGGCAAAGAGCTGCCGCGCACAGCCGACCAGCAGGCAACCGTCGGTAGTCACGTGGATATCGACAGCTTGCGGCCAGGCAACATAGTCTTTTTCGCCACGACCGGCGAGCCGGACATCTCCCACACCGGTCTGTATATCGGCGACCACAAGTTTATTCATGCGTCTTCCACTGCGAAAAAAGTCATCATCAGCAATCTAGCTGAACCCTATTGGCGAAATTGTTTTCAAGGCGCCCGGCAAATATTCCCATAGTAGTTCCACGAAAATAAGCAGCTCCTTCCCCCACGGTCGTCACCTCCAAAATGGGTATTAGAAAAGCGCCCCGAAGGACGCTCACGTCGGAATGAAATTTACGCTTGGCTTTCAAATCTGTGATGACATTTAGGACACTCACAATCATCGTCAAAATGATGGTCACACTTTGGACACTTATGACAGTCAATCTCGCATTCATGGTGGCATTTCGGGCACTCATGAGGAAATTCGTGCTTACATTTAGGACAGCAGTGATGATGTTTATGGTCACAATCGCAATCTGACATTCTTAAGCCTCCATTAACTCATTCCTTTGTATAATATGCGAGTGTTTGTGTGAGTGTTACCATAAAATCAGCCAACAGAAAAGCGCCCCGGAGAGCGCTTGATTAGGTGCGGCGGTCACTAGAGGCTACTCTGCTTCTATTTCATCAGCATCTAGTTTGGCATGTGTTGCGCTGTAGTATATTCCTTTGGATAAGCCATTAACCGATAAATTGAAATGTCCTGTAGATATATCAGGGCTGATACGATACACATTCGATTCGCCTTTGGCTAGTAGGTTTATATCTTCGGATTTCCATTTTAGCATTGTCTTATCACTCCTTAATTAATTAGGTTTTCTATGTTAGTTTGAATCACAGACCGTTAAATATTCAAAGAGAAAAGCAGCTGGATTGCGAGACCATAAGCCGAAGCGATCTTCCATCTTCATTCTTCTAGGGCTAACTCAGTCTTTTTAGTTTTAAACCGCCCACCGGGATGGTGAGCGGCGTTAAACCTGATAAGGCCTGTACTATTGTGGAACAATTAAAACGCCCCTGGTGTTAGGGCATTTTAATGAAGGAGGTACTTGCAGGAATTCAAGAATGGACGGGTTGCTCTAATCTCACGGTATTAAATACAACTCGAATTATCCTCATCAAAGCAGAACAGTAGAAGTATGATGATGATTATTATTACAATCCCACTTCCACCACCAAATCCACAGCCTCCAAAACCACGACCCATAAAAACACACCTCCTAGCTAGATATCAAATTCATAGTATGTTGAACAGATGAATGTGGTTACGATATAAATAAATATCCCCGACATACAGAACGGCTCGCACCGCTGGTTACATGTGGCCAGGCGGTTTAGGCATAAAGAAAAGAGCCCGAAGGCTCTACGGATCAGCGACAAGTTAATATGTCATTCTTACTCAACGTATGGTCGCTGCCATTTACACGGTTTGCATGTACAATCGGGCTCTATCTCTTCTTCTTCGCAATCCATATCATATTCAACAGAAGAGTCGGTTACACTGCAGAATTCGTGGCAATGACATAAAACTTCGCTAGTATTACCTTGAAATGGGTGAGTGTGCTCATCGCAGCAGCCTACTTCAACTGCTGGGCCCGTCATGATGTCAACGTTATGCCAGTGAGGGTGAACACAACCTTCTTTAGGGTCATAAGATGTTATGACACAGAGACGATGCACATGGGATCTTCCTTTAGCTATAGGAGTCCCGCTTATTCCGGTAATTAGATGTTGATGATCATCGGCTACATCTGCTAACGTTTGAAAAATGTGGACATGCTCCAGATGGATTTCCTCATCATGAGGATCTTTCTTAGGCTGCTTAAGTGGGCGGCCTTCTGGCATGATCTCACCTCCAATTTATACTATGTTAATTACCATAACAGAGTGACAGTGCTTTTACATAAATCCACCCTGCAAAACTAAATAGCCGCCCTGCACAGGATCGGATCGTACCTGGCGCATGCGGCCACCCGCTAGTTTCGTATTCCTCACATAAGTGACAATATCACATAAACAAAAGACCTGCGAATCTCGCAGGTCTTGCTTTACTGTATTTTGTTGGTCGGAGCGGCGAGATTCGAACTCACGGCCTCTTCCACCCCAAGGAAGCGCGCTACCAAACTGCGCTACGCCCCGACTGACAAATGTTATTGTACCTTGTTTTGGCTAACCTGTCAAGAATTATGACAACTTTTTTGCGCCTTCTGTATCAATGGACAGGGTTAGGTATTTGGCTTCTACCTGGTGATGAGCAAAGGCCTCGACCATGGCTTGACCGATGGCATCTGCCTGGGTTTCGGTGAAGGCGATCAGGCAGGGGCCGGCTCCGCTCAATGCCGCGCCGAAGGCGCCGGCAGTTTTGGCGGCAGCCAGAACGTCTGGCATGCCGGGGATAAGAGATTGACGGTAAGGTTGGTGTAATTTGTCTTCAAGGCCGGTTGATAGATAAGTATAATTCCCAGTAGCCAAAGCGCCGACCATGAGAGCCGTGCGGCTGACGTTGAAAACTGCGTCAGCCAGACTGACCTGTTTGGGCAGTACCCGGCGGGCGGTCTTAGTGGCCAGGGCAAACGCAGGCACCGCGACTACCAAGCTAAGTGGACGAGGCGGCAGCAAACGCAGGGTTTCGACCTTTGCGTTATTCATTGCGCTGATTGCAATGCCGCCGTAGAGAGCTGGCGCGACGTTATCGGGGTGGCCTTCAACGGCTGTAGCCATATCAAGAAGTTCCTCTTGGGTCAGCGGTGAACCGAGGATTTCATTCGCGGCAAATAGTCCAGCGACGATGGCGGCGGCGCTCGAGCCGAGGCCGCGGGCCAGCGGAATGGTATTTGTCATCGTCAAGGACAGACCGGGACAGGTGTAGCCAACTTTTGCAAAAACAGACTGGACGGCCTGGTAAGTAATGTTGGTTGCATCAGTCGGCAGCAAATCGCTGCCCTCCCCTATGTTCGTGATCTGAATGTTGCCAGACTCGTTGATGGTTAGTTCAAGATGGTTGTAAAGTGTGCAGGCGATGCCGACTGCGTCAAAACCAGGACCACAGTTTGCGGTGGTGGCGGGAACCCTCACAATGACAGTTTTTTTCATGGTTCTCCTATTCAATGGCGGCTTCGACGCGAATGACATTTTGCACTTCGCGGACAACGCTCATGCCTCGTAGTGTATTGATTGCCAATCGCAAGTCCGCGTCCGGGACACGAGAAGTGATCAGCACGAGTTCAGCGCAATCTCCCACTTTGCGTTTCTGGATGACAAAGTGCAAGCTAACCTGTTGTGCTCCAAAGGCGCCAGCGATAGCGGCGAGTGCGCCAGGGCGATCTTCGACCAACAAACGGACATAGTACGGCGTCTCAGTATAACGAACCGGGCAAACGGGTTTTTCGTCAAAGCAAGTGCAAAGGATACGGCTTGCCACGTTGTGGCAAATATCGCGGGCCACGTCAATGATATCTGCCGATACCGCGCTGGCGGTGGGCATTTCGCCGGCACCGCGTCCATAGAACATGGTATCACCGACAGCATCGCCACTGACAAAAATGGCGTTGAAGACATCTTGCACCGGGGCCAACGGGTGGCTAAGGGGCAGAAAAGCGGGATGGACGCGGACATCGATGCCGCGAGGTGTCTCTTTGGCAATAGCCAACAGTTTGATACAATATCCCAGTTCACCTGCATATTCAATATCTTGCGGCGAGATCGCGGTTATGCCTTCGACATAAACATCATCAAGCGTAATACGCGTATTGAAGGCTATCGAGGCGAGAATGGCAATTTTACGTGCCGCGTCCCAACCGCCGACATCAGCAGTCGGGTCGGCTTCGGCATAGCCTTTTGCCTGCGCTTCGGCCAGAACACTGGCAAAGTCAGACTTATCACGGGTCATTTTTGTGAGCATGTAGTTTGTGGTGCCGTTGACGATACCCATGACTTCTTGGATGCGGTTAGCTGCTAGGCATTGCTTAAGCGGGCGGATAATGGGAATACCGCCAGCAACGCTGGCTTCAAACTGGAAATCGACCTGGTTTTTTTCTGCCGTTTCGAACAGTTCACGACCGTATTTGGCGACAATATCTTTATTGGCGGTAACTACATGTTTGCCATTTTGCATCGCTTTGAGCATGTACTCGAGAGCAGGATGTTCACCACCCATGACCTCAACGACAATCTGAATATCCGGATCATCAAGGATATCTTCGACAACCGTGGTCATTATCGCGTCAACTGGAAGTGGCCGAGATTTGCTGAGATCGCGTACCAGGACTTTTTTGATGACAATCTGGGCGCCAACTCGTTGCTCAATACTGGCTCCATTTTTTTGCAATAGCTTCAGCACACCGGTGCCGACTGTCCCCATACCGAGGAGCCCAACTTGAATAACTTTGTTCATGGTATCCTCCTACGCTTGTCCCAACACTTCAAGTCGTTTCACGCCGTCGATCATGCGCAGTTTATCGAGTAGCGCCTCAAGGTCGATAACCAAGTCTGCTGTTTCTAGCGAGATGGTAGCATTGGCCACTCCTTGCAGAGGAATACCTTGGTTTATCGTCAACACGCTGGCGCGGTCATTGGCAATGGTGTTGAGAACGCGGGATAAAACGCCCTGCTTGTGTTCGAGCAGTAATGCCAAGGTGACAATTTTTTCTTTACTAGCTTCGTAAAAAGGAAAGACAAAATCTTTGTATTTATAGTAGGCGCTTCAGCTAAGTTCCATTTTCTCGACAGCTTCATTGATAGTGCGAACTTCACCCTTTTTTAGTAGTTCTTTAACCTTAATGGTTTTTTTAATCGCTTCTGGCAGAATTTCTTCTCTTACCAAATAAAATACTGACTTTTGTGCCGTCATAATTTTTCCCCCTTGTGTCATATCTGAATGGATAGATATCTTTATATAGTAGACATTATATCACTGGATTGACACATCAGACAAGAGAGTATTCCAAAAAAAATCAGTCAGGCCGTCGATAAAGGCCAATCTGCGTTGCACCCGCAGGGGGTATGCCGCCAACTCTACGGTGCTAAAGCGCCAAGAGTTGCGCAATCACCCCTACGGGAGCGCGCTTGCCGTACCCTGCGAACGTACTGATGCTAAAATACTTCTTCCCTCAACTAGCATCAAGTCTCATAGGTAACAAAGCCTGCGCTTGCTTCCTCGGGGTGCCTAGTGATGCTATCAAACTCAGCGCTTCATTTTGCTAAATTGTCTCATAGTTAACAACACCTCGACCTTTCTCAACGGCCTGAAGAATAGATCTCAACAAGGATTACAAAAAAAATCAGTCAGTCTTTACAGACTGACCGCACTGTTCAAAATATTATACAAATCAAGCCGCCGCTGCCTTCGTTAACAATCTTTTGCAACGTTTCTTGCATCTTATGCTGCGCATTTTCCGGCATGTTTGTGACTTTGTTTTGAATGCCTTCACGGACGAGTGAATTGAGTGATTTGCCAAACAGGTTCGTTCTCCAGATTTTTTCCGGCTCGCCTTCAAATTCTCGCATCAGATATTGGATAAGCTCTTCACTCTGGCGCTCTGTGCCGATGATCGGCGATATTTCGGCTTGAACGTCGGTGCGAATCATATGAATAGCCGGGGCAGATGCTTTTAGCTTAACACCGAAGCGATTGCCAGTACGGATAATCTCAGGCTCTTCGAGTACCATTTCATCAAGTTGCGGTTGGACGATACCATAGCCGCTTTGACGAACTTCTTCGAGCGCGGTGGCGAATTTATCGTATTCTCGCTTGGCGACTGACAGATCCTGCATCAGCTTTAGGAGTTGATGCTCACCGGCGATAGAGAAGCCTGACAATTCCTCGAGTACCTGGTAGAACAGAGTCGATTGAGTCGTTAGCTCGATGACAGCTATACCATTACCCAGATCCATATCATGTAGGATCACATCTTCTACAATGTCAGAACCAGACAGTTCATCAATTGCGCTGTCGATGTCACGCAGTCTGTGAATATGTTGTACTACATTTTCGACCAGAGTGGTGAATTTACCGTGCAACCAGTGCTCAGCTTCAAGTTCATCAACCCACTGTGGCAGACTGATTTTAACTTCTTTGACTGGGAATTCGTAGAGGACTTCTTGGAGGATGCCAAAGATGTCATCTTGGCTGAGTTGGGCGCAATCTGTTGGAATGACTGGTACGTCATATTTGTCTTCAAGTTGAGCAACCAGTTCGCGGGTTTCTTTAGCAAAAGCAGTTTTCGTATTGAGGATGACGAGAAACGGTTTATGTAGAGCTTTTAGTTCTTCAATCACCCGTTCTTCAGCTGGTATATATTGATCACGTGTTAAATCAGTCACCGTGCCATCAGTGGTAACAACTAAGCCAATGGTAGAATGCTCGGTGATGACTTTACGAGTGCCAATCTCAGCTGCTTCCTGGAACGGGATCTCATAGTCGAACCACGGGGTGAGCACCATCCGTGGTCCTTCATCTTCTTCATAACCAAGAGCGCCTTCTACTGAATAGCCGACACAGTCGACCACTCTCACACGGACGCTAATGTTATCTTTGACATTGATTTCGACCGCCTCATTCGGAATGAATTTAGGCTCGGTCGTCATGATGGTCTTGCCGGCTGCGCTTTGCGGCAATTCATCTTTTGCCCGTTCTTTTTCGTACGGGTCGGAGATGTTTGGCAGAACCATAGTTTCCATAAACCGTTTGATAAAGGTTGATTTACCTGTACGTACGGGACCTACAACGCCGATATAAATGTCGCCGCCAGTCCGTTCTGCGATGTCGCGGAACAGGTCAAATTTTTCCATTGTATCCCCCCCACACTACGTTATCGGCTGAATCTTCAGGATGATTACCACCGGCTTCGATCCACCAACTCCTCCCTGCGAGCATTCCGGTTCTACATCTATTTCTCCAAGAATACCCAAATTAATCAGTATAAATATATGACATGCTGCTTCGAATATGACAAAAAAGACGAGTGCTACCGGACAAAGTAGCCGGCTGTTGAAGGAGCAATAAAATATATGCACAAAGGCAAAAAAAAAGAGCTGTCATTTGACAACTTCAGGCCGTTGATAAAGCACCATCTGCGTTGCACCCGTAAAGGGCAGGCCGCCAACTCAATGGCGCTTAAGCGCCGAGAGTTGCGCACTTAGCCCTGCGGGAGCGCGCTTGCCGTACCCGTCGAACGTACTGATGCTATAATGCTTTCTTTCCTCAACTAGCATCAAGTCTCATAGGTAACAAAGCCTACGCGCGCTTCCTCGGGCTGCCTAGCATCTGGCACTTTCTGAACGGCCTGAAAAATAAATTCTCAATAAGCTGAGAGTTGTCATTTGACAGTTCTTGCGATTATATTACCAAGCGGTCTGGCCAAATGCCAGTTCTTCAACTTCATGCGTTCTTCCGCGAGTCATCAGTTCCAGTACAGCTTCTTTCGGATGCTTAGCTTCATACAACACCTGATAGGCGGCTGTGGTGATTGGCATGCTGACTGCGTGGTGCTGGGCCAGTTGGTAAGCTGCCTGCGTAGTGCGGATGCTTTCAATGACCATACTGGTGGCTGCCTGCACTTCGCTGGCAGTTTTTCCCTGTCCGATTTGGACTCCTGCACGATGATTGCGGCTGTGGCTGCTGGTGCAGGTGACGACCAGGTCGCCAATGCCAGATAGTCCGGCGAAGGTTAGCGCATTAGCATTCATAGCGACACCAAGACGAGTAATTTCCGCCAATCCCCGGGTCATTAGCGCCGCTTTAGTATTGTCGCCAAAACCGAGGCCTGTCGCAATGCCGGCACTCAGGGCAATAATATTCTTTAGTGCACCGCCTAGTTCGACGCCAATAACGTCCGGGTTAGTATATACGCGAAAATATGGCAGGATGAACAGGTCTTGCACATATTCTGCTACCGCCTTTGTGGGTGCTGCGACAACCGTGGCTGATGGGTGCTCGCGGCTCACTTCTTCTGCATGGTTCGGTCCGGTCAGAATGGCAATCTGACTGGCCAAGCTTGGCAGTTCTTCGCCAATGACTTGGGACATGCGCTTGAGACTGCCCTGCTCCAATCCTTTGGTCGCGCTGACGATGATGGTATCGCTTGACACATAGGAAGCGAGTGCGGCGGCTGTCTGGCGCACCGCATGAGATGGTACAGCCAAAACGATAACGTCAGCGTCCCGGGTTACAGCCAAATCATAAGTAAAAGCAAGCGATTCAGGCAATAACACGCCAGGCAGATAGGCGTCATTCTGCCGATTAACAGTCATCGATTCTACTGCCTCAGGCCGACGAGCCCAGAGTGTGACAGTGTCTTGTGGGTATTTCTGCGCCAGCATGCGGGCTAAAGCTGTACCCCAACTGCCAGCGCCGATTACAACAGCTTTCATTTGTTCAATTCTCCTAGTGGCTCGACCATGTTAGATTTTAGTTTTGAGGGCGAGCAAAAATTTCAAAGGGCAAGGAAGAGCCGACGACGCATACGGGAAGGAGTCTGCTAGAAGGCGATGACGCAGCAATTTGGAATTTTTGCCGGTTATCAACCTAAAAGATAATGTGGTTGAGCCACTACTCCGGCGGGTTGGTCTGATCAGTAGATTTATTGACTTTTCCTGCCTTGATTTTCAGTTCTTCGCCGCGCAACAGACGTTGAATATTCGGCCGGTGGCGGACGATAACAAACAGTGCGGCAACCAGTGAAAAATACAAGAATTCAGTTTGTTCCCCCATCGCCCAAACCAGTAGCGGCAACAGAGCTGCACCAACGATCGATCCCAATGAAACATAGCGAGTAAAATATACAATAACTGCCCAAACCAAAAAGACGATCAAAGTAATTTTCGGCATGAGCACAGCAATGATACCTAAGCCAGTGGCAACGCCGCGGCCACCTTTGAAGCCGAGAAACAACGACCAGTTATGACCAGCCATAGCGGCGATACCGCCAGCCAGTTGTCCTGCCGGCGTGCCGATGAGTGTTTGCCCGATATACACGCCAATCACGCCTTTGAGCGCGTCAGTCAAAAATACACCCAGGGCTGGCCATGGCCCCAGCACACGAAACGCGTTGGTAGCGCCAATATTTTTGCTGCCAAATTGGCGGATATCCACTTTGCAAAACCACTTGCCAATTAAAAGTCCATTAGGAATGGAGCCGATAAGGTAACCGAGCACAACTACAAGGGCAAAGGCCACCATAAATCCCCCTTTAATTGCCATTTCGGCTTAATCGTCTTCATTCTTTTTGCCGCGCACCACCAGTTTAAGCGGTGTTCCTTCAAAGCCGAAGGATTCGCGTAAGCGATTTTCCAGAAACCGCGTATAGGAAAAATGCATAGCTTCCGGTTCGTTGACAAAGAAAATGAATGTGGGCGGCTTGACGCCGGCTTGGGTAGCATAGAGAATTTTTAAGCGCTTGCCATTTACTGATGGTGGCGGATTGATGGCAACCGCGTCTTCAACGACTTGATTAAGAACGCTGGTAGAAACACGCATAGCGTGCTGATCAGCGGCAAACTTGACTAGCTCAGTCAAGCGACTCAGGCGTTGCTTGGTCAGAGCAGACACGAAGGCAATCGGAGCATACTGCAAAAAGCCTAGCTCACTGCGGATTGCTTCTGTGAAGTGAAGCGAGGTTTTAGAGTCCTTTTCAATGAGATCCCATTTATTCACTACGATAACTGCCGCCCTGCCAGCCTCGTGGGCATAGCCGGCGATCTTTTTATCCTGTTCGGTGACGCCGTCGACTGCATCGATAACCACTAGCACGACATCAGCCCTGTCTATGGCCCGCAGTGAACGCATAACACTGTAGCGTTCAATAGACTCGTACTCGATTCTGGCTTTGCGGCGCATACCTGCTGTGTCGATCAGAACATAGGAAATGTCATCTTTGATGAAATGGGTGTCAATAGCGTCACGAGTAGTCCCCGCAACATCACTGACAATTACTCTTTCTTCACCCAGCATGGCATTAACCAGCGAGGACTTACCAACATTGGGGCGGCCGATAAAAGCCACTTTGATTTGGTCTTCATCATCGGCTTCGCTACTTTTGTCAGGGAAGGCTGCCACGATCGCATCTAACAGATCACCCAAATTTAAGAGGTTGGCTGCCGAAATCGGCGTGGGCTCACCCAGACCAAGGTTGTAAAATTCGTAAATTTCGTGTGCATCTTTAATACTGTCCATTTTATTCACTGCAAGAATGACTGGCTTTTTCGCATGACGTAAAATCGAGGCAATTTCTTCGTCAGCAAAGGTTACACCAGCCTTACCGTCAGTGACGAAAAGTATGACATCAGCTTCGTCAATAGCCAAGTTCGCTTGATAGCGTATTTGGGTCAGGATGTGATCAGTGCTGTCGATTTCAATGCCACCAGTATCAATCATGGTAAACTCATGGTTTAACCATTCAGCATCCCAATACAGTCGGTCGCGAGTAACTCCTGGCATGTCATCAACAATTGATACCCTTTTTTTTGCGATTCGGTTAAATAACGTGGATTTGCCCACATTGGGGCGTCCGACAATGGCCACGATTGGTTTCATATTGCACCACCTGTATTCTTCGATTCTTCTCCGTCGCTGCGGTTACTTTGTTAGAGCGTGTTTTACCAAAACACGCTACCCATAGAAAGGAGGCTGTTAGAAAATATCCAGATGTTGTTGCCTATGCGACTACAAAACATCGCTGTGGTACATAAGCATAGTAGCATCACTAGGAACAGCGAGGCTTGCACCGTGCCGTGTACAAAAGGTACGCAAGCAAGCAAACGTAGCCGTGAATGCGCAACTCTTGGCGCTTCAGCGACTTAGAGTTGGCGGCATGCCCCTTGCAGGTACAACGCAGATGGGCGTTTTGTAACAGCCTCTATTAGTATTACCGCCAGTCAGCTAAACATTGCTTTAGATCAGCGGCAAAATGAGCGGCTCGCACTGGCGAGCCAAGCTGGCGTTCAAACTCCTCTAGTGTCATATCATCAAGAAAGATATTTTCTCCTTTACGCAAGGCAATGCCGGGGATAATGACTCCATCGCCGGGTTTATCGCTGGCCTGAAGTGCAGCCAAAATATCACTCCCTGTCAACAGCCCGGTTACAGTAATTGATGGGCCAAAGAATTTGTTCTCAACCGGCAGCAACCGTACAGTCAGATTCGGCACGGTCCAGTCGGCGAGCAGCGGACCGATAATTTTGGCAGCTGAGACTCCGCAGACGACATCAATGCATAGCGGCTGATCATAGCTGGCTGTCAGTTCGGTCTTCTCCCATTCATCAAGAAAGCAACGGACTAGGCCAACCCCATTTTCAAGCTGGGGAAAGTCAGCATAGAGATCATAGGCAGGCACTGTTCGTCCAGCTGCCAGATAAAATTCATCAGCCAAGTAGACGAAACTCTCGCCTGTTTCTTCACGACAGGCTGCTTGCCAATTCTCTACCTGATTGATGACTGCGGCGGCGCCGTCGGCGGTAAAGCCGGACAGTGAGTGACAGTCCTGGCGATAGCGGGTCAGACCGACCGGAACAATGGCCAGGGACAGCACACTCGGCGAGAGGGCATACAGATCGCGGAAGCTTTTTTCTAGCACCGCCCCATCATTAATTCCCGGACACAAGACGATCTGGGCATGCAGTTCAGTGCCAAAACTGACTAACTCATTAATTTGCTTCATGATTTGACTGGCGCGCTTGTTGTTGAGCATCGAAGCGCGAACTTCGCCGTCAGTTGCGTGCACAGACACATACAGAGGTGATAAATGCAGCCGCCTGATCCGATCCAGATCGCGCGGTCCTAAATTGGTCAGTGTGACAAAGTTGCCATATAAAAAGGAAAGACGATAGTCATCATCTTTTACGTACAGACTCTGACGCATGCCGGCTGGCATCTGGTCGACAAAACAGAATATGCAACGATTGGCGCAGCATCGAACCTGGTCAAACACAGCGCTTTCAAATTCGATGCCCAGGTCGTCATGACGGCCTTTTCTCACTTGATGCGTCTCTTTGGTGCCATCTAACTTTTCAACAGCTAATGTAAAACGGCTGTCAGCAACAGCAAAGCTAAGGTCGATCAAATCCTCTGGCGATTGACCATTGACGCTCAGCAGACGATCACCCGCGGTTAATCCTAAGCGTGCGGCCAGACTACCAGGGCGGACAGTGGCAATGATTCCTTGTTTTAGCAAAAAGTTCACCTCTCAACTGTATAGTATACCATTTCTGACCGGTTTTTTCCTGCAAACAATAACGGTGATGGCAAAAAAACCATCACCGTTGCGGAATTTGTGCATTTTTCCTTATTTTTTATCTGAATCATCATCTCGTTTGTCTTTTTTCCGACGCAGCGGTCCTAAAAAATTAGCAAATTCGGTGGTAAAAAACTGTTTTGCCTTGGACCCAGCTTCTTTCATACTACCGGTACTCAAGATTAGGAATAACGCTGCGCCGCCGACCAGCGCGGCCAGAATCCAGCCAATCGATTTAGTAGAACCGGACGCACCAGACGCTGTTGTTCCTGCGCCAGTTGGACCGTTCGGATTTGAAGGGGTGGCAGCTGTGTTGCCAAGTACGGCTGGCATGACATCAGAAAACTTAGCTACGCCTTTTTCAGCAGACTCACGGTCATTTGTATGTGCTCCCACCTCGATCAGCATGGATCGCGGATGCAGATCCTGGTTATAGTCGCCGCCCTTGGCGAAGAAGATGCCTTTAACCAGGCCAGGGTGCTTCTGGTCTGAAGTGGCTTTGATTTTCATGGCATAGTCTTCGATCTGCTTTCCAGTCGGACCGTATTTACCGACCACCAGCTGCACTTTGCTGATCTGCTCACCGTCAATCGTACCAGAATATACGTTAGGCGGCACTGCATCGCGGTGGACGTCAAATACTGCTGCCGGCTGGTCATTTTTAACGAGCTGCAGTGCAGTCCGGCGGGATCGTTCGTAGGCCATATCGTCGTGAGGGTCGTGTTTGGCATCAGAGAGAACCGGAGTTAGACCATTTTTCTTCAATCCTTCTGCGAAAGCGGCCCCCACTTTGTAAATTCCGCCTGCACCGAGCTTTGACTCCGAGCCGTCGGTCGGCACATAAGACTCATCAGAATGAGTGTGATAGATGGCGACTTTGCCGCCTTCCTCAGCCGCAGCTGCAATGCGGGGACGCAGCAATTTCACAAAAAAGCTGTCTTCTTTCGGCAGATAGAGAGATAGATTAACAGTGCCGATTAACTTGGCTTTTGCTGTATCGCCCTCGATGGTAATCACTTCATAACGTTTGTTTTGCTCTGTTAGAAATTGGTCGCCGACGCGAATGTTGCGTCCGGTTTCATAAACAGTGCTGCCAGCTTCATCAACGATGGTGAAATAGCCGCCGTCTCTGCGTTCATGGGCTAAGCCTGTCGAGCTGATCAAAATGCACAACGCCAGGGCAATGACAAAGCTAAGAGCTAGTTTCGTCCGACTTTTCATTATCCGCGGCCTCCTTTCCATCCGCAGTAGGCTTACCTTTTTTAGATTCGGGATAAATTTCCTTACTAAATTCGTAGAGCCCTTCAGGCCGATTGTTGCCGCGCACTGGGCCGCCTTGTAGTTTTTCGCGGGTCTCCCCCACTAGTTCAGCGATCATGACGCCGACAATGCCGGCGATGATGGTAACATCAAACGCCCCCGCACCGCCAAGATTAGTTGTGCCGGGAATACCCATCCGCATGATGGTAATCATGTGAACGATATCACTAAGAATGATGCCCAGCACGCCGCCAATAAAGGCACTGCGGCGGGATCTGCCCGCAATGTATGCAATCAAACCGGCCGCCAGACCATAGAGAAGTTTTGGATCGATGAACATATTCTCCGGTTCGTAGGGTAGATAGCGAGAGCCCAGCCAGACTGCGGCCGCCACCAGGATAGAAGCACTCACCGCCCGGACTTTTTCTCCGGGCTCATCTGCTTTCGCAATCAGCCACAGAGACAGAATAGCCGGCAACAACGCACCGCCTACGTTAATATTGACCTCCGTCGGCGAGCGCATAATCGGGATATCAATAAAACTGCCCAGGATAATGCCGCCGATAAACAACAGCGCCTGTTTGTCTGTGAGCCGCATTCTGTCGAGTATTCGCTGTGCCAAACCAAAATACACCAGCATGCCAACGATCAGCAACAGAATCATACCTATCGGCATATTCAAATGCAATCACCTCTTACCGTCTTTTACTGCGTACAATGATAGATTGCCCGGTAAGAAAATGATTCATGCGAAATGAAAGGAAAAAGACCGCCGTTACCTATGAGACTTTAAAACTATCAACGCCCTGACCCGCAAATTATTTCATTTTCGACCGGCGTTGGGGCACTGACTAGCCGGTTAAAATCCATAAGATAAGGCGGTTAAGCGAAAAACCGCTTAACCGCCTTATTGTTGGACTTTTTATTTGAAGGTTAAGTTTGGAGGAATTGAAGGATCCGCATTCTTGGCATTGCGAATAATCGGTGGTGCACACTCGATAACGACCCAGATTGCCAGGACGATATAAATCAGACACATGGCCGGTACAACAATATTTGTTCCAACAGGCATCGTGAAGACACCCTTTTTGAATGTATAGGATGTGAAGGTGCTGATCAAAGCCCAGCTGCTCATGAGGAACATGAAGATCGCCGGAATCAACGTTGCCACCCAAGCCTTTTTGTTTTTGGCGGTTCTTTGCAACCAGACGGTAATCCCGACGAGTGCCAGAGCAGCCAGCAACTGATTAGATGCACCGAAGGTCCTCCAGAACAGGCTCCAGATGGCAATCGGTTTTCCACTTGGATCCGTCAGGGTAATTGACATCAGGACCAGTGGGATCCCGCCAATCAACAGGGTCGAAATAATACGTCCAGACCAGCCTTTCCAACCGGTGAGTTCTTGGACGATGTAGCGGCCGAGTCGGGTGCAGATGTCCAGGGTGTCATAGACGAAAGTCGTGAACGCCATCAAACCGAAGGAAATACCAATAGCTTTGCTGATGCCGATTAATTCCATGAAAGAGCCAAGGCCATTGGCATAGATGAAGTTTGGTGATTTGCCGAGGAGAGCATCACCTTTTGGCAGAATCATAACACATGACAAAGCAATCAATGCGACAACTGATTCAGCCAGCATCATACCATAGCCGATGGGTTTGGCGTCACTTTCCTTCTTCAATTGTTTGGAGGTTGTTCCGGAACTTACCAAGCTGTGGAAACCAGAGCAAGCACCGCATGCCACCGTAATAAAGAGCATCGGGAACATTGGAGTCCAGAAGTTATCACCGCCGAATGCATTCGTCCAAGCCGGGAATTTCGTTTCAAACCCGCCGAAGAGGATGCCGATGAATGCTACGACGAGTGTTGCGTACAAGAAGTAACCGCCCAAGTGACCGCGCGGCTGCAAAAGAGCCCAGACAGGAACAATACCAGCAATGAAACAGTATACGATGATGATAACGTTCCATACTTTCTGAGCAGCTTGGGGAGTTTCCAGCCCCATAATAGTTTGCAAGTTGAACGGTATGTATGGGCCGATCCAAATTGAAACTGCAACCAGCGGCAGGAAGATGGCCGTTGCCACACCGAGACTCATTTTCGTGTATCTCAGCAAAAAGCCCATGATTACAGGCAGAATCAGGTATAAAATGGAAGAAGTAGCCGTTGCGCCGCCACCCACGACTGCATCGTCAGCAATAACTGTGTTGACAAAGGACGCAGTGGTAATATCTGTGAAAGCAACAATGATCATGATCAGAGTAAAGAAAATGAAAACATTGAAAAGAATCCAGACTCGGTTAGAAACATAATTTTTCATCGTGTCTGCAATACCAGACGCTTTACTGCGAATCGAAGCGACTAGTGCGCCCATGTCATGAAGACCGCCAATAAAAATCGTACCAATAATTATCCAAAGGAAAGTCGGAACCCAACCAAAGGTCATACCTGCTATAACCGGACCTGTTACCGGACCTGCAGCGGCGATGGCGGAAAAGTGCTGACCTGCTAAGTATTTTGCATCTGTCGGCTCATAGTCCACACCGTCTTCCAATTCAACAGCCGCGACGACTCTAGAATCATCAAGTTCGAATACTCTGTTGGAGACGAACTTTCCGTAGGTGAAGTACGCTATAACAAGAATCAGAGTCCCCAAGCCAACAACAGAAAGAATATTCATACTCTACCTCCTCTTGCATATATGCACAATCTTTCTCGCGATAAATCAAATCAACCCTCCTTAATTAATTTTGTCAGTTGCTCAATAAATTTAAATAATTTGATTCCTCAGACAAAATATACACCATTTTGGTTATAAATGTCAACATACTCTTTAGCCTAGCTCCGCTCACCCTAAAAAGCTATGCTGCGGCAAGAAGAGTAAACTTTTTTATGCTCCCCAACTTTGGCAAAGTCGCAAGAGAGACCCACAATTGCGCTATTTTTTTCTGTCTTTTGTACTGTTTTATGCAGAGTGCAAAGCTGAAAGAACCTATTCATTAGGTTCATCATCGTTCCTTGATTTAGCACTAGTAAAAGACAAAACCCGCTTCTAGGCCTTACGGCTTAAAAGCGGGTTTTGTCTATGGTCTGATTATTTTCTGCCTCTGCGTGCAAACGCATCGGTATCTATTCCCCGTGCGTTCAGCCAGTCACGGCTAAAGCCGGAAACAACCAGCGGTTTAGCCAGCAGGTCAGCCGGACAGGAGCTGCCGGTCAGCAGCAAATAGCACCGCAGTTCGGCGAGAAAGCTCTCGACCCAGCTGACGGCGGCGCCGACACCGCCGGTCTGCACCAGCCGCAATACCGGACCCGCCACTGCGACTGCCCGTCCACCAAGCGCGAAGGATTTAACAGCATCTAGCGGACTACGCACACCGCCTGACACAATCATATCCACTCCATCGGGCAAGCTGGCCGCCACTTCTGCCGCGCTGATCGCTGCCGGAATCCCCCAAGAGAGCGCCTCTGCGCTGACTTCATGGCGTCCGCGGGCCGCTTCGATCGCTGGGAAATTCGTGCCGCCCGCACCGCTGACATCGATAGCGCGAACACCGGATTGTACTAGACTTGTCGCCTGTTCTCCCGCTATGCCACAGCCAGTTTCCTTAGCAATAACAGGTACGTCTAAGCTGTGAACAATATCCTGAATTTTGGCGAGATAGCCAGTGAACGAACGGTCCCCTTCTGGCATCATTAGTTCCTGTGCCGGGTTGAGGTGAATCTGCAAAGCAGCGGCATCGATCATATCGACGGCCGCCTTGGCTTGCTCGACAGAAGCATGCGCTCCCAGATTAGCAAACAAGATGCCTGAGGGATTTACGTCTCTAATGATTGAATACGACGCAACAGCGGCAGGATCACGCAGAGCGGCGAATTGGGAGCCAACCGCCATTGCAGATCCTGTCAGGCGAGCCACTTCGGCCAGCTTGGCATTAACATCAGCCACATCATCTGTACCGCCGGTAATGGCGTTAATGATCAGGGGATGCGGCAAAGAAATGCCAGCGACTGCCGTTTCCAGCCTGATATCGTTTAGAGCCAATTCAGGCAAGCAGTTGTGCAGCAGCTGAAAGTCGGTAAACCGGCTATCTGCCGGTCCGTCATCAAGAGTTAGGGCATACTCGATATGATCAAGTTTTCTTGATCGTCTGAGAGCGATATCCGCTGACATTATTTTTTAAACAATTGGCTGAGCTTATCGCCCAGTTTGTCGCCGAGAGTTACACCGATACTGTTCTGTTGGCTAAGATAGCCTGTGTATTCTGCTCTCTCCGCATCCTGCTGCGCCTGCGCAATACTGAGCGAAATACGTTTTTGCTGGGTATCGATCGCCAGAACTTTGACCATGACTTCCTGGCCAGGTTTAACCACATCGTCAGCGCTGTTCACACGGTGATCGGCAAGCTCAGACAGATGCACAAGTCCTTCTACGCCCTGTTGAATTTGGACAAAAGCGCCAAATTTAGCCGTTTTAGTGACACGGCCTTTAAGAACAGAGCCTTCTTTTAATTCGGCTGCTGCAGTCAGCCAAGGATCTTTCTGTACTTGCTTCAGGCTGAGCCCGACTTTCCTCTTCGCAGGGTCGAGTTTAACAATCATGGCTTCGACTTCATCGCCAACTTGCAGAACTTCTGACGGTGAATTAACGCGTTGCCAGGACATGTCGGAAATGTGGATCAAGGCATCAATGCCGCCGATATCGACAAACGCGCCAAAGTCAACCAGACGACGAACCACGCCGCGCACGATCTGGCCTTCGGCTAACTTGGCATACAGAGCAGCTTCTTGCTTAGCTTGTTCGGCCTCAAGCAACTGGCGGCGGGAAAGAACCACACGCTGTTTGTCTGCCTCGACTTCAATCGGAAGAAACTCAAGGGTTTGACCGACAAACGTATTTAGATCTTCAACCCGGTGCAGAGCAGTTTGGGATGCAGGCACGAAACCGCGAACACCTAATACGGCAATAGACAGGCCGCCTTTAACCACAGCGGTTACTTTACCTTCAACTGGCTGCTTGTTTTCGAATGCTGCCTGTAGTTTATCCCAAGCGACAACTTTGTCTGCTTTGACTTTCGACAAGATGACGCTGCCTTCAGCGTTATCAGCATCAAGAACGAGTACATCGACTTCCTGTCCGACGCTAACGGCGTCAGATGCTTGTTCGGGAGCCGGGTAAGCGAGCTCGCTTAAGGTGATGACTCCCTCAGATTTGTAGCCGATGTCTACAAAGGCCGCATCCTTACGGACAGCAGCGATTGTGCCTTTGACAATCATGCCTGTTTCCAATTTTACTGATTCCTGATTTCCCATGTTCATTTCTTCCATTGTGTGATAAACCTCCTCTATAATCCAGTCCGGCGTGGAAGCGCCGGCTGTTATGCCAGCCGTCTGTACGCCTTGAAACCATTCAGGACGCAGTTCGGCAGCGGTTTCGATGTGGTAAACGCGGGCGCCTGCTTGCTCGCATACTGACGCCAAGCGGGTGGTATTGCCGCTATTCTTGCCACCGACGACCACCATGACCTCGCTTTGTTTGGCCAGCTCAATCGCTGACTGCTGGCGCTGGTCTGTGGCTGTGCAGATTGTCCGCTCAACGGCAAGATCATCTGTTTTGTTCTGGAGCAGGCTGATCAATTCTTCAAACAGACTGCGGGAAAACGTAGTTTGCACCACTACTCCCAAATGAGCTATGTAAGGCAAGGCACGGACCTCGTCGGCAGTTTCGACCACTATAGCGTCATCACCAGCCCAGGCCAAAATACTTTTGACTTCAGGATGGTTCTTCTCGCCAAGGATGACAACCTGTCTATCGGCTTCAGTCAGCTTACGGGCTGCCTGCTGCGCTTTCTTGACATGCGGACAGGTAGCGTCAACGAGATTAAGCTGCTTAGCTCGAGCTCTCTCATACACAGCCGGGCCCTCGCCGTGAGAACGGATAATGACCGTCCCCGCCTCCACTTCCTCCAGGTCATTGACTACGCCAACACCTTGCCTAGCTAAACGGCTGACCATTTGCGGATTGTGAATGAGTGGTCCCAGCGTGACCCCGCCGCCACTGTTAACAGCCAATTCTACAGCTCGTTTTACGCCATAGCAGAAGCCCATATATTGAGCTAAACGGATTTTCAACCGATCATTCCCCTTTCTCGACAGAGCTGCACAAAAAGCCAGACTCGCAGATTTAGTTAACTCCTATAGTATATCACAAGAAAAACGCTATTGACAGGCAAGCTGCCAATAGCGTAAAAAATTTACAATTTTTTTCAGGATTATTAACCACTTATCCCTCAAATATTCCTGCCTATCGCCACTTCACCGCTAATTGTTATCTTCATGTATTTACGCAAAGCGCGAGGCTGATATTCCCGAGAAATGTGCTATAATAGAAACGTCTGTTGGAAACACTATGTTAAGGAGTGCATAAATGTGGAAAATGATCAAAAGCCATCACGTCGGCCAGCCTGGCTGAGTCCGCACCTATCTTGGAAATTGCTGCTAGTCCTTGCGCTTCTCGTCCTCAATGCCTTTGGCAACTTGTTTAGCGCTTTCGTCCAGCTGCAAGCGAACAATCTATCCGCCGCAGCCATCTATCTCGTGACTTTCGCTTTATACGTTTTGCCTGCCTATGGCTTATTCAAACTAAAGAATTGGGCGCGTCTGCTGCAGTTGACCTTTTCCATTATTTTCGTGGTTCAAGGAGCATTCGTCATGTTCAGCGGCTTCATGTTCTTAGGTATGGTTAATGTCGTATTGTATGGTCTGACCGGTATCTACCTGTTAAGCGACGAATGCCGCCATCTATTTAAAAAATCTGTGTAACTAGCGATAGCGATCATATGTCCCTTTTTATAAAAATTACATTTTTACAACTTATATAATTATAGTTGACAATTACCTTCTGTCAATAATCTTCCAATCTCTTTCATCATCGACTGGCTGAGGATCTCGAGCGAATCCCGGTCTGTTTTACCCGGCTCAGGATATATAGGCGGGCCAAAAGCTACTGCGAATCGTGGCAATCGAAAGCCGCACTTGCCGACTTGGTTTGTGCCAAAGATGGCAGTTGGTATGATAGGTGTGCCGGCTTTGGCAGCAATCAACGCTACACCGGGTTCAGGATTGCCTAATGCACCGGTTTTTGAGCGCGTGCCTTCCGGGAAGATGACTAGCAGTTCTTGTTGTTCCAATAAAGACAGCGCCTTTCGGATAGCAACGCGGTCAGCCGTACCCCGTTGCACCGGGAAGGCGTTTAATTTTTCAATCACCCACGCAAATACGGGATTTGCAAACAATTCCTTTTTGGCCATGAAATGAACTTGGCGTGGAAGAGCAACTCCTAGCACAGGCGGATCCAACAGACTAATGTGGTTGGAGGCAATGACAGCGCCGCCGGTCTTAGGAATATTCTCAACACCAGACACTTTTATGGCGAATCCAAGTTTGAAGATAACTGAAAGCACGGCTTGCATTACACCATACAGCGTCACGGTCGATACCTCTTCTCATGTTCGGTGATAATAGCATCTACGGCTTGCTCGATCGTCATGTCACTAGTGTCAATGAGTGTAGCATCGTCGGCTTGCCGCAATGGAGCCAACTCTCGTTCGCTATCCATTTTATCGCGCAAGGCAATCTCTTGTTTGAGCTGTTCCAAGTCGGTGACAAATCCTTTTTCCTGAAGTTCCAGACAACGCCGGCGCGCACGCTCATCAATTGAAGCGATGAGAAAGATTTTCACATCCGCGTTAGGCAAAACACAGGTGCCAATATCGCGTCCATCCATGACCACACCACCAGCGCGAGCCATTTGCCGCTGCAAATCCAACAATGCATTGCGTACAGCCGGAATGGCCGATACTGCGGAAACTATGCGAGAGATATCGGGAGTACGAATTTCTTCGCTGACGTCCCGTCCGTCCACTGTAATACGCTGTTGTCCATCACGATAATACAACTGGATCGACAAAGTTCGCGTCAGTTCCGCCATGGCATCTTCATTGGCGGGGCTGATATTTTTATCTTGAGCAGCCCAGGCGACCGCCCGGTACATCGCTCCGGTATCAATATATACATAGTTCAGCCGTTTGGCAACGAACTTGGCGACCGTGCTTTTGCCAGCCCCAGCTGGTCCATCAATGGCGATAATACTTGCTTTCATAGTTCCTCCCAAATTTGAAACTTTGCTACCATTGCGGTAGCCGTATACAATTTTCTATATTTCTAAGGAGTTTCCTGCCATTTATCGTATTTCACTATAATCTATTTTAGTTTTACTTGACCGACGGCGAGCGTATCGCCAACAGTCTCAAACTCGACACCGCTGATGGGAAGAAGAATTCCCTCATCAGCTTCAACCCGAAAGCGGACCGGTTCCCGCCATCCACTAGCGTCAATCTCCAAGTAATCTTGTTCATACACAGTAAGCTGGACGGCGCCGTCACGAAAATTGCCTATCACTTGATTGTTGATCCGCACTGCAATGTTGGGACGCTTTTCTTTTGACACAACCGAAAATGACAGAGTTTTGCCTTTGCGCAGCTTTTGCAGCGGTTCGAGTACAGTGCGGGCGGTATCCTCTTTAGCAGCGCCAGGACGATGCACTGCTAGCTGCTCACCCTCCAGCTTATCAGTCTTAGAAATATATTGCCGGGTCCCGTCCACAAATAGGACAACCTGAGCAACAACCAGCGCGCAGAGAAAAGCAACCACTAGTTTTGGTAGCAGTTTGTCAAGATACACTGTTAGTTTGTTGTCGTCGCGTCCAATCACTAGCGCTCTTCTCTCCTATTTATTCATATTCAGGAATAATCCGCCGCATGCCTACCAGCGACGAAACCTGTCGACCAAGCGGCTTGTAGATTGTAACCACCAGTATAACCGTCAATGTCAATGACTTCGCCAGCGAAGTATAGCCCTTTAACCAATTTTGACTCCATGGTGGATGGCGATATTTCTTTGGTGCTGACCCCACCAGCGGTGACTATTGCCTCAGCTAGCGGCCGCGTTTTGGTAATGGTGAAGGTTAACCGTCGCAATTGTTCGGACAGTCGGGCACGTTCGACCTTTGTCACTTGATGCACCGGCTTCTCAGGCGGAATATGCGATAGGTCTATAATCACATCGATGAGTTTGTTGGGTAACAGCTCATCGAGCGCATTCTTCATCTGTTTTCTGGCGAATTTAGCGAAATCGCGTTGCAAACGCCGGTCAAGCATTTGTTCGTCAAGCGCTGGCTTTAGGTTGATCTCAACTGCAACCGGTTCACCGATGCGCAGCGCATCAGCCGCCACTCGACTAAGCGACAAGATGATCGGTCCGGATAAACCATAATGGGTAAAAAGCATCTCACCAAATTCAGAAGCTAACTTTTTGCCGCCTTTGGTAACAGTAGCAGTGACATTTTTCAGTGACAGCCCCTGCAAATCGGTGATCCAGCTTTCTTCGACTTCGAGTGGAATCAACGATGGCCGCAGTTCAGTAATAGTATGCCCAATTTTTCCAGCCATCACAAAGCCATCGCCTGACGATCCAGTACCGGGATAAGTAGAACCGCCCACAGCAAGAATAACCTTGTCTGCACTGATCTTGCCTCCATCCTGAAATTCAACGCCGGTTATGTGTTCATTATCGACAAGAATGCGCCGGGCAGCTTGTCCCAGGCGAATCGATACACCTAGTTCAGACAGCAGACGAGTAAACACAGCGACAACATCTGCCGCCCGATCACTGACAGGAAAGATTCGTCCACCGCGCTCGACCTTTGTGGCAAGGCCTCGGCTTTCAAGAAATGCCACCATATCAAGGTTGGAAAAAGCACGGAATGCGCTATGTAAAAACTGCCCGTTACCGGGCATATTTTGAATAAACTCTCTGATGTCACTATCATTGGTAATATTGCAACGGCCTTTGCCTGTCACTAATATCTTTTTACCAACGGCTGGCATCTTCTCAGCTACTTCGACTTTCGCACCGTGCTGCGCTGCTGTCACAGCAGCCATGAGACCGGCTGCACCGCCGCCGATTACTACCACTTTGTTCATACGTTCGCCTCCAATGAAAGGGTAACCCCTTGTCCAATTATATTCATTGCTAAAGTCGATAGTGAAGAGAGGCGGAGTTAACGAATCACATAGTACGCAAAATACACAAAGGGCGTACACAACAGGTTAAGACATCATTCTTGACCCTCTGTGCAATTACGCACCCTTTGTGTACTTCGGGGCAAAAGAAGCCCTATAACGCTCGCCTCGAATTCCAATTTTGAACAGGTTACTCTTTGTTTTCTTCACTCGCTAACAGTTTTAGCTTCTTGACTTCATCATCTGTCAAGGATCGATATTGACCGCGTTTTAGTCCCTCTAACGTTAGAAACGCAAAAGAAACCCGCTTCAATTGTTTTACCGAGTAACCGATAGCATCACACATGCGGCGAACTTGGTGGTTTCGGCCTTCATGGATAGTAATCTCTATCCTTGCATCACCTTTTTGTTGATCGGCTTCTAGCAGATAGACTTCGGCCGGAGCGGTCATCCCATCATCAAGCTTAATACCTGTGCGTAATTTATCGAGTTTCTCTTCCGCAGGGATGCCTTTAACACGGGCAATATAGGTTTTCTTCACATGCCGGCTAGGGTGCAGGAGCGCATGGGTCAATTCTCCATCGTTCGTCAGCAGCAATGCCCCTTCGGTGTTGTAATCCAGTCTGCCAACAGGGTATACGCGTTGCGGCGCATCAGACACCAATTGGGCAACAGTCTCCCGTCCCTCAGGGTCTGAAAGAGTACTAACAACTCCCTTTGGTTTGAACAAGAGCAGATAGACCAGCTTCTCACCACGGATAAGCTTGCCATCCACCCGGACCTTGTCTTTGACTGGATCGACCTTAACGCCGAGTTCGGTGACAACCTTGCCATTCACCGTTACACGACCCGCGGTAATGATTGATTCTGATTCCCGGCGCGAGGCGATACCGGCCTGACTGATAACTTTTTGCAATCGTTCCAAGTTGTGTGCGCTCCTTACATAACAATATATAATTGTATTTGTCTTTTTCTTAATGCGAGTTCTCCAGTTGGTTGAAATCCAGCTGAACTTTGCAGGTTCGGATCCAGACGCCATCTTTCGTCTTTTTGGCGCAACTGCCACAGATACCTTCTCCGCAGCACATGGTGGCATTATTAGTGACCGCCATCGGAAAATTATAGCCGCTTTCATGCATAGTGGCAATCAGGCCATTGTGCAAGTCATCCGGTCCAGCGCTCAGGAGTAAATCGACCTTATCGCTGAACAGTTCTTGCAATTTGGCGAAACCCTCACGTCGCATCGACGACACAGAAATGACCTCAACGCCCATCGCCTGCAGTTCATCGGCGACAAAAATACTGCCAGCTTGGCCGGGTGCGATCACAAATGTGGCCTTGTTACCGTTAGCCAAAATTGCTTTCGCCAACATCAAGGCGTTTGACTGACCTAATCCGCCAACTGCTGCCAATATTGTACCATATTTTGTGGAATCAATCCACGGCTGACCAAAGACTCCGTTCAGATACGGTCCGCGCAGCAGCACCCGTGCTTCAAGTGGCATAAATAAACGGCTTGATTTGGGTCCGATGGTCTCAATCGCCATGGTTAGGGTGCCACGTTTGACATTCATGATACCCACCGGGAAGTTACACATTTCCGGGTCATCGACTCGGCGCATGAAGATAAATGAGCCAATTTTATTGAGTTGTTCTGCCAACTCTAAACCAACCTCGGTCTCGACAATATAGGTATGTTCATTTACTTGCCGTTTTATCACGAGCGTTGATTCGACCTCGCGCCGACAAGGGGCATCAGACGGTTTTCGCGGCGCCTTCCACCGCTTTTCGTGCAAAATACATTGACCAGTCCAATCGCAATTACAAACAGCTTCACCTTTAAGCTGGCTACACATAAAACAGTGATTCGTATCAGATAACAAACAAGGACACTGCTCTGAATTGACATCAATACAGCGCATAAACGGCCTCATCATATTCCCCCTACACCAATCTCTGGCTAAAGATATCACTTAATCCAGCCTCCGCCACTCGCGCTTTTATTACTGACGGGTCAATAGAGTAGAGATTGAGTTCCTGCATTCGATTGAAAAAAGTAGCCCCAGCAAAGGTGTACCGCACATCTAAATGTTGTTTTTCGTTCATTTGTTCGTGAACAAATGCGATAAATTCCCCAATTGCCAACGTCCTCGGCAACTGTAAGTATTGCATGTCAAGACTATAACGGACAGCATTATGGCCAGCCAGTAAGCCTGTGGCAACTGCTTCGGTGTGTCCGACCATGATACCGAATTTTTCGCCACAGCAGAATAGATTGTCAACGCCGTCCACTTGCAGTGTGTTTGCACAAGGGGCAATACCAAGGTAGCGGATTGAATTCCCCTTGCCGCCGGCGTATGGATCAGCGAAGCGGGCATTCTCTAGACCGGGGATTTGTCGCAAGTCCTCAAGTGCAAAATAGGAAGTCATCATTTTGGCATGGCCTGTGTCTAATAGAACCAAGTTATCCCGATATTCAGGTAAGGCATACTGTGAGCAAGCCTTCTTGCCAAGCGAAATCTTGTTTTTTAACATCTCCGGCATTGGGATGACCACGACGCCAGTGGATTCAAGCTGATCCTGCAATGCTGAACTCAGCGACTCTTTATGGAGTTTGCACGAACCGCTCATGGCGCCAAATGTGCCATCAAGTTTTTCACCATTGCGCTCCTTGACCTGGGCTCTAGCTGTTATGCTAACCCGCGGGCCAAACGCTGGACACCGCAAGGCGCACATAGAACAGCCATTACCATAAGTCAGGCAATTCCCCATCGGCCCAGCAGTGCCGGTTGCATCGATAAAGACATCGCCTTCGATAATTTCTCCGTTGTCAGTCACGATATGGCGAACTAATTTTCCCAGCCGCAACACATCGGTAATGCGGGTTTTCAGCCGAACTTTGATACCATGCTGCTGCAGCAGTTCGCTAACCGCAGCCTCGATCTTGCCTACATCGTATAAAGAGGCGTGGCGGTGTCCCGGAAATTCAATATTCGTATGCCGGGCGCTTTGGTCCATCGTGGCGATCAAGTCTTGCCCACCCAGAGAAATGATTTCTTCCGCCGCGGTAAACCTGCCGTTGTTGCGAAAAATGCCACCCACCAGTCCGGTGCCCAAAAGCAGATCAGTCCGTTCAAGTAAGAGGACGGTCGCACCTGCCTGGGCAGCTGACAATGCGGCAGCGCATCCGCCCCACCCCCCGCCGATGATGACCACTTTAATCATGGTATCCCTCCATTCCCCATGTTTGAAGATCGCATTTACTTACAGTCTATTCTGCACAGCATAAAACGCCACTTGGCCGAAAAAAAAGACCGCTACAGCGATCTTCGGGAACGAAAGAACGATTTTTAGCCGCAAAAACGCGAAGGCGCTGAGCGCCCTTTGCGTTTTTGCGGCCAATCGCTATTATCCTTTATTTTATCAACCTTCTGCATCTCGAAGCTTATACTTCTGATGAGTAAAAAAAGATCGCCGAAGTGATCCTGTTCAAGCAAACACTGTTTTGCATATGTATATGGCTGCCAAAAATCCCGCCAGATCACCAGTCAGCCCGACTAGCACTGAGTAGCGAGGATTACGAATGCCGACAGAGCCAAAGTAGATTGTTAGTACATAAAACGTTGTATCTGTGCTGGCCAGAATCGTAGAGGCGATGCGGCCAACCTGCGAATCGGGGCCATAGGTATTAAATAATTCACTGACCATGCCAAGCGAACCACTGCCAGACAAGGACCGCATGATTGCCAAAGGCGTGAGTTCAGGCGGAATGCCGAAACGCGATAAAAGCGGACTGATTACAGCAATGCACTCATCAAGCGCACCGGAAAAGCGAAAGACATTAATGGCAACCATCATGGCGACCAAAAAGGGCAGCAAACGAATGGTGGTGTGAAATCCTTCGGCAGCGCCCTCTACAAACGCCTCGTAAACAGGCACCCGCCGCAGGAAACCAGCCAAAACGATAAGGAATATCGTTGCAGGAATAATCCAAACGGAGATATCCTGTAACCAACTTACCATGTCATCCCCTCCTCCTGCCAGTAACTAACCGGAAGAGAAAATCTGCAGTCAATGCGGTAGCCGTTGCTACTAGGCTGGTCAGCACAGTAACACCGACAATCTCGGCAGGACTAACAGACCCAGCCGCTGACCGCAGCGCAATCAGAGTGGCAGGCACCAGGGTAAAGCCTGTTGTGCATAAAGCCAACAGAGTACACATCGCCGGGGTTGCCGTTTCACGGCTCGGGTTCAGCTCCTGCAATTGCTGCATCGCTTTTATGCCGAAGGGGGTTGCTGCGTTGCCCAGGCCAAGCATGTTGGCACTTACTGTCATGACAATTGCCCCCAGCGCAGGGTGACCTTTCGGTACTCCTGGAAACAGCAGTCGGATAATCGGCCCAAGAATCCAGGCGAAAATGCGAATTAAGCCCGCTTTCTCGGCAATTTTCATTATCCCTAGCCATAAGCACATGACACCCAGCAGTTTAAACGCCAGCGTAACAGCGGTCTCGGCTCCACTAATGGCGCTTTGGGTCACGGTTTCCACCCGACCGTTGATGCCGGCGTAGGCTATACCGACGATCAAAAAGAACAGCCAAATGAAGTTTATCACACAATCCCCCCAAAACGCGGCAGACAGCCGGCCTTAAGAGGGCGCAGCGTCAAGCCAGATACTGCATCAGATTGGAAACTAGGCTGCGCAGGGAGGTCCAGACTAAGGACCATAGGGATTTCTTTTCTGAAGAATCGGCGGCGACTAGATCGATGACGGCAATTTCCTTTTCCTTGAACAAGGTTTTCACGACACCAACTTTCTGGCCGCGTCGGATTGGCGCCTCAACGCGATTAGGCACTTCGAGCACTGTGTGATAATCGCTGACACCGCCTTCTTCAAAGACCGGAACAGCCAAACTATCTTTCACGGCCAGCGGAATCGACTCTGTCTTGCCATTAGCAACCCGAATTGTACGCAACACATCACCTTGCTGAAAATAGGGTTGTGAGCGTACCTGGCGAAAGCCATAATCTAAGAGCGCGATTGAATCAGTCCACATATAGTCACTGTCAAGGACAACGGCAATTAATTGAATTCCATTACGCTTTGCGGCCGAAACCAAACAGGGCCCGGCTTCATCCGTGTAGCCGGTCTTAACCCCATTAGCCCCTTCGTATTGCCACAGTAGTTTGTTTTCATTGAAAATCTCCCGTTCGTGATCTTTACCTGCCCAAGGCATGGTACGACTAGGCGTGGTAATAATCTCTGCGAACAATGGGTTCTTATAGCCATAGGCCGCGATAAATGCCAGATCACGGGCAGTCGAATAGTGTTGCGGATCAGGCAGACCATTTGAATTTGTAAAGTGAGTATCGACAGCGCCAATAGCTTTAGCCTTGGCGGTCATGAGTTCGGCAAATTTTCCGACTGAACCGGAAATATGCTCGGCAACTGCCACAGTAGCGTCATTGCCAGAAACAAGCATCACCCCATACAATAAATCCTGCATTTTCAGTTGCTCCCCCGGTGCTAACCACAGGGTCGAGCCTTCAGTTTGCGATGCGACTTCGCTGGCAGTCACGATATCATCCAGCTTGCCATGTTCGAGCGCAGTGATGAGAGTCATCATCTTTGTCGTGCTAGCAGGTGGACGACGCTCCTGTGAGCGTCGATCATAAAGTATTTTTCCGGTAGACGCTTCAATTAAAATCGCAGACTTTGCAGTCAGCTCAGGCGGCTGAGCCAATGCTGGGCCTGTGTGTAACAGCAGAGTAACGGTAACGGCTAAACATAGCTGCAACGGTTTTTTCATAAAAAAATGGTTCCTTTCCCAATTGAAATGCAAGCCTTCTCTATTATACCGAGGTTTATGACCTGAGTCAAAGCTGTATAAACTATGATAAATTGGTAATGCTAACAACATAATTTCAGGAGGTGAAATGATGGAACCATTAGATGTAAGAAATGCCCTGCAAACAACACTCACCCAAAAGCAAGAATTGGTCAGAGATTATCAGACCTTCGCAAAGCAAATCACAGACAAAGAAGTCGCGAAAATGTATTCCCACTTTGCTGAGGCGGAAGCACTTCACGCCACGCAAATTAAGGATCAACTCGAGCAGATGTAACATAAATTCCATGGCTTTTCTAAAAATCTATATGTGAAAAAACCGCATAGTATGCCTTGTGCAAACTGTGCGGTTTTTATTTCGTTACCGTTTCCTTACTGCGGATGAGCCTGGGTCTCGGCTGTATCAGCCAATTTGTCCATGTCATCTTTTTCTCGTTTGCAGCCGCCGAAAAGTTCTTGCATCTTGTTAAATATCTGAGGCACGAGATCAAACATTCGATCATATATCAAATTACATTCAACAGGCATAAAACGGACACCATTAGTTGGCGTGCAAACCAAAAAGCCTACCGGCTTAACACTAACACCTGCACCGCTGCCACCGCCGAAGGGATATACCTCTTTCTCCGTGTCAGGCGAACAGTCGCCACCGCCTGCAGCAAAACCAAAGGTAACTCGGGAAATTGGAATAATCACTGTGCCGTCAGGCGTTTCTACAGGTTCACCAACAATGGTATTAACATCAACCATTTCTTTGATGCTCTCCATGGTTGTTTTCATCATGCTCTGAATAGGATGCTCAGCCACGGTTATTTCCCCCTTGTTTGTCCGCTTTGTAAAGTGCTTTTATAATATTTCCCAGCCGTATCCGTAATATACACTCTAGATCGATAACCAAGATGTCTTTGCCGAACACCGGCGTCATTGTGAAGACAGGACATACCCCTGATGTCATCTGATTGCGTAACGTGTTACTGACCAGCCCTTTTAGCATCCAAAAAGCGCCCGCAAGCATCCCTGTAGCGGCGGCATCCTCAAGCCCGAAACGCACCTGGCAATGAAATCGGTCGAAGCGAACTTTATTATGCAGCTCACGAACGATAAGCTTTGTCTGAAGAAGCTTTGTTCGGAATTTCTCTATAAGGCGGCGAAAGCGGCGTGGATGGTAAAGTATGAAATCAACTACTTTTTTGATTAGATGTCGCTCAAACACGGTATTAATGCGCTTGTTACCCTTTGTCTCCTTCATTTCCGACTCAAACCAAAGCATCTCATCCTGCCAATCGACCTGTACCACCGGCACCTTGATGACATAGGAAAGTATCCCTCTCCAGGCGTATACGCGGATGAAGACATTGTCGTTGTCGTCACGGCGTTGGTAGCGGAACTGAACGTAGATATTCATTTGATAGATGGCATAAGCAAAAACCAGCAAAAGCCCGAATGCGGCCAGCCATTTCAACAACTTTCACCTCTATATAAGAATTGGCTAAAACACCCAATTTTATACATGAGGACAGGGCGCCCCAGGACGTCCATAAGGGCCCATCTGCGTTGTTGGCATTGGAACCCTTGGCTAGCGTACGCCAGTACGCGTCGCTGCAGGGTATCCGAGGCCGCCTAGCATCCGGACCCTTCTGAACGCCCTGGGACGCCCTGGGCTTTGTGGTGATTGGAGCAAAATAAGACCGGGATACGGTCAGGGACGAGGGGATTGCATTGCTTCGCTCGCAATCACGACGGAGATGGTTTGGTAGACGCGGAACGAGACGAGAAACGGGGAGCGGAGAAGATTGCATTGCTTCGCTCGCAATCGAGGATAGAATTGGCGGGGATAAAAACAAACAAGACCGCCGCGCTTCGCTCACAATGACAACCTATCGTGTCATCGCGAGCGAAGCGTGGCGATCTTCTTTAACCTCGCTTGGTTTCCTTTGTCTACGCTTCAACCAGCGAGAGCTGCTCATCTGTTAGCAGCTTGTTCAGGTCTGGCAATTCTTTTAGATTCTTCAGGCCAAAGCATTGCAGGAACACGTCAGTTGTGCCATAGAGGATTGGTCTGCCGATAACATCTTTGCGGCCCATTTCGCGAATCAGCTGTCTGTCTAGCAGGGTGTTGACCACACCATCCACCTTGACACCACGGATGGCCTCGATTTCAGGCTTAGTTACCGGTTGGCGAAAAGCGATGATGGATAGGGTCTCGAGAGCGGCGACTGATAGCCGACTGTCTGGGACTTCAGCCAACTTTTCGATGACTGATGCTAATTCTGGTTTTGTGCACATCTGGTAGCCGCCTGCCACTTCGACAATGACCAGCCCTCTGCCTTCCTGCTCCATTTCGCTGCGCAGTTCGTCAATTAATTCGATTACAGTCGGCTCATCAATCTCTAGTATTTTTGCCAACTTTGCGGCGGATGCAGGGTCGCCGGCCGCGAACAGCAAGGCTTCGATGTGACCTTTAAGATGCTGGTAAAACATTGGAACAATCACCATCCCGTAATTTAAGGTAAATCGGGCCAAACCGGTTCTCTTGGCTGACAACAACTCGTTTGGTCCGTACCAGTTCCAGTAAGGCAATAAACGCGGTCACAACTTCGTTCCGCGAACGGCTGCGAATAATAGTCTGAAAGAATTCCAATTTACCTTGACCTTGTGACAATAGGGTGAGGATATCTGAAATTTTGTCCTGAACACTAATTTCGTCATGAGCGACCAGTGCAAATTCCTCGGCATCACTTTCCCAGACTTTTGCGAAGGCTAGGATGAGGTCGTCCAATGACAGGCCAACGGGCGGTGGAATCTCCAAGTCCAGTGACTGCGGCTCCCGGCTGAAATAGCGTTCCCGCACAGAACGCACTTCTTCGAGAAAGCGGGCTACTTCTTTATACTTTCGATACTCGATTAATCTCTCAACCAATTCCTGACGTGGATCGATCAGTTCGTCTTCCTCGACTTCCGGTTTCGGAGGGCGTGGCAATAACAACCGTGATTTAATTTGCAGCAGCGTGGCAGCCATCAGCAAAAACTCACTGGCTACGTCAATGCTAAATTCCTGCATGGTTCGCAGGTAGTTCAAATATTGCTCTGTCACCAGAGTAATTGGTATGTCATAAATATCAAGTTGGTTCTTTTCAATCAGATGGAGAAGCAAGTCGAGGGGCCCTTCAAACACTTCCAGCCTGATCTTATAATTGTCCATGGCTAGACCAAGTGCATTGCTTGCTTGACTTCTTGCATCGTTGCTGCCGCCAACTTGCGTGCACGCTCCGCACCATCAGTCAAGATTTCGTTAATGCGGCCCGGATTTTTCTCCAACGCCTGCCGCCGAACATGTACATCAGCTAAAAACTCGACAATACGATCGGCCAGCCGTTTTTTGCACGCTACACAACCAATCGTGCCCGCCCGGCAATTAGCGCCGATGTCATCCACTTCAGTTGGGTTAAAAATTTTGTGGAAGGCATACACTGTGCAGACTTCCGGATGCCCTGGGTCAGTCTTTTTCACTCGTTGCGGATCAGTTACCATCATTTGCACCCGGGCGCGAATCTCATCTGGTGTGGCGGAAAAGCTAATTTCATTGCCATAGGATTTACTCATTTTACGGCCATCAATGCCAGGCAAAGTCGGCGCTTTGCTTAAGCGAGCCTGCGGTTCGGGGAAAATCGGCCCATAGAGGTTATTAAAGCGGCGGGTTATTTCACGCGCCAGCTCCAAGTGTGGAATCTGGTCTTCTCCGACCGGGACCGTGTCAGCTTTATAGAGAATGATATCAGCAGTCATCAGTTCAGGGTAGCCGAGAAAACCATATGTATTAATCTCCTTGCCAGCCAAACCCAACTGTTGCAGCTTGTCCTTATAAGTCGGAACCCGCTCTAACCAAGCCAGCGGAGTAATCATTGACAGAAGTAAATGCAGTTCCGCATGTTCTTTGACATGAGACTGCACAAAGATAATATTTTTCTCCGGATCGAGACCGGCACTCAGCCAGTCCAACGCCATATTTTGAATGTTCTCCGGAATTTTGCTGGTGTCCTCATAAGAAGAAGTTAACGCGTGCAAATCAACAATCGAAAAAATACATTCATATTCGTGTTGTAGTTTAATCCAATTGTCTAATGCGCCGAAATAATTGCCCAAATGAAATTTTCCTGATGGCTGCATGCCACTAAAAATACGTCCTTTAACACTCACAGAATTTCATCCTCCTTACAATAGAACGCCGACGATCGAGTGAATAATTAACGACAAAAATCGCTGCAATGGATAGGTAATTGCACTGATGACTCCCAAATAGATTAAGCCGACCAATAGAAAAGGTGCATATGGAGCCATGCGTTCATACAGTTCGGCAGCTCTGGCGGGTAACAGCACCTCAACGATTTTCGAGCCGTCCAGCGGCGGAAACGGCAGCAAATTGAAGATGGCAAACATGATATTGTAACTATAGAGCAACCACAATACTTGCTCAACAGCATACGAATTTACGTTAAATTTTGCCATTATTCCTAAGGCTAGCGCACTAAAAAGCGCCAGCAAGATGTTTGAAGCCGGACCGGCAAAAGAAACCATGATGATGCCGTTACGCCCGTTGCGAAAGCAATATGGGTTGATAGGCACCGGCTTGGCCCAGCCAAACTGGAATAACCATAACATGATTAGTCCTACCGGATCAAGATGGGCAATCGGGTTCAGCGTAAGCCGTTCAGCACGAGCCGGCGTGGGGTCGCCCAGATAGTCAGCCACCCGCGCGTGCGCATACTCATGCACCGTCAACGCCGCCAATAGCGCCGGGATGCGGAAGACCATATCTGATGAGTCAAGACCAAACACTCTGTTTCCTCCTTGTATATCCGTTACCTGCGAATGCGTTGTTCATCCTCTAGTATTACCCGACTAGACGCCATAAAAGCGCTTTTGGGACGTTTTCATTGTATGACAGCTGTCGATGTGTGTCAATAACGCCGCAGGAATAAACGCCAATGATGGTGGGCAGTTTAAATTATAATCGCACGAAAGGATGAATGACTAGGATGCTACCACTCAGGTTTCGGAAGTGCTGTATTATTGTTTGTTGCGGTACTTTGATTGTCACT
Source organism: Anaerosporomusa subterranea (assembly GCF_001611555.1). Lineage (NCBI taxonomy): Bacteria > Bacillati > Bacillota > Negativicutes > Acetonemataceae > Anaerosporomusa > Anaerosporomusa subterranea. Next base: position 638,780 of record NZ_LSGP01000013.1, read on the forward strand.
CTCACTGGCTGTTCCTGGTTGACACCAGCCAAGAAGCCTGAAGTTGGCCCAGCTGGCAAACCGGAATATAAGAGCAATCCACCGCTGGTTGAACGATTCAAATCTCCGCCTGGCCAATTATATGATTTAGAAACAACTGCCAGCATCCTGTTTGCCGGACTCAATTCAGAAAGCTGGGATCAGGCTCAGGCAGGATTGCAGCAGCTCCAGGCAATCTGGCAGGAAATCAGCCCTCAACTCGGCGATGAGAAAAATGTGAACAAGGCCAATAAGAGTCTCGGAAAACTATCGACTGCGGTTGGCGGTAAAAAAATAACGGCTTCGTATGAAGCACTAAATGAATTTATGAGCAGTATTGGCGATATTGGCCAAAACTTCAAGTTATCGCCGATATCAGACATTATCAGCATAAGCAACAAACTGCGCAATGTCAGCTTTTATGTAGAAGAAAAAAACTGGACTAAGGCTGCTAGCAAAGTTAAAGAACTGGATGATTCATGGGGGCAAATCAAGCCAAGCGTGGAAAGCATTGGGATCTTGGGAGAAGTCACTCGAACTCACTCCTATATCAAACAATTGAAAGATGCTGTTAATGCCGAAAATAAAGGAGCGGCTGAATCACACATCAAAAGCTTGAACGACAGTATGGGAAGTATTCGCGAGTACTATCGGGGTAAATAATCGATTTCCAAGCCGTGGAGAAAGGTCGAGATGTTGTTACCTACGAGACTAGCAACATACCTGACGCAGGAAAGCGGAACAGCATCACTAGGCAGCCCCGCGAGCCCAGCAGTGACGCGTACTTAAGGGTACGCTAGCAATGGGTTTGCGGGGCTGATTGCGCAAATCTTGGCGCTTTAGCGCCTTAGCTTTGGCGGCATACCCTTTACGGGTGCAACGCAGATTGGCCTTTATCGACGGCCTGAGGAGAAGCAGGGTTGCTTCTCCTTTTCTATTCCTCCTCTGGGTTCTCTTTATCGAGTCTATTTTGATCTTTAGGCTTAAGTGCTGCCGGGCGTAGCACTTTATGCGGGATAGGCAAGCGAAAAATAACATCCTGCATTGACTTAAAGTTAAAAGGAATTAGTGGCCACAAATAGGGTATGCCAAACGATTTGGTTGTTACCAGCAAGGCCATGAGAGCCAGTAAGCCGCCAAGCAGACCAGGCAGCTTGAACGCAGTGACCAGTACGACTAACGCCATACGGAAAATTCTCAACGCTAGCGCTAACTCGACGCTGGGAGTCGCAAATGTACCAACAACGGCAACAGCCATATAGAAAATCGTTTCATTACCGAACAGCCCAACCTTGGTGGCGAAATCGCCCAACATAAACGCTCCAATAAAGCCAAGCGCGGTGGATTGAGCAGACGGCACATGCACAGTAGCCATACGCACCAATTCGAGGCCGATTTCAGCCAGTAAAAACTGTAGCCCCAACGGGATAACGCCTGACTCACGCGGTCCAAGAAAACCTAGTGTTTCCGGCAATAGGTGTGGTTGCAACACAATTGCCAACCATAACGGCGGCAGCAACAAAGAAAACGCGATGCCAGTTAAGCGGATCAACCGTAGAAACGATCCGGTCAAAACGTTTTGGCGATATTCCTCAGCATGTTGAACATGATGCCACAGTGTGGCCGGCAAAATCAGGATATTGGGAGAGGTATCGACAATGATGCAGATATGCCCTTCGAGTAGGTGGGTCGCAGCTACGTCTGGTCTCTCTGTATACCGGACACGAGGCAGCGGGTTCCAGCGGTTGCCGGGGACTATGTATTCTTCAATAGCTTTTTCCGCCATCGGTACGCCATCTGTATCGATCTTTTCCAGAGAGTCTTTAACCTTGTCCACCAAACGGGGATTCGTAATATCTTTTATATAACAGACAGCCACATCAGCTCGAGATCGAGTACCCACTTTTATAATCGAAAAACGCAAATTAGGATCGCGTAGCCGACGACGGATTAGAGCGGTATTAAAGACAATGGTTTCGACAAAGGAATCACGTGATCCGCGAGTCACCTTTTCGACGTTGGACTCACTGGGTGCGCGCACTGGGTAGGAACGGGCGTCCATGACCAAAATCTGCGCCTCACCGTCGATGAAAAAAAGAATCTCGCCAGACAGCAGACTTGTCACCGCGTCCGGGAAATTATCCAGTAGTTTTGCCTGTAAATGGGTCGTATGAGTGTAAAAGATCTTTTTAAGGGTATTGATGTTCAGGTCTTCCTGCTTAAATAGGGTTATGTCTTCGAGAATATTAGAGACTAGTACATCATTAGTCATAGCATTGATGGAAAATGATGCGGCCCGCTTTCGCCCAACCAGGTACTCGCGAAATACAATGTCAAACGTCTCGCCGACTCCCAGCAGGTCTTTTAAGTAGTTTATATTGCTGTCAAGATCTTTGGCGATTTTCCGTTCTTGAGTCATTGAGGACATCACTCCGTTTCAAGATTTCCGTAATGGCTTTACGCGTGATCGGTGCTCCGTATACGACGCTATCAGCCTGGCCCATTTTGCCGATATCACCAATGCCAATGACTACCGGAACCTGTAGCGAGTCTAGTATACTCAAGGTATCACCATGCATGATCGAGCGGCTGCCTTGCTTATAGACCTGTCCGTATTTATCAACAGCATATGGCTCTATTTCACCCCATCGATTGATGCTAAAGTCTACACTCGCCCCACCTGCGCCATCAGTTCCTGATGCCACGGCCAGCGCTCCCAGCACAGTAACATCTGGATGACTAGCTACCTGCTCCATTACGCTCTCGCCCTTGCCCTTCCCGGGGTTGCCGCGATCATCAAACATCACCAGCACAGGGTTATTAGGGGTCTGCTTTAGCAAAGCGATTATTTCTTCACCACTGATAGGCGTGGGGTTACCGGCAGAAGCAGAAATACATCGTAATCCCATCTCAGCTGCCAGAAATTCAATCACCTGGCAGGCGTTGCTGTCGCCATCGGTAATTAGGATTACCCTTATCTTCTCTGGCAAAACAGTCACCTCAAGATTTTGGCGCGTTCGATTCCTCGCCTAAGAGATTACCGATTTTATCGGCTAGTTTTTCACTTTCACTAATCACTTGTTTGAGTTTTTGCAGACTGTTCTCCAGTTCGACTGATAATTCATACTGTGCCTCAGACAGAGCCTGAGCCGCTGTTTTCACCGCTGTCGGTTGCTGTATTTGCTGATTGCTTGAACCTCCAGCTTGATTTGACCCAGCATTTGAGTTGGCTTGCGGCAATTGCTGTTGCTGATTGTTTTGCAACAGTTGACTGACTAGGCGCTGCAGATCGGCTACCGGATCGGTCTGCTGGCTGCCACTCCCCTGACTGTTGGCACTGCCCTGATAGGGTAGAATTGTATTTTGCACTGTTCCACCATTTTGCCCCTGCTGCGAACCGCCCGCAATTTGATTTTGCCCTTGGTTCATTGGCTGTGCTGGCCCTTGTAACTGGCTGAGTTGTTGCGATATTTGGTTCAACATTCCTAAGACGTCGGATTGGGCAGGGGCTCCTGTCTGCACTTGAGCTAAGCCTTTCGCCATGCTAGCGATCAGATCGTTGGTTCCCTGATTCTGATTCTGGTTCTGGTTCTGGTTCTGGTTCTGGTTCTGGTTCTGGTTCTGCTCGGCTTCAGTTCCTCCTCGCAGGCGCCGGATTCCACGTACTGTCATGCTCACACCTCCACCTAATTAAAAAAATCGTGCTATGCTGATCAGAAATGATACCGCCCCAAAACGGAGATTGATCACTGACAGCGGATGTCGCAGCGTCGAAAAAGGGTTAACAAGATTGCTAGTCTTTTCCCACTCGACTCCGCCAACAGTTGAGCTGACAACATAGTTTGCCAATGGACCGCCAAGGGCGACCAGCGAGGCCTTAACTCCGGAAGACAGATGGGTAACACTAGTGGCGCTAAATACACCCGATACTACGATGCTGTCAATATGTCCTTGAAAAAACAGAGCCAAGATCACCCGGCCTGCTTCGTGGGCAATGATTGCCAATATGAGATAACCAGGATATCGAATACCAACAAGGCAGGAAGTTAGCAAAATGCCAATAAAATCAACTGTAATCATGCTTCAACCCTTTGGGTTGAACAAAGCTGCCGCCAACAAGCCAAAGATCATTGCAGCGGTGATGCCAGCTGCTGTTCCCCGCAGCGCACCGCTAAAGATCCCCCAAAAGCCGTATTTATTTACGTCTTCTATAGTAGCTGTCACCAGTGCATGTCCAAAACCAGGCAAGGGCACGGTCGCGCCCGCACCGCCGATTTCTACCAGCGGCTGATATACTCCCAGTCCGCTCAATACGGCGCCGCATACGACAAATATCACTAACACATGAGCCGGTGTTAACGGGGTCATATCCATTAACAGTTGGCCAATCACACAGATGAGTCCGCCAATAAGAAACGCCATGAGGTATGTTTGCATTCTTTGTCCCCCTTTTACATTTCTACGGCTACCGCATGTGCGATGCAGGGAATCGACTCTTTTTGTTGGTAGGATGTGGTGCTATGCAGACTGCCTGTGCCGATCAAAAGAATCTTGCTCAGCTTCTTCTGTAGCAGCATGCTATAGATATAGCCGCAAAAAGTTACCGCCGAACTAGCACAACCACTAGCGCCTGCATGTGCGTCCTGATCTTCGCGGTAAATCAGACAGCCGCAGTCTTCATAATTTGCCGAGATATCAACTCCCTTTTCTTTCATTAATTCTATAACTAGCGTCTTGCCGATGCTGCCTAAATCGCCGGTGTATATCATGTCATAATAATTAGGCTGGCGATCCAAATCCTGTAGATGCTGATAAAGAGTATCTACTGCTGCCGGAGCCATTGCGGGCCCCATATTGTTAGGATCCTTGACCCCCATGTCCACCACCTTGCCAAATGTGGCTGCTGTAATCAGCGGACCGACACCTGATGCTGCAATAGCCGCTGCTCCCGCCCCAGTAACTGTCCACTGCGTAGAAGGTGGTCGCTGCACCCCGAGTTCAGTGGGAAAACGATATTGTCGTTCAGCGGCATCATGATGACTGGATGCACAGCCCAACACATGCTGAAAAAAGCCGCCATCGATGAGACAAGCACCAAGTATCATACTCTCCGCCATGGTCGAGCAAGCTCCATATAGGCCGATAAACGGTCTTCCTAACGCCCGCATAGCGAAGTGAGTAGCCATTAGCTGGTTTAACAAGTCTCCAGCCAGTACGCAGTCAGCTAATTCCATTCCTCCTGGTAAGTTCTGTGCGGCCTTTCTTGCAACCCACTCCAACATAAAGGATTCGCATTTCTCCCAACTGTCTTCACCGTGCAGGTTGTCTTTCATGATGTAGTGAAAATACTCCGCCAGCAGACCTTCTCCTTCCATCGGCCCGCCAATCGCAGCCGTTCCGACAATGACCGGCGAAACTTCATAAACGATACTTTGTTGACCTTTCTTTTTGTTCAACTGAGTCTCTCCTCTACAGGCGAATCCAATATATTAGCCCGACTAAAACCGCGGTTGCCGTTCCGTAAGCAATAACGGGTCCGGCAATGATGAACATTTTTGCACCCACACCAAAAACAAATCCCTCCCGCTTGAACTCCATCGCCGGCGCTACAACTGAGTTGGCAAATCCGGTGATAGGTACAATCGATCCGGCACCCGCCCGTTTACCTAATTCATCATAAACACCTAGTCCAGTTAAAAAGGCTGATAAAAATACTAAAATGACTGCCGTCGGCCCAGCTGCATCCTTTTTGCTTATCCCGGTTCCAATAAGATAATTTTGAATGAATTGTCCTAACACGCAAATCAAGCCTCCCACAATAAAGGCCCAAATCACGTTTTTTACGATAGTTGGTTTTGGTGATACTTGCTGTACTTTCTGCTTATACGCCGCTTGTTGCTGTTTTTGCTGATCATATGCCATTACATCACCTCTGTTATCATGACACTGCCTACTAACTTTTTTCCTGTCTATAGTTCTATTTTTGCCAATGAAATCCGGAATCATTCAAGGGTTAAAATAAACTAAGAGCAGCCATTTGGCTACCCTTAGTTAAATCACGGTCTAATCGCCTGCTATGTTTCTTTTAGTGAACGTGGAAAGCAACCCTAACGTCTGCTTTATACTCAGTGATTTTGCTACTATCAACGTTAGCGGTAAAGTTAGTTACTTCGACGCCGACAATATCATCAAGCGTCTTTGAAGCTTCCGCTACGGCGGAATCGACAGCATCAGTCCAATTGTGGCGTGATGTTCCCACCAGTTCGATAACCTTTACAACACCCATATTAATCCCCCTTGCTGCAATTTGTGAAGCATATTTAGTATGAGTCATTCAGCCTATTTCCATACTACGAACTATCGACAGCTCCGCTATAGCCGGTATCAGGTATTCAATTTGCACTGAGCGAGACCTTAGCGGTGTTTTCGGCGGGGCTTCAGGCCACCAAAACCAGACTAATCCACCAGTGGTAGCGATCAGCGCCAGCAAGCCAAGGAGCAAAAAAATCTTTTTGCCGTGCATGAAATTCACCTGCCTTTGCTTGTAGTATTCCCATAATGCATAAAAAAGAACAAAGCAATGTAAGAAAAAGCGCTACGCGGTCTTTGAGAAAGAACGGTTTTTTTGCCGCGAAAACGCGAAGGGCGCATAGCGCCTGCGCGAAGGGTTCTACAGGGGAACAATGCGCAAAGGAAACGCATAAAAAATTTTTTTGTGCGTTTCCTTTGCGCAGGCGTGCAGCGCCTTTTGCGTTTTCGCGGCCAATTGCTACCGTTCCTTATCTTATTTGGCTTTGCCGCCTCAAAAAACCTACTAATTCTGACACTTAAGAAAAGACCTCTTACGAGGTCTTCATGAGTTCCTTCATTAATCGCAGCGCGTTTTTCTCAATGCGGGATACCTGCACCTGTGACAAACCGATGACAGCAGCGATCTCGGACTGAGTCTTATCTTCAAAAAAACGCAATTTGATCACAGCTTGCTCTTTGGGTGGCAGCTTTGAGATCACCTCTCGCAAGGCAAGATTTTCGAACGTCCCCTCATCATCAGAATGACGCAAATGGTCAAGCAGCAATATCGAGTCGCCGTTATCGCGGGTTGATTGAGCATAGATCGACGTCGTCGGTTGCACCGCCTCCAATGCAGCCACAACTTCCTGTACAGGCAGTAGTAACCCCTCAGCGATCTCTCCTACCGTCGGTTCTCGTCCTAATGAACCCTGCAGCTTTTCCTGTGTGCGATGAATCTTAAGTGCTAACTCCTTGGTGGAACGACTAACCTTAATAGGGTTGTCATCCCGAATAAAGCGACGAATTTCGCCAATAATCATTGGAACAGCATATGTGGAAAATTTAACACCATAGGCTGTGTCAAAACGGTCAATCGCTTTTACCAAACCGATACAGCCAATTTGAAATAAATCGTCCCATTCATAGCCCCTGCCAGTGAAGCGATGAACGATACTGCGCACTAAGTTAATATTTTGTTCGAGAATAGCTTCCCGAGCCTCTTGGTCCCCTGCGTGCGCCCGTTCGAGCAGTGTCTGCAGCTTTTCTCCTAGCATCGCGCCACCTAGTGAATCGGCACAGCATCAAATTTTTTCACCATTCGCACTGTTGTCCCCTTGCCGAGGGCCGACGTCACCTCGATCTCATCCATAAATGATTCCATAAATACGAAGCCAAGTCCCATCCGCTCAGGTTCTGTAGACCAGGCTGGTTGCCGCGCCTGCTCCACATCGGCTATACCTTTGCCCCAGTCAATAACAGTGTATTCCAGATGGGTTTCGTATAGTTCCATGGCCAGTTCAATTTGCCCTTCTTGATCGCTATAGCCGTGAATGACGGCGTTGGACACTGCTTCCGAGATAGCGACTTTAATTTCTTCAATCTCTGGCAGAGTGAACTCGATCTGCGCCGAAAACGCAGCAGCGGCAACGCGCGCGATACCCACATTCTCACTACGACTATCAAAAGTCATACTCATCCGGTTACGTCTTGCCATGACTGCCTCCTATGCGCCTTCAAACGCTTGTTTTTCGGATTGATACACTTTTAGCAACCTGAACAGACCCGACAATTCCAGGACACGGGCAACCTGGGGCTGTAAATTCATAACAACGACTTCTCCACCTAGCTGCTGAACTCGTTTGTAGCGGCTAAGAATGGCGCCCACTCCGGAACTATCGATGAAGGTCACACCTTTGAAGCTTAGAGCCAGATTGCGCGCACCGCAGGTTTCCAAGGCATTATCCACGGTTTGCTTAAACTCATCGGCTGCATGAACGTCAAATTCTCCTTCTGCCCTAATAACTAAATACTCTTTACGTACGTGTGTCGATATTTTCAATGATTATCCCCCCGTGTGCATCCACGATGCGCAGTTAGTTAACATACTAGTTTATTCGACATAAGGAAAATTTTTCCTTCTGAAGGATAAAAAAAAGAGCAAGGGATTTCTCCTTGCTGATAGTTGTAAATCTTAGCGCGATATGGAATAAAAAATTGACAGCAATTCTTTAAATGTATTGCCAAATCGAGCCTTGGCTACTGCCTTTTCGGCGATTAAGTCGACTTTCCCCACTTCTTTACCATCAAGAAATACGACCATCTCGCCATACTTCTCAGCTTCGAAAATTGGGGCGGTCACGGAATTTCCTTCAGTAAGAGTAATCTTCTTCTGAATGTTCTTATTCTTGCCTTTTGGCGTTACTACTGTCAGCGCGTCTTTAGCCACAAGATTCACTTCTTTTTCCAGGCCACGCGTTAACTTTAACTTATCAACAACCACACCTTTTTCAACAATTGGAGTTGCAACAAAATTAGCATAACCCCAATCAAGCAGCCGCATGGTTTCACGCAAATGTGAGCGTGGTTCTGGAGTCGCAAAAACGACGCCGATCAAGCGCAAGCCATCCCGCTTGGCTGTTCCGACAAAACAATATTTCGCTTCTTGCGTCCAGCCGGTTTTCAATCCATCAGCACCCGGATACCACCACAACAGTTTATTCGTGTTAACCAACCAATTTTTTCCGTCACGCAGCCAATGTTCCTTGATACCGACCATTTCCAAGTATAGCGGATGTTTTACTGCTTCTTTCGCAATCATAGCGGTATCATAGGCGCTCATATAATGGTCTGGAACTGGCAAACCATTGACGCTGGCGAATTTGGAATTTTTTAAGCCCAACTCAGCAGCCCGCTGATTCATGGCATCCACCGCCGCTTCTTTAGTGCCAAAGATATGTTCCATTAAGGCTACAGCGGCGTCATTGGCGCTAACAACAGCAACAGCAGTCAGCACTTCTTTTACTGACATTCGCTCTCCTGGCTCCAGCCATATCTGCGACCCGCCCTGCTTCCAGGCGTTCTCGGAAACAGAAACAGGATCTGTTAATTTTACCTTGCCCTGCTCGATTGCTTCAACCGCCAACAATAAAGTCATGACTTTAGTCACACTGGCTGGCGGCAGCGGTTTATGAGCGTCTTTTTCCAATAAAATGTTACCATTGCCATCCATTAAGATAGCGGACTGAGCAGTTGTCTCAAATTTTGCGATTGGCGCCGTCTGCTTTGGCGCTGGCGCTGGTGTTGGCGCGGCTTGAACTGCCGTCAAAACAAACATGACAGATAACAAACCGCAAATGATAGCCGCATACTTTCGCCACATAAGGTTTCGCACTCCTTTCGCGCAAATGAACGTTGCGTCACTTTTAAAGTGTCCGCAGAGTGCAAAACTTAGTCTGGAAAAGTTTTTTTGTGTCGCCTTCTTGATACTAAAAATTGCTGAGTGGTCTATGGGTAAGTACGGGGCACCATTCCACAGAGGGCACAGAGTGGTAAAGAGGACACAGAGGGTTAGAGTTTGGAGCCAGCATTGCTGGCAAAATAGATACTAATCCTCTGTGACCTCTGTGTATCCTCATTTTCCTCTGTGGAAACGTAGCCTCGTCCTTTTCACGAACGTATACTTTTGTTGTCTGAGCATTACTTCGCCTGATATCCATTTTCGTCAACTAGACCGTAGACCAACGGTCCTGTTTGCACAGGCTTTGGCCCTATACTGATAGCCCCCAGCAAGCGCGAACTCACCTCAGCAAAGTTATCGCTGTTGGCGGCGAATAGCTCGGCTAGCGGCTGACCAACCTCCACTTTGTCGCCGATGCGACAAGCCATCATCAAGCCGGCCGCAAGATCAATTTGCTGGCCCTTGTGTTCACGACCAGCGCCTAACAGTGTCGCACATAACCCAATATCAGCTGTAGATATAGCCTGAATAACACCGGCTTTTGTTGCCTGTACAGTCACCCGCGCCCTTGGCTGGGGCAGTAGGCTAAAATCGCGGACAACTTCTCCGTTGCCGCCTTGCGCAATAACGAATTCTTCAAACTTGCGTAAGGCGCTGCCGTCGGCAAGCGATTCGGCTAACCGTTGTCGCGCAGTGACTTCGTCAGTAGCCACGTTCGCCATCGTTAGCAGGTGTGATCCGAGCGTTAGGCAAACATGGTACAGTGCGGAGCCTGTATGGCCCCCGCGCAGAACTTCAATCGCTTCTATGACCTCGAGGCTGTTACCAACCGCCATTCCTAGCGGTTGGTCCATACTAGTGATCACAGCTTTAGTCTGTCGGCCAACAAGTCTGCCAATGCGAACCATCTCTTTAGCCAAACGGATTGCGTCGTCGAGATTCTGCATGAAGGCGCCGCTGCCTACCTTCACATCGAGCAATATCCGGTCAGCGCCGGCAGCTATTTTTTTACTCATAATTGACGAAGCGATCAACGGAATACTTTCAATGGTTGCTGTCACATCACGCAGGGCATAGATTTTGCCGTCAGCTGGAGCAATATCAGCAGTCTGCCCCATAACAGCTATACCATGAGCTTTAACAGTATGGATGAATTCGGCTTCAGTTAGTCCTGTGCGAAAGCCGGGTATCGATTCTAATTTATCAATCGTACCGCCAGTAAAACCTAATCCCCGACCAGACATTTTCGCCACAGGTACACCAGCCGCAGCAACCAACGGAGCTAGTATCAGAGTTGTCGTGTCTGCAACACCGCCGGTGCTGTGTTTATCAACCTTAATCCCTTCAATTTGACTCAAATCAAGCATGCGGCCCGACTTTGCCATTGCCAGCGTCAAATCCGCAGTTTCGCTACCATTTATTTCCTGGAAATAAATGGCCATCAACAATGCTGCCATCTGATAATCAGGCAGTTGATCTGCCGTGTAGGCTTGAATGACGTAATCCCATTCAGCCGTGGATAGGGTCTGACCGTTACGTTTCTTATGGATAATATCAACCATTCGCATTGTCGTCACCTCACTTCTTTTGCAGAAAGCTACTACCGTACGGCAAAGGCGGTAAAGAAAAAATATCTAAGACACTGGCCGCGATATCAGCAAATGTTGTCCTGATACCGAGCGATTGACCGCCTGTTCCGACTTGATATGCCAGCAACGGAACATATTCGCGGGTATGATCAGTTCCCTGGGCGGTCGGGTCACAGCCATGATCGGCAGTAATGATCAACAAATCGTTAGTGCCGAGCTTTGGCAGAAATCCTGCCAAACGCGAGTCAAATGCTTCAAGCGCAGCCGCATAACCGTCAATATCCCGGCGATGACCGAAGCTGCTATCAAACTCGACCAAATTGGCCATTATCAGTCCCCGCTCGATTTGGCTAAGGACTGTCTCGAGGATATCCATCCCGTGCTGATTTGACTTGGTTGGGAATGACTCTGTCAATCCTCTCTGGGCAAAAATGTCGCCAATCTTACCAATCCCAATGCATGGCAGCCCGGCAGCTTTGACCCGATCAAGCATGGTCTCGCCATCTGGCATCAGGCTGTAATCATGTCGGTTAGGAGTACGAGTAAACGCACCAGGAATGCCAATAAACGGGCGGGCGATTATGCGACCGACCGCATGCTCGCCTACTAGTATCTGGTCACGTGCAATCCGACACATTGCATACAGTTTTGTAAGGGGAATAATGTCTTCATGGGCCGCGATCTGAAAAACACTATCTGCAGATGTATAGACAATCGGCTTACCGGTTTTCATGTGTTCTTCACCCAACTCGGCGATAATTTCAGTCCCTGATGCTACTTTGTTACCAAGAGCGGTGCGGCCAGTCAACACAGCAAACTTGTCCATAATCTCCGCAGGAAAGCCGTTAGGATAGTAGGGAAACGGATGTGAAACCGGCGCCCCGGCCATTTCCCAGTGCCCAGTCGTTGTGTCTTTCCCTTTTGACGACTCAGCCAGTTTTCCGTAACAGGCAAGCGGTTGTTCTGGACAGGGTACGCCTGCAATCGGCGCAATACAGCCTAAACCAAGGCTCGCCAGCGTCGGTAACTTCAAACCGCCGCGTGCTGTTGCAATATGCCCTAATGTATTCGCACCCGCATCGCCATATTCTGCTGCATCTGGCAATGCGCCAATGCCAACACTATCGAGAACGATAATAATGATCCGCTCAAACATGATACTCCCTCCATTTGTAAACAAAAGGCCGTACTGTACGGCCTTTCGCATTTACTATAGCTTATGTATTTATGGCACAAATATCTAGGTAATGCTTAGTAGTGCAGTAATTAGGCTCGAGGATGCGTCTTATCATACACTTCCTTCAAGTGATTGCGAGTTACATGAGTATATATTTGAGTTGTCGAAATATCAGCATGGCCTAGCATTTCTTGCACTGAACGCAAATCAGCGCCGTTCTCGAGGAGGTGAGTAGCAAAGGAATGACGCAAAGTGTGCGGGGTAATCTCTTTAACAATACACGCTTCCTGAGCATACTTTTTGATAATTTTCCAGAAGCCCTGCCGGGTTAAGCGATTACCGTGATGATTGATAAACAGAGCAGCTTCTTCATAGGTTCGCACTAGTTTAGTCCGACCCTTTCCCAGATAATCTTGGACACACTTTGCTGCAATAGAACCGAGCGGAACAATCCGTTCTTTCGAGCCTTTTCCATAACACTTGATATATCCCATATCGAGATTTACATCAGAAATGTTGAGCGAGATCAATTCAGAAACGCGAATACCAGTCGCATAAAGGAGTTCAAGCATCGCCTTATCTCTAAGACCAGCTGGCAGCAATGCGTTCGGCTGCTTAAGCAGTTCTTCAACTTCGTGCACAGAAAGAACCTTGGGTAGTTTCTTTTCCAGTTTTGGCGACTCTAGGTGCGCCGCGGGATCTTTCTCTAGGTAGCGTTCTCGCACCAGATACTGATAGAATGATTTGATTGCCGCTAGGTTACGCGATATGGTTGATACCGCCTTGCCATTGGTTTGCAGATTGTTCAAATATGTAAGGATGGTACTCCGGTTAAGATCTTTCATAAAATCAATTTTGCTCTCCTGCAGATAAGCCTGGAACTGACGAAGGTCCCTACCATACGATTCTAACGTATTTTGGGCCAAGCCACGTTCAACCGCAAGATAATTAATAAATTCAGATACAAAGCTTTCCATCTTTCCCACCCTTTTTCTCGCCAAATAAACCACTTCTGATTATGGTTGAAATAGATTAAACGAGTAACAGGAACATTGTTACCAACATTATTCAACATTGTTATTATTTTTCCCTTTGTTTTCCTGTCAAAATTTCTGTCTTTTTTGAAATATTATCATAATTATGTCATAAGTTTATGGCACGCTTACTGTAAACGCTTAACTTAATAACATACATATTCAGAAATTCAGTGATTATGCTCACCAGAGACACGCCCAAATAATTTCAAGGCTGCTTGAAGAGCATCGCCACGACAAACTTCATGAATAAAGGTGAGATATAAACTTCAACCACTGCGGCGACGAGAAGGATGAGAAGCATGGTTAGGCACAGCACCGAATACCCGATTGCTTCATAACCAAGGGTTGTCTTGGGATTGCTGCGGCGGCGGGCAAGCCATAGGGAAAACGAAGTCGCTGCCACACCTGCCGCGATCACGGCTGGCACGCTAAGAAGACTATGAGGCAGAACGGCTGCTAATGCGAAGACCAGCCCCTTCATGATATATTCATTAACGAGAAAACCTACGGTAAAGCCGATGACAAAACCGCGGGTAAAGACGATGAACCAAACTAGCGGCATACCGATAACAGTAAATCCGAGCAACCAGATCAGGCCAACTGTCTTGATGTGATTGAATACAACGTTAGCAAATAGTTCAGTACTACCCCAAGACTCAGCAGACCATACAGTAAATCCTTGAAAAAAGATTTGTAAATAACCGATAAGTTCAGTTTTTTGTTCATCTGGCAGAGTTTTGACAGCTAATGCGCCGAAAACAACCCCACCTACGAACACGAGCAAAATAAAGAAATAGCCGACGATATTCGCCCGTATATAATTAAACAAGTTTTTACGGAAGTAATCCAAGGTGACGCCCCTCCCACATAAAGTAGACTTTACGTATACTTTATGTGTATGCGGGGTAGCGTTGATTATGACATGTCCACTACATTTTCAGCATACGGCCATATATCCCGCCAGCTCCAGCCACGATGCGAGCCTCGCCAGATCGTGCCGCCAAAATTGCTGCCGCCGTCTTCTCCCCAACGACAGCGGCGATCTCATGTTGAGTTGCTCGATGCAGTACTGCCATCTCACTGCCAAAGGCAGCCAGTAGACGGTCTATTGCAACTTTCCCTACCCCTGGAATAAATCCGAGAGGAATCTGATAATGATAAGGAACGCGAAAATCGGGATGTTGCGGCAAGCTGAAATCGGCAATGTCGTCTATCCGGTCAAAGACGCCTCGTACCACTTTTTTGCTGCCGCAAGCTGGACAAAGCGCGACTGTCTTATTCTCGATTTCCACATGGCCACAGGCATCGCATAGAGTTCGATGATATTTTCCGAGGCGGGGATCAAGTCCATAATTAGTAGCGACCCGTCGCCCGCCTTTGCGGGCCAATGCAAGAGCTAATTCCTGATAGCTTGGTTCTGCCAATAAGAGCAAATTATATTCTCTGGCGATTTTGTCAGGCGAATGAGCGTCTGAGTTAGTGATAAAACTGAGTTCACTAAGTTCGGCAATGCGATCAGCCATCATTGCATCTGCGCTTAGCCCGAGTTCAACTGCAGCCAAGGATTGTATTTGTTTGTCTGATAAAATGTTTGCCATGCGTCTTGTACACGAACCATACAAGCCTTTGTGTGGGGTAAATATATGCGCAGGAATGATGAGCGCCTCAAACCCAACCGCAATATCGATCAGATTGCCCAAAGTCATATGGGCATTTTGTGAACTCAGGCCGATATTGCGAATATGTTTAGACATGGTAGCGGAGAATGCCGTCATTGTCTCAATATCAGGCAGAAAAATCAGCGTATGGGACTGTTTGCCATCCGCTTCAGCTGTCTCAATTTCTGCTCCGAGCATGAGAGCAGTGCCACCCTCAAACAAATAGCCGCCGCCTGACTGGACGCGAATCATGCCTTCAGCCAGCAATTGGCGAAGATCGGCAAGAACGGGCGGTGACATGCAGTCAACAACTCCAATGATGTCAATACCCTTGCGGCAATCCGCTTCGTGCAAAATATTGCGTACTGTCAGCCGACGCGATGTCGGGATTTTGACCCAGGTCCCATTGTCTGTGCAGCCAACATGAATATGTAAATCAGCAAAAAATTGTTTCACCGCAGACTCTCCGTTAATAACAGGCCAAGCGCGGTCTTGGAATCTTGCAGTTCGCCTGCCGCGAGCAGCTCTTTAATTTGGTCTCGGTCATAGTACTCAACAGCGAGGAACTCATCCTCATCCGGATGCTGCGCAGTGGCAGTCAACCCGGTGGCTAAATAAATATGGATGATTTCATTCGTAAAGCCCGGTGTTGTAAATATCGAAGCAATTCTCCTCAGTTGGGAGGCCACGAACCCCGTCTCTTCCTCCAATTCACGCCGGGCACAATCGTCAGGATGTTCGCCTTTGTCCAGTTTACCTGCCGGTATTTCTAGCAGAAGTTGCCCGATAGGGTGCCTGAACTGCCTGACGAGAATTACTTTGCCATCATCAGTTACCGGTACAACCGCGACCGCCCCCGGATGTTCAACCACTTCACGGGTCGCCGATTTGCCATTTGGCAGCGTGACTGTGTCACGGCGAATATTGACAATCGCTCCCTCGTAAATTCTTTCCGATGAGATTGGCTTTTCGATTAACTTTTCATTGATTTGTTGCATAGGGACCTCCATTCTATTCCATCCAGGGATATCGGGTTCGCGGGTTTAGCCAAACTATTGGGACATCGGCTTGAATCTTATCCTTCAGCCAAAGCGGAGCAACCAGCCCGCTCACAGGCAACTGCAGGCATTCGGCTGCCAGCTTCACTATCTCGAGTCCTGCCAGTATATGTTCAGCTGTTGTTTCAGCCGCTAGGTTCGTATTGGCGATTAATCCGGACACGGTGAGACGAGAAACCTGCTCGATTCGCCGCAAAGTACTAACAATGCCATCGCTATCGGCGGTAAATGGTCGCCTTGTGTTGACCACTAGTAAAGCTTCATAGCCGACTTCAGACAGTTGCGGTCTAAGCTGCCCCATTACGATTGCCGACTCACCACCGCCGACATCCATCACCACTTGGTAAGAGTCGTCGTATAGAATTCGCGATAAGTCTTGTGGCAGAATTGGCAAATCCGAATGAGCCAAACACTGCTCAGGCGCCACTACATAAACTCCGCTCGCTTCCAGCAACTCCCGGCTTTCGCGGGTGCGAAAATAGGGCTTTACAATATCAATATCAACAATCGCAGTTTTAACGCCTTGAGCCGCCAGCATCAGAGCATGCTGAATAGCGAGTTCGGTCTTGCCGCTGCCAAACTCGCCAACAAGGATCATTATGCGCTGATTGGTTTGTAGCCCTATCACCTTTGGGCCCCCTCTTTGAACACATTCAAAGCACCTATGCGAAAATACTATGTTATCTAGAGTATTTCCTTTCGCCATTAAAAATTCCTGCAAAAGACAAGATGGCATTTATTTGAAACTCCACTATTACTACCGCTCCCTCAACCCCTCGCTCCTATACTTAATAAATGGATCCATAAAGTACTCAATAATTCGTTTCTGTCTTGTCTTGACCTCTGCCGTAACCGCCATCCCTGGAGTTAAATACACTTTCCTTCCATTAGCTAAGGCAAAATGATCCTGACTTGTTTGTAGCACTGCCCGGTACACTAACCCTTTCTCCTTATCTTCCACCGCATCAGAGCTTAGCTCGAATAATTTGGCTTCTAAGGTTCCGTACTTTTGGAAGTTAAAGGTCTCCACTTTAACCTCAGCATCCTGCCCTTCATATATGAAGCCGATATCTTTATTGGCTACCCAGGCCTCAATCTCCATTTTCGCCCCTTCAGGCACAATCAGCATCAATGTTTGCGCCGGCGTTACCACCGCCCCGATGGTGTGGATCACTAATTGGTTGACTGTACCGGTTATCGGCGATGTAATGGTACTCAGCCGGTCTTTTTCTTTAGCCTTTTTCAATTCTTCTTCAATATTCTGCAGTTGACGGCGGTCTTCTACGAGTTTAGTCATGATATCCCGATCATGTTCGCTAATAATGTTATTCTTCGTTTCCATACTCTGCAGCAGAGCATGGTTGGCTTTAACCAGTTCATTGGTTTGAGCCGCGAGGTCTTGCTGCAAGGTAAGCTTCTTTTCCCGGTAATCTTGATACAGGAACTGCGAAACAGCCCCCTGGCCTACTAGTTCCCGCATTCTCTCTTCTTTATCAGCCGCTATCTCAAGCTGCATAAACAGTTTTTGTTTAGTTGCCTGGCCAATGTCTAAGGCTGCCTGAGCTTGGTGTATCCCTTGTTGAGCAGTTTCTGTTTTCGCCTGGTATTCCGCCATCCGGCTACGGTACAAGCGAAGTTGATACTGGATATCTTCTTGGCTGGCTCCTGAATTCGTATCTGGCACAAAAGGTTGACCTGCTTGTTCGGCGGTCAGGCGCTGCAATTCCAGCCGGTAATAGGCTTGTTCTTTCACCATGCGCGAAACATCCGCGCCGGTCATAGTAGTATCAAGTTCGATAAGCAAATCGCCTGCTTTGACCTTGCTGCCATCCTTGACATGGATGCGCTTGACAACGCCCTTGTCTTCCGCTTGTATCGTCTTGGTATAGCCCGAAGGAATAACCTTGCCTGTCGCGACGGCAACTTCCTCGATTTGACCAATACAGGCCCAAGTTATTGCCACCGTAAACAGCGTAATCAATAGCCAGGCAGTGGCCCGGCCTATCGGCGAAGGCGGCGTCTCTACGATTTCCAGCGCCGCGGGCAAAAATTCCAGTTCCTGTTGGTTAAGTTGGCTGGTTGCAGCCGTTTGTTTGCGGAATTCTTCTGTTTCCAATCGTTGTTTTATCCATTTATATAGCATCAGGCGCATTCGTGTTTGCCCTCCTGCTGCGAGTAGAGATGATAGTACGCGCCTTTTTGTTTCATGAGCTGTTCGTGACTGCCCTTTTCAACGATGCGGCCTTTTTCAACGACGACAATGAGATCGGCGCTTCGCACGGTAGACAACCGGTGAGCGATGATAAATACGGTGCGACCTTGACAAATGTGCTGCAGATTGTCCTGTATAATTCGCTCAGACTGGTAATCGAGAGCGCTGGTCGCTTCGTCAAAGATGAGGATTCGGGGGTTGCTCAAGAGTGTCCTAGCGATAGCGATGCGCTGCCGCTGACCGCCAGATAAAGAGGTCCCGCGTTCTCCCACACCTGTATCATAGCCTTCGGGAAGCTCCAGAATGAATTCATGCGCTCCGGCCAGTTTGGCAGACTGTACGATTTTCTCCATGGAAGCGCCTGGTACGACGGCGGCAATGTTATCTCTGACGCTGCCATTAAAGAGAAAGTTCTCTTGCAATACCACACCGATTTGACGTCTCAGCCAGGCAGGCTCTACTTGGGCTAAATCAATCCCATCGATGAGGACACGGCCTCGCTCTGGGATATACAGGCGTTGGATGAGTTTTGTCAGTGTGCTTTTGCCGGAACCAGAGCGACCAACAATACCAACGGTTGTGCCTGATTCTATCTGCAGGCTGATGTCATCAAGCACAAGCGGACCGTCGATACGATAACGAAAGGCCAAATTATCTAGTGTGACATGCCCTTTGAGCGGCGGTAATAGCGTACGGTTAGGGTTAAACGCCGGTTCACGCGGACAATTGAGCACATCGCCTAACCGTTCAACAGACAGTCGGACTTGCTGAAAATCTTGCCAAAGGTTGGCCAGGCGCAATACTGGATCGGTTACTCTGCCTGCCAGCATTTGAAAGGCGATCAGTTGACCAACGGTGAGTTTTCCATCCATAACCAGGTGAGCGCCAAACCACAAAATTGCTAAGTTAGCCGCTTTTTGAACAAATTGGGCGGTATTTCCAGCCATATTCCCAAGAAGAGTAGTGTTAAAGGAAGCCTTGACGTAATTGGCCAGTATTCCTTCCCATTTGCGATTAAGCTGCGGCTCGATAGCCAGGCTTTTTACCGTATGAATCCCGGTGATTGATTCCACTAGATAAGACTGTACCTCCGCGCCGCAAGCAAATTTGTGGTTAAGGCGGCGCTTAAAGATTGGGGTAACAAAAATCGACAATCCAAGAAAGAACGGTAATGATGCCAGTGTAACTAGACTGAGTTGGACACTATAGAAAAACATGGCAATAATGAATACAGTCCCGAAAAATAAGTCTAGAACTACAGTAAGTGCAGACCCTGTTAAAAATTGACGAATGTTCTCCAATTCTCTCACCCGTGCCACTGTATCTCCTACCCGCCTGATTTCGAAATACTTTAGCGGCAAGGCAAGCATGTGATTAAACAACTTAGCGCCGAGGATAACATCAACCCGATTGGTCGTATGGGAAAAGAGGTAAGTCCGCAGTATGCCGAGGACACCTTCAAAGACATTCATCATCAACAGGCCAATCGCCAAAATATCGAGTGTTGTAACACCTTTATGGATTAACACCTTGTCGATTATGACTTGGGTAAATAATGGTGTAATCAGGCCAAAACTCTGGAGGAAAAAAGAAGTTACCAGTACTTCGCTAAAAAAGCGTTTGAATTTCACAATGACAGGAATAAACCAGCTAAAGTTAAACTCTTGCTCCAAATTGGCAAGGCTGAAGCGACGGGTTAATAAGATGACGGCTCCCGTCCAAGCAGACGCCAAGTTTTCATAGGTAAGAGCCAGCGGACGCTCTTTATAGGGGTCAAATACCAGAACTCTCTCAGCGTCAGCTTTGACGATGACGGAGTATTGTCCGTTTGTTAATTGAATAATGGCTGGCAACGAGAGTTTCGCGAGCTTAGCCGCCAGAGTACGAGTTTGTTTCGCTTTAAGCCCCAGTTCCTTAGCAGCGCGTAAGAGATCGATAGTGTTTACGGGGGCATCAGAGACGGCAAATGCTCTTTTCAGTTGCTGATAGTCAGCAGGTATGCCGAGAAGGCGGGCGGCTGTGACAAGACACATCAGGCCGCTGTCGATAGCTGGCTGAGCTGCAGGGTCGACTGGTTCTGCATCTGCGCTTGCGGTAGAATTCATAAGCACCCTCCATTGCAATATTCAACGGTGAGCGAATGCCATATCTGCTGGCATTCGCTCACCGTTACAACCTTACTAGCAAACCAAAATTCGTTGATTAGGCTATGCGCTGATTTACCTCAGCAGCGTTTAACGTCGTATTGGTGAATTGGAAGGTGGCAACTTGGTAGGCTGATCCCAACGTCCAATTGCTGAGACGGACGGTTTCACCGGTTTGCGTGATGGTGCATACCAGGTCGTTATTGCTCCGAGCAAATTCGATACTGGCCAAAACGAGGTTTTGGAACTGGAGGGTGTCGAGGCCATTATCTGCTCCTTCATAGCTGTTGATGGTGTCGTTGCCGGAGCCGACGCCGAACAGATAGGTGTCGTCACCTAGGCCACCTTTTAAGATGTCGTTGTCAGAACCACCATCAAGGATATCGTTGCCACCGCATCCGTAAAGCGTGTCAGCCCCTTCTCCGCCATACAACGTGTCATTATGACCATCACTCGTTTCACTCAGAACTGAGAATTCAATCTGCGCTGCTATTAATTGACCTACATCGCCATTGGCATTATCAACAACCTTCAAATTCCATACACCAGCGGTATTCATGCCATCAAACACACTGAGCGCTTGGCTTGGGCGATAACTGCCACTAAATGGCGCCGTACCACTACTAATGGTAGTCGTAGCTTCATCGTCTAATTGTGTGTTTTGAAAATTGTCACCACTAGATCCAACATTAGCGAATAGCTCTACACTGGTTCCATCGGGACCAATTAAGTACGCGGATAAGTCTCTGTCGAATGTATGGGTGATATTTAGCCAAACATTTAGGTCAGCAATAATGCCGCTTTCGTTCACAGTATAAGACTTGCTTACTCCCGCAAGGAAACTGTCGGGTATGGTAATAGGAGCCGAATTATCCATACTGATACTCCGTACCGTCTCCCCGCCGCCATCGCCATAAATGACATCGTCGCCAGTCCCGCCAAGCAATATATCGTTGCCAACTCCACCGCATAGTGTATCGTTGCCATCCATTCCATACAGACTGTTGTCACCGCTGTTGCCTGTGATTACATTATTCAGTCCGTTCCCCGTTCCATTGATAGCAGTCAGCTCAGTCAAGGTGAGGTTTTCTACATTGGCAGATAGCATATAGGTAGTAGATGACTTAACCGTATCTGTGCCTGCTTCAGCGTCTTCGATTACAACGTCCCCTTCATTATCAACGATATAGGTGTCTGCACCCAGTCCGCCAACCAGGCTATCCGCCCCTGCAGCGCCATCTAGGATATTATTTCCGTTGTTGCCGATGATGAGATTATCCAGTCCATTCCCTATACCCTTGATGCTATTAGTACCAGTCAATGTTAGATTTTCCAGATTGGCCCCCAACGTGTATGAGGTAGACGCCCTAACCGTATCGATGCCTTCGCCAAAGTATTCTGTTACGACATCACTAGTGCTGTCAAGTAGATAGGTATCATCGCCAATTCCGCCGAACATGGTATCTGTTCCCGCGCCGCCGTCAAGTGTGTCGTTGCCAGCGCCACCACTTAGTATGTTGTTGTAGCTGTTGCCGGTGATCATATTGTCTAGTTCGTTTCCTGTACCAGTCATTGCAGAACCAGTCAAGATAAGATTCTCGATCGTGGCGCTTAGTGTATAGGAGACAGACGACTTCACCGTATCGATACCTTCGTTGATACTCTCGATAATAACATCGCTAGCACTATCCACAATATAGGTGTCGTCGCCCATTCCGCCAGCCATAGTGTCCGCTCCAGCGCCGCCGTTTAGCGAATCATTTCCTGCCCCACCGCTTAGCACGTTATTATAATTGTTGCCGGTGATCACATTGTCAAGTTCATTTCCTGTTCCTTCACTTGCCTCCGTCCCGGTCAAAGTTAGGTTTTCGACGTTAGCGCCTAGTGTGTAGGAGAGAGACGACTTCACCGTATCGTTTCCTCCACCTATATTCTCCGTTACTATATCATTCGCACTGTCCACAACATAGGTGTCATCGCCGCCACTACCAAACATGGTGTCCGCTCCTAGACCACCGTCCAACGTATTAGCACTACTATTGCCTATCAGCACATTGTCTAAGGAATTGCCTGATCCATTAATGGTAGCTGTGCCAATTAAGGTCAAATTCTCCAGCGTGGAACCCAGAGTGTACGTGATAAAGGACTTCACCGTATCGGTACCTTCGCCAGCATTTTCTGTTATTACATCGCTTGTATTATCTACAACATATGTGTCATCACCGACTTCACCAATCATTGCATCCCAGCCAACACCGCCGTCTAGCGTATCGTTGCCCGCGCCGCCGTTTAGCGTGTTATTATAACTGTTTCCGATGATCATATTGTCCAATTCGTTGCCTGTGCCACTTGCGGCGCTTCCAGTCAATGTAAGATTCTCTACATTAGCGCCTAATATATAGTTTAGGGATGACTTCACCGTATCGATACCTTCACCAACAATTTCAATTACCATATCATTAGCGTTATCTACGATATATGTGTCGTCGCCCGATCCACCAGACATGACGTCGGCCCCTGTTCCGCCGTCAAGCATATCATTGCCTGCGCCGCCGTTTAGTACGTTATTATAACTATTGCCAAGAATCACATTATCTAGTTCGTTACCTGTTCCATTAGCGGCAGACTCAGTCAATGTTAGATTCTCTACATTGGCACTTAATGTATATGTGACGGATGCCTTAACCGTATCAGTGCCTTCTCCTTCATTTTCGATCACCAAATCATTGCTATCTACGACGTAGACATCATCACCCAATCCTCCGACCATAGTGTCTAGACCTGCGCCGCCATCCAGTACGTCGTTTTCTATACCGCCGTCGAGTACATCTTCACCTTCGTTGCCATATAAAATATCGTTGCTATCGCCGCCATAGAGATGGTCATCACCGGTTTCGCCGTATAAAGTATCCATCCCCGCTTCTCCATATAAAGTATCGTTGCCATTTCCACCGTATAAGTAATCGTTACCATTTCCACCGAGCAGCTCATCATTGCCTCCATAACCACCCAGGGTATCATTCCCATCCAATCCATACACTTTATCGTCGTGATAGTTACTCGTATACAGATAGTCATTGCCAGCCGTACCAATAGCCTGAACCATACTGGATAATTGTGAAGCCGAAATCTCGCTTCCATCGGCAAATACAATTGCATCAGGGCGATAGCTATCGCCTATAAGCCAGTTCTTTATGGTTAAAGCTTCACCCGTATCCTTAAGTTTCAAAATGACATTTTCGGAGTCTTGAATATATCTAAATGAATCTTGGGAAAGACCCGCACCAATTTGAATGATATCTATGGCTGTAGCCCAATCAGAAGAATCATTGTCAATGATGTCATTGCCTGACCCTAACCCATAAATATAAATATCGTCATTAGCGCCGCCTTGAAGATAGTCATTACCAGCACCACCATCTAGAACATCGTCTCCAGTATATCCATACAGAGTATCGACGCCTTCCTCTCATGCCGTTATTTCACTCCCATCGGCGAACCGGATCTTATCTACCTGATAGGCATCTCCCATAAACCAGTTTCTTAACGTCAGTATTTCGCCGCTATTTTTTAACTTGATCGTAATATCTTCCCAGCACTGGGCGTTTGAATTCTGAGCAGCGTTAAAATTGAACTCAACTAGGTCTTGGGTTATCCCCTCACCCATTTGGATAATATCTACCGACGTAGCATTAGAATCGTTGTTACTAACAAAATCGTTACCTGATCCCAATCCGTATAGATAAACGTCATTTCCAGTACCGCCGTCTAAGATATCATTACCAGCACCACCATCTAGAACATCGTCTCCAGTATATCCATATAGAGTATCGACGCCTTCCTCTCATGCCGTTATTTCACTCCCATCAGCGAACCGGATCTTATCTACCTGATAGGCATCTCCCATAAACCAGTTTCTTAACGTCAGTATTTCGCCGCTATTTTTTAACTTGATCGTAATATCTTCCCAATAATTAGCGTTGGAATTCTGAGCAGCGTTGAAATTGAACTCAACTAAGTCTTGGGTTATCCCCTCACCCATTTGGATGATATCTACCGACGTATCATTAGAATCGTTGTTACTAACAAAATCGTTACCCGATCCCAATCCGTAAAGATAAACGTCATTTCCAGTACCGCCGTCTAAGATATCATTACCAGCACCACCATCTAGAACATCGTCTCCAGTATATCCATACAGAGTATCGACGCCTTCCTCTCCATATAAGTGGTCATTACCCTCATCACCGAGCAATGTCTCGTCCCCATCACCGCCATATAGAGTATCGTTTCCTCCGTACCCACTTAAGTAATCATTTCCTGCTTCTCCGTATAAGATATCGTCTCCGGAATGACCATTTAATGAATCGTTGCCATCGCCGCCATATATGACATCATTGCCGCCTTCGCCAAAAATAGTATCATTTCCACCAAGTCCATACATTTTATCGCCATGATAGCTGCTGCCAAATATTGTATCAGCATTTTCGGTTCCAACTGTCTTAATTGTGGCAGTAATTTCCGATGCCGTTATTTCACTCCCATCGGCGAACCGGATTTTGTCTACCTGATAGGCATCTCCCATAAACCAATTTCTTAGCGTTAAGGTCTCTCCGCTATTCCTAAGCTTCATCGTAATATCTTCCCAATAATGGGCGTTAGCATTCTGCGCAGCGTTGTAATTGAACTCTACTTGGTCTTGGGTTATCCCCTCACCCATTTGGACAATATCGATTGATGCAACATCAGAATCATAGCTATGGATTGCATCATTACCGGATCCCAATCCATAAAGATAAACGTCGCTTCCGGCGCTTCCGTCTAAGAAATCGTTTCCGACGCCTCCATCAAGTACATCCTCTCCGTTGTCACCGTACAAAATGTCATCACCATCGCCGCCCAATAGCTGGTCACTACCATCGTCACCGCTGAGAATATCGCTACCAAGATCCCCTGTTAAAATATCATTGCCACTTCCGCCACTTAAATAGTCGTTTCCATCCCCACCGTACAACTTATCTACATCAGCTTCGCCAGAAAGAATGTCGTCACCATCGCCGCCACTTAGAATATCATTATGATTCCCACCGATAATATGGTCACTCCCGCCCCCACCATAAAGAAAATCTTCGCCGCAATACCCTAACAGGTTATCAGCTCCATCGCCGCCTATGATAACGTCGGTTCGAGAAGTACCTTCAATGAAGTCATCACCAAGCAATCCATAGATAATGTTTCGACCTGCTGACTCAATGGCAAATCCTAGGTCTACATCTTGTGTCGCGTAATAATCCTTAAATCGCTCAAAATCGACCAGACTAGAGTTTAGTCCCAGTCCATTTAAAACACGAGCAAATTCAATCAGACTGATTACTCCGGTATAATTATTTGCTACCAGCATTGCATCAATCTTGGTCTGAACCCCAGCTAAGCTATCAATCACCGTATTATTTTCTGCGTCCCAGGAAAATGTTATTGCATTCATTAAATCAGCACAAGTGCTTTGCGCCATTAACCGGATGTAGAAGTATTCTTTCATATCCGCATAGATATCTTTTAGAACAGCAGCAGCGTTAACATTTGGATCAGGAGTAGTCCCGCCCGTTGTCAGCACCCCAACAAATTCTTGACCGAACATGCTCTCCAGTACAGCCAATTGCCTTGCATCAATATTTGAACCTCGGCTAGCAGGATCAATTACGTCGCTATCGGTCCATTTAAATAAAATTTGTTCCATTATCTCTTCACGAACTGCGGGTTCCGTTTCCGCAATGAATGCCTGAACTAAGTCTTGTAAGACACCACTTGAGTCGCGGGCCATAGCTTGCCAAAGATCATACACATTCCCGTGCCCCTGTAAATAGGGAAGTTCCTTAATTTCCGGGCTTACATCTATCCATTGTGTAGCCACTGAATGGATAGTATCACGGTTAAACAAATATTCACCCATGGACGATACTGTTCCATCTAATCTTTCAAATAAACCTAAGCGAGCCTGCGTGTTGCCACTAGCATCGGTAGTATTAGTAGATGTATTACTCAGGCTTATTGACTTGATGCCAAGTTCAGTGAGAGTGAGCAACTCATTGGTAGTAGAATACCCATCCCCATTGACGTCTTTCCATACGCGAAGTTGTGAAAACTCTGTATCATTTGTATCGATAATCCCATCAGTGTTACTATCAAGATCTGCTAACGCCTGAAATCCGCTACTGGCCTTTACACCGTTTGATAAAATGGTTTGATCACCGAAGAGTTCTTGTCCATTGTTGATAATGCCGTCTCCATTTCGATCCATCGCAAGGATGCCGTCATCAGACTTTACCCATCCGGTTTTTTCTGCAAATCCGTTACAATCTAAATCAAAATATCCGCCTGTTGAAACGGCTGTTGTTTCAATACCATCCCCGTCTAGATCGAGAACTAATGGATCAAATGTTTCTCCCTCAGCACCACGAAATGGACCGGTAGGTCCTGGGTTAAAGGGGTCTAGGCCGGAGCCACCGGGAGTTCCAGGAACGCCGGGATCACCAGGATCACCAGGATCACCAGGATCACCAGGGTCACCAGGGTCACCAGGATCACCAGGATCACCAGGATCACCAGGATTGCCAGGATCACCATATGCATTAGAAAGAGACATTAGCTTATCCCATAATTCATAAGTGAACTTTACTGCGTTTGATTCCCATCCGCCGACTACTGGCACAGCATTGTTTATTATGTCGCCGAGGAATTCTGAAGGACTCCTTAGCTTTCCTTCAATAGCGGATCTGACTAAATATTCTTTCGTAGCTGCTTCCACTACTAACGTAGTCACAATTGCCTTATCAGCGGGGTTTTGCAAGTTTAGGTATCCCATATTGGTTAAGGTTGCTAATAAGACTGTAGTTGGCAGAGTTACTAGCTTGGCTACTAGATCAGCAGTCATTTTTTGCATCCAAACCTGACTTTCATTTTCACTCATTCTGTTCCACCCTCCCTAAATTACAATATTAAAAGAACACTGGTAGTATCTTGTGATAAAGTATTACAAAAAACGGTAAGACTACATTTTGAAGACTATGTAAAACAATAGGAGCAGTTAACGTGCCAAATTCTTCATAGGCATAAGCGAAAACTAAGCCTAATATAAAGTGAAAATAATTCGCCTCTATACCATGGTATGCATAAAACAGCAATGCACTAATTAAATAAGCAAAAGATTTACTAAATTGCTTTACACATTTAAATAATAGCCCTCTAAATATTACTTCTTCACAAATAGGAGCTAAAAAAACCGCTACAATAATAACTTCAGGAAGAAGAAAAACCACTTTATCGCGAATAATTGAATTGTGACTTAATGTTAGAATGCCAACCAATATTTTTATAGTTAATAACAATGTAAGCCAGTTTAGGAATTTCTTATTGCTAAATAATTTGGCTACATCTTTAATCTTTATCCAAAAATTTGTGATAAGTATCGGTTTATGATAATAAAAAAAGATAAAGGGAATCAGTAATATATTTCTATAAATTAATCCAGAACTAGGTGATTGGGCAAAAATCGAAAGAATAGGGATATTTAATGCTCGACAAATTAAAAAGAAGAAAAATATACCTAAGAATAAAACTGCTAGCATTATAAGAATAACTTTTACAATATCTTTCCCTGAATATTGCCTGTTTCTCTCATATTCCATAATTTTCTTATCAACTTCGTCTTCCAATTGTATCCAGTTTTCTTTTAAAAGGTAATGATCTTTAGTTGACATTTGCCAATAGTTTATTAGTTCTTTTAGATCTGGTCTTAAAGCAACACACTTGGATGCATAAATATCTGCTTCTATAATAGTACCTAGCTTAGTATGTACTCGAAGCAACCAAAAATTAACTAGAAAATCGTTTTTATTAATAATTAATGCTTTTTCAAATTGCTCTTTTGACTGCTCGTATAGTGACTGATTATACTTAAGAACACCAGTTTGAAAAATATCGCCAAATTTAATCCATTTAAACTGCATAGCTCCTCCAAAGAAATAATTCTTTAATTTTAAATTTATTTGCTCGTTTTTTGAGCTCTCCTCCAGTTGCTTTTTGAAATAGACTGCTCACTCAACTTAAATCCGATCTCCAAGTTTTCTCATCCACAGCCTTTACATCTGTGTTTAAATTAGAAATCCCTGATATATCAGACGCGCATAACAACTATGCGAAACTGATATATCAGGGACTATAAACTATAGAATATGTAATGTAGAAACAAAGAAAGCCATGAAATAATGACATATCAAAATGAGGATTAATAGACCGCACTATTGAGAAAGATTCCCTTTTGATCGCGTGGTTCATGGGGCAACCACCTTTCAATCGGATAATTCTGAGTATAATACGACCTCCAAGTCAACAATACAATCATTACAATTATTTTTTTATCTAATTTCATTATAGCTTGCTATCATAGAATTTATATCCGACCCTTGTCTCAATTTGATGATTTCCAGCAGGACTAAATTCCCAAATTCTACAAGTCCCCCATAAACACAGGGACAGCGGCTCTGTTTCATGCTTTCCAGATCTGTATTAACGATAGACTCGTTTTTCGCGCTAAAAGCGTATAGTGGCGCTATGCCAACGATAACACTGCTAGCTTGAAGAAAAAAGCTCCCGGAAAACTTCCGAAAGCTCTTAATAATGTCTTTTTCTCTATGCTCGCATTTCCATCCGCAGCTTATCGGCAATCATTGCCATAAACTCTGAGTTTGTCGGTTTCCCTTTCTCAAGTTTGACCGTATAACCAAAAATACGGTTGATCATATCCATGTTACCCCGGCTCCAGGCGACTTCAATCGCATGCCGGATGGCACGCTCGACTCGGCTGGGAGTGGTGGAATATTTATCGGCAATCATCGGATAAAGCACTTTTGTTACCGCGCCGAGGAGCTCAATCTCGTTGACAATCATCATAATGGCATCACGCAGGTATTGGTAGCCTTTGATATGAGCTGGAATACCGATCTCGCGGATAATGCTGGTTACTTCGACATCGACTGGGCGGGCTTTGATTGCTTGCGCTACGGCGGGACGTTGGGAGGTAATGACACCGGCCAACTGACGAACTCGGTTGATTAACACATCCATATTGAAGGGTTTTAAGATGTAATAATCGGCGCCTAGTTCCACTACCCGCTGGGTAACACTTTCTTGGCCAAGAGCAGTCAAAACGATAATCTTAGGACGTTTTTCGCCAGACCCGCTTAGCCGTTCCAGCACACCGATTCCATCCAAATGCGGCATGATAATATCAAGAACCAAGACATCGGGCTTTTTGTCATGTATCACTGTAAGAATTTCTTCTCCGTTATACGCAACGCCGACTAAATCAATATCAGGCTGTTGTTGGAGAAACTCTTGCATGATCTCTGCAAATTCCCGGTTATCATCCGCAATTGCCACTTTAATTTTCTCTCGTGTCATATTATCAGGAGCCTCCTCATATGATGTATACGAGAGCTATTTCGACAAAAGCGAGTTACTTCCTTCCTTGTTTGTAAAATAATTACATTTTTATCGTATTTTAATTCTGACAATTTCTGCGTTTATTCTACATTTGTAATAAAATTGCTTGCGCTCTTGGTGAGACAAAGTACGATGAACACAAGCGGCACTAGCGATACATGAGACACAAAGCGTATGTCCTTAGTGACGTAGTGGTTCTGTTCTTTGCGCCGCTGAGGCGGTCTTTAGGGAAAGTCTGAGTATGATAGCACAAACGCCACAAGCGGCACTAGCGCCACTATGGTCGACTAACATTCCTAAAAAAAAGAAGACCGCCCTTATCCAGGCATTACCTTAGCGGAGGTTAAGCCCTACCGCCGGAGCGGGGCTAATGCCTGGATAAGGGCCCGCCACAAAAATAGCTACTAAGCCTTACAATGCAATGCCTCGTGTTATCCCAGGAACTTATAATTTTCTATACTCTGTACAAAAACCGCCTTTCGGCGGTTTAAGCTATATTATGCTTATAAGCAAAACTGAACAATCGCTTGGCTGTTTGCTGCGGCTTCTTGGGTATTAGGCCGCTTTCCATCAGCATCCAATCCATGAAACAGCCATAGCCTTTGCTTGGATCGTGCACAAAGACATGGGTAACCGAACCGACAATCTTCCCATTTTGAATAATTGGACTACCACTCATGCCTTGAACAATACCGCCGGTTTTTTCTAACAGCCGCTGATCGGTAACTTGTATTACTAATCCTTTGCCTTCAGGAGAATCTTGCAAATTAATTTTTTGAATCTCGATGCCAAATGGTTCTATTGTTTCTCCGTCAATTACTGTCAGCATTTGCGCAGGTCCGGGTTGAACTTGACTCATTGAAGCAACTGGCAAAGCTTCCGGATACAGTTGGTGGTTAATATGATTGGTCAATTTCCCGTAAATACCGAAGTTCGTATTTTTTTGGATATCGCCAATGATTTGGTCTTCTTCAATGAACACGCCGATCTTTTCACCAGGTTGTCCGCGTTTGCCGTGATGAATCCCAGAGACAGTAGCCATGACGATTTTCCCTTCATCACAATCAATTGGCTGATTAGTGTCATTGTCAGTGATTACATGCCCTAGGGCTCCATATGTTTGGGTTTTATCATCAAAAAAGGTTAAGGTACCAACGCCGGCAGCACTATCACGGACATATAACCCAATCCGATAGCGCTGGGTTTCTGAATCATGAATCGGTTTTAAACTAAAGTGAAGTCTTTTCTCTTGGCGCTTGATCATCACATCAACCTGACTGTGTTGTTTGCCACTGGAATCGATAATCTCAGCCACTTGATAATCACTTTTGATCGGCGTGCCGTTCATACTAAGTATGACGTCACCAACCATGACTCCCGCATCTTTTGCTGGTAAAATTAAGTCTCCGCGCTGGTTTTTCACTGGAGAGTGACCAACGATAATCACACCCTGTGAACGTAGCACAACTCCGATTGAATGACCGCCAGGATAGAGCTTAATTGGCGGCAGGACATCGACTTCCACGGTACGCAGCGGAATTAATCCTAGAAGTTTAATCTCCACGTTGGTCTTTCCCCGTCGAAATGGTTCGACGGCAACCGGCCGCGATAACGAATACGGGGTCATGTCGGGGTTGAGTTTTACGACTTGCTCGAATTCTTGAGGAACGGCGATGGTAAGGGGAAAGCTGACAGTAAATACTGCTGGTTCACCTTCAATCATTCGTAAAGTCGGCGGAATACTGTAGATGTTTTGAAACTGTGGGGACATACAAAACGAAACAAGCAGCATAATTGAGATTATGCCAAGAACGGAACGCTTATTCAGCCTATCCATTTACTGTCATCACTCCTTGCCCGCTTGATTCTTTTTTCTGTTCATTATCGATGATTCCCGTAAAAACCAGAGATTATTCCGGGAATTCTGTCATATATTAACTTAACCATTCAAATTCGACGATTTCATACAAAAAATGAGGTGTAAGCTCGCGCTTACACCTCATTTGTCCATTTTTCTTTCTTTTTTATTGCTGTTTCTATCATCTGCCTCGCATTTTCGACAGCAATTTGTGTTGTATTGTCACCTGCGACCATGCGAGCCAATTCTAGCATCCGATCTGGTGGCGCTAATTGTCGAACCAAAGTAATGGTGCGATCCGAATCTACCACTTTTTCTGCTAAAAAATGAATATCAGCCATACTGGCAATAGCCGGCGAATGTGTAATGCATAGCACTTGTTTGCTGCTCGCAACAAAGGCAATTTTC
This sequence comes from Anaerosporomusa subterranea, assembly GCF_001611555.1. Lineage (NCBI taxonomy): Bacteria > Bacillati > Bacillota > Negativicutes > Acetonemataceae > Anaerosporomusa > Anaerosporomusa subterranea. The sequence continues at coordinate 671,188 of NZ_LSGP01000013.1, forward strand.
TCGGCGACCATTTGGGCGGTTTTGCCGCCGATACCGGCGTCAACTTCATCAAAGATTACCGTTCCAACCGAATCCTTGTATGCGCTGACCGATTTAATCGCTAAAGCAATCCGGGATAATTCACCGCCTGATGCTACTTTCTGCAGCGGCTTGGGATCTTCACCCCGATTGGCTGAGAATAGGCAAATCACTTCATTACGGCCTGTTGACAGAAACTTGTCGATGAAACTGATGGCCACACTAAAGACCGCGTTCGCCATGCCGAGGTCTCTGAGCTGAAGTGTAACTGCTGTCTCCAGCTCGGCAGCTGCCTGCCGCCGCTCTTGATCCAAACGAGCACTGAGATGGGTCAGCTTGTCCTCTAACTCCTGTCCCTTAGCTGCTAGCTGTTCAACTGTATGGCCAGTTTGCTGCAGAGCCTCCAATTCAGTAACAGCCTGTTGTTGGTAGACAAGGATTTCTGCAATGGTTGAGCCGTACTTCTTTTTCAAATTTTGAATAACAGCCATGCGGTCTTCAAGCTTCTGCAAACGGCCTGGGTCAGAATCAATACCATCAGCATATTGCCGCAGATCGCTAGCAATATCATCTAACTGGTAGAGACACTCAGTCAAAGCTTCTGCCTTCGGACGCAAGGATTCATCATAACGGACAGCGGCTTCGAGTTCACGCCTGATTTCGCCCAGTGCGGAAAGCACTGCACTGCCGCGCTCGCCTTGTTTTAAAAGAATATAGGAATGGGAAACCGCATGAACGATTTTTTCCACATTGGCCAAAAGCCGGATTTCCTGTTGCCACTGTTCATCTTCGCCAAGGCGAAGTTCCGCCTGTTCGATTTCTTCAGTCTGCCATAATAACATTTCGATGCGCCGCTCGCGCTCACGGGAACGGGTCTCATGGTCAGCTAATTCGGCGTGAATTTGCTGCCATTGCTGATAAGCAGACTTATAATCTGCTAAAATTGGCTCAACCTTGTCTGCATACTCATCGATCAAGGCAAGATGGGCTTGTGGTCGCAACAATGCCTGATTTTCATGCTGCCCATGCATATCTATCAGCAGTTCTCCGATTTGGCGTAAGACGACTAATGGTATTTGACAGCCGTTAACAGTCACGGTATTCTTACCACTGCGAGTCAAACGTCGACTAATAATCAGTGTATCTTCTTCACAGGTAACGCCCTGCTCATCAAGCAAACCGGCCAAAGCCTGACTGCCTGAGATATCAAACACAGCCTCGACTCTAAAATAGTCGCAGTCGCGGCGAATCGAATCCACAGACGCCCGTTCACCGAGAATGGCACTCAGAGCGTCAATCAGAATCGATTTACCTGCTCCCGTTTCGCCGGTTAAGATATTCAGCCCTGGAGCAAATGCTATCTGAACATGATCAATCAATGCAAAATTGTTGACAGTCAAGGTTTTCAGCATATCATTTCCACCTTTCGCACAGCGTCCTAACGAGGCTAGAGTAATGCCTGGAATTTGGCGATCACAGCGGGAACAGCTTCCATAGGCTTGACAATCACCATGATGGTGTCATCACCCGCAACAGTGCCGATGATCTCAGGCCACTTCACATAGTCGATCGTAAATGCGACTGCTTGAGCGGTTCCGGGCATTGTCTTCAGTACAATAATATTTTGACTGTGATTAATGCCAACGACTGAATCTTGAAAGGTACGCTCCATCCTTGCAGGGGAGATCATCACAGTTTGTTCTTGGGGAAACGCATAACGATACCGTCCGTCGCCTACAGGGACTTTAATCAACATTAGCTCTTTGATATCCCGCGATACTGTCGCTTGCGTCACATCTATTCCCTGGCGGCGTAATGCTTCAGCTAATTCTTCTTGTGTTTCAATAACAGCATTCTCAACGATTTCCTTGACTTTCCCGTGTCGCAACAATTTCACCGTCTGAGCTCCCTCCTCTTTTCCACTGCGTACAACAATGGCGGATTGTTAATTTGATTCTGCATGCTCCAGCAAGCCACCGAGAAATTCTGTTGCGGTAAAGTGGATAAAAACTGCTGAAGTACTTGGTTTTCCAAAATTCCGCTAGCGTGGCCTGGATAAACAACAATTGTCATTAATCCTCCGATGGTTAGCAGATGGGCTGCCTGCTCAACCGCCGCCAGCGTTGTATTAGGTTGTGTGGCAATATGTCGGTCGCTGCCGGGTAGATAGCCGAGATTAAACATGACAGCATCAATCGGCTGATTGAGGGTCGAGCCAAGGGTGTCGTGACTGGCCTGAATCAGCCGAACTTTCTCTGCTAGACCGGCGGCAGCCAGAATTCTACTCGTATTTTCAATCGCAGACGGTTGAATGTCGAACGCCCAAACCGCAGCCTGCGATAGAGTGTTCTTTGCGAGAAAAAGTGTATCTTTGCCATTGCCGGCTGTTGCGTCGACTACGACACTAGCTTGCAGCAAATACGGGAGTAGCATGTGTTGAGCTGCTTGAACAGCATTAGCTGGTAGCATCGATTTCTCCTCTGCGCAGCTTTCTATGCAGAGTTTGGTAATAACTCTTATCGTTAAAGCGCACCAGTCGCGCTTTTTCTGGCGATTCTGTCACCTTGAGGGCATCGCCGAAGATCATGCAAAAGTTTGATTTGCCATCAATCGTCAAGGCAACAATTTCCTCAGGCGATTGGGGTCTGACTTCGACAGTTTCCTGTCGGGATACGACCAAAGCGCGGGAATAAAGAGTATGTGGACAAATCGGCGTTAGGATCATCGCCTCTACATGCGGGCTAACGACCGGTCCGCCTGCCGACAGTGAATAGCCTGTTGCTCCGGTAGAAGTAGCCAATATAAAGCCATCTGCCGGGTAACCGGCGATCAATTCTTCATCTACATAAACATTTAAGCGTATCAGGCGTGGCGAGGCACTGTTGGTCATCACGACATCATTGAGTGCTGTTGCGGAAAATATTGTCTCTCCCTGCCGAAGCACCGTTGCAACCAGCATCATTCGTTCTTCGACCAAATAATCACCTGTAAGCAGCTTGTCCAGCGCTGGCTGCAGTTCTGAAAGCTCCGCTGCAGTCAGAAAGCCGAGATTCCCCATGTTGATGCCGCAGACCGGAATCTTCGCTTGCGCCAATTCCCTCGCGACATGCAAAATCGTCCCATCGCCACCTAGTGTGATGCCAAGGTTGATTTGTCGCATCATGATATCCCGGTCAGCTGCAAGCATCGGCCGGTCGCAGGCTGTCGCAAAGTCTTGTGGTAACAGGACTCGCGCCCCCCGCTCTATGAGATAGTCGGCAACCTGACAAACAACGTCAGTGATACCCGTCTTTTCCATGTTGGGATATATCCCGATGGTTAGCACACTGCCTCCAATCTCAGGCATCCAGAGCAAGATGTGCTGCATCGACGGTCGCATCTACCGCAGCTTCATCAAGCGGCGATCCGCCTGTTGCCAAATGAACCAGATATTCAATATTGCCTTCCGGTCCTTTAACCGGTGAGTACGTGAGCTCTAGGGGAATCAAGCCGTTATCCTTTGCGCTCGCAAATACTGAGACGATCACTTCTCGGTGAACGCGGGGATCACGGACAACACCACGCTTGCCGACTTTTTCCCGACCGGCCTCAAACTGGGGTTTGATCAGAGCGATGATAAAGCCTCCAGGTGCTAACAAACCAGTGACTGCGGGCAGTACTTTATCCAGCGAAATAAAGGATACGTCAATGGTAGCGCAATCGATCAACTCTCCCAAATCGTCAATCTTCAAATTGCGAATATTAGTTCGTTCCAAGTTCACAACGCGAGAATCTGTTCTGAGCGACCAGGCGAGTTGGCCATAGCCGACATCAATCGCAAATACTTTGGCTGCGCCATTTTTCAGTGCGCAATCAGTAAAGCCGCCCGTCGAAGCGCCAATATCTGCCATGACCTTACCGTTCAGATCAATGTCAAAGTTTTGCAAGGCTTTTTCCAGCTTCAATCCGCCGCGACTAACATAACCGATGCTATCGCCCCGCACCGTGATCACAGCCTGAACTGGCACTGCTGCGCCAGCCTTTTCCATCTTCTCTTCGTTAACGTAAACAAGTCCAGCCATGATATATGCTCTGCCGCGTTCTCGGCTAGGCACTAAACCGCGTTCAACAAGCAGTACGTCAAGTCTTTCTTTTGCCTTCTCTTTGCGTTTTTCATTAGGTTGATCAGGAGTGTTCATTTTGCTCCATATTCCCGGAAGAAGCTAGCAGCTTTTTCCGCAATGGCTGCGCCATCTAGGCCATATTGTTTAAGTAACTGAGCGCGGGTTCCGTGTTCAATAAATTCATCAGGGAAGCCTAGTCGCAGTAGTTTTACCCATTTCAATTGCTTATCGATAAGCAGTTCAGCGACTGCTGAGCCAAATCCACCAGCTAAGCACCCATCTTCCACCGTGACGAGAACGCCTGTTTCGCGCGATAAACTGCGTATCATCTCTTCATCCAGTGGTTTAACAAAGCGAGCATTGACGACCCCGGCCCGGATGCCGGAGCTTGCTAGTAAATCACTAGCTACTACACATTCTTCCACCGCCGAGCCAATGGCTAGCAGCGTTAAATCAGAGCCCAGCTTGATACGTTCTGCTTTGCCAATCGATACAGGAAGGGATTCTGTTGCGAAGGGAATACCGAGCGTGCAACCGCGGGGATAACGAATAACGCAAGGCCCATTGTGTTTAAGCGCCATTGCCAGCATTTGACGCAATTCAGTTTCATTTTTGGGAGCAAGCATCGTGAGGTTCGGCGCAGATCGTAAAAATGCGTAATCAAATACACCTTGATGGGTAGCACCGTCTTCACCGACAATGCCTGCCCGATCTAGACAAATGACTACAGGCAGCTTTTGCAGGCAGATATCATGAACAATTTGGTCAAATGCGCGTTGCGAAAAAGTAGAGTATACTGCCACAACCGGGCGCTTGCCCGCTGCTGCCAAGCCAGCAGCCAGAGTCATCGCGTGTTGTTCTGCTATGCCTACATCAAAGAAGCGTTTGGGATAGCGTTCAGCAAACTTCTTGAGGCCTGTTCCTTCTGGCATGGCGGCAGTAATTGCCACGATATCAGGGTTATCGGCCGCGAGTTTGATCAGTTCATCGCCAAATACGCTAGTGTATGATGGTCTATTGCCACATTGCAAGGTTTCGCCAGACTCTACGCAAAACGGACCAATCCCATGGAAGCGGTCAGCATTGCATTCGGCTGGAGAGTATCCTTTCCCTTTTTGGGTAATGACGTGAATCAGGACCGGACCATTCATCGTTTTGGTAGCTTGCAGGACTTCGCACAGGCCGGCGATGTTATGGCCATCAATTGGCCCGATATAGGTAAAGCCTAATTCTTCAAACAACATGCCGGGAACCAACATGAATTTCAGACTGTCTTTTGCCCGTTCTAATGTTTTAGCCACACTGTCGCCAATGGCGGGAATCCGTCTGAGAGCATTGTCAATATCTCGCTTTACTCGCGAGTAGGTAGGATCAGACCGGATTTTAGCAAGATACTCAGCCATAGCGCCAACGTTTTTTGCAATCGACATTTCGTTGTCATTGACGATTACTGTGAATCGAGTCCCCAGATGCCCGGCATGGTTAAGTGCTTCATAAGCTTGACCGCCAGTGAGCGATCCATCGCCGATAACTGCCAACACTTGATTGTCACGGCCTGATAAATCACGGGCTAGAGCAATACCGAGCGCCGCCGAAATCGATGTGCTCGAATGACCAACACCAAACGCATCATGCTCACTTTCACTGCGTTTAGGAAAGCCGCTAATGCCGCCGTGCTGACGCAGAGTATGAAACTTGTCACGGCGTCCGCAGAGAATCTTGTGAACATATGCTTGATGGCCAACATCCCAGACAATCTTATCCCGGGGACTATCAAACGTCCGATGAATGGCCAGAGTTAATTCTACAACTCCTAAATTTGGCGCAAGATGTCCGCCGTTCTTAGCAACAGTGTTAATGAGAAGACTACGTATTTCAGCAGCAAGTCCATCCATTTGCGGTAGAGACAGCTTGCGCAGATCTTGCGGCTGACTAATTGTATCAAGAAGGGTCACCGTTATTCCTCGCTTTCGCCAGTCGGCGGCGCCGGCCAACACTAATATAGATATGGGATTAGTTGGTTCTAGACAACAACGAGTCAACCATCTGTCTAAGGATAGCGGCCTCGTCGCCGAACCCGTTTAATGCGGCATGCGCTGCGCCTACAGCCTGCGCGGCCAGTTGTCCAGCAGTATCTAAGGAATACAAGGTAACATATGTCGCCTTGTCATTCCGCTCGTCACTTCCGACAGGTTTACCGATTTCTGCTTGGGTGCCAGTAACATCAAGAATATCATCAGTGATCTGAAATGCCAGTCCGAACTGTTCAGCATATTCTGTGAGAGCAGTTATGTGTTGTTCTGACGCTCCAGCCAACATCCCTCCGGCACGCAGAGCCGCTTTAAACAGTGCACCGGTTTTGGCCTGATGCATATATCGTAAGGTATCATAATCCAGTCTTTTTCCCTCTGAGAACAAATCCACCACTTGGCCGCCAACCATGCCCGCAGGCCCAGCAGCAGCGGCGATTTCCCGAGTCACTGCAACTAGTATCTGTGCCTCGACTCCTGGTTGTGACAGAATGAATTCAAATGCCTGAGTCAGCAGAGCATCACCAGCTAAAATCGCCATGCCCTCGCCGAATACTTTATGGTTAGTTAGCTTGCCACGACGATAGTCGTCATTATCCATGGCAGGCAGATCGTCGTGAATCAGCGAATATGTATGGATCATTTCAAGCCCGCAAGCGACAGGAAGATAGTTGGTTCCTTTTGCCCCCACTGCATCAGCGGCGGCCATTAAAAGAATTGGCCGCAACCGTTTGCCGCCAGCAAACAAGCTGTAGCGCATGGCATCATAGATAACCGGCGGTAAGGCTTGTTGCCGCATAAGCATGCGGTCAAGAGTTTCATCAATCACTTTAATTTTGTCCTGATAGTATTGTTTCAACATGGTGCTTCCTCCTGAAGTTGCAACGGTTTTGTAGTAACACGTCCTTGCTTTTCCTCTAGGATAAGGTCAATCTGCTCCTCAGCGCTCGAAAGCTTTTCAAGACACAATTGGGAGAGAGAAACTCCTTGAGCAAAGTTAGCCAGCGCATCCTCAAGCGATAGTTCACCTTTTTCTAAATCATCGACAATGATTTCCAGCTTAAGTAATGCGTCTTCAAATGTAATATCAGCAGAAGGATTATTTTTTGTTTTTCTCACTGGTCTCCTCCTTATGGCTAACCTGCGCAGCGATCAAGCCGTCGCGCAGAATAATTTCCACCATATCGCCAGGTTCAATGTCAGAGACCCGGCGGATTATCGTTCCACCTAATTTACGAGTAACGCTGTAGCCTCGGTTCAAAACTGCCAGAGGATTTAAGACAGCCAGTTTTCCGGCCGCGACGTGAAAGGACTGTTGCTTGCCAGCAACAATCGTTCGGAATGCCTGCAGAAGTCTGTCTCTCTTTACATCCACCGCTTGCTGCCGGGCAGCCAGAATATCCTGCGGTGAGCGGAGAGCCCGACTGTTTTGTAGTCTTACGACTTTCTGCTTATGGTTCCGCAACAGATTCTTCATCCCGGTTTCAAGCGTCGAGGTTAGAGCGCCAATGTAGCGGCCTAGTTCCCGAACATCGGGTACAATCAGTTCCGCCGCCTGTGATGGTGTTGCCGCCCGGCGGTCTGCCACAAAATCTGATAACGTAAAATCTGTTTCATGGCCAACCGCGGAAATGACCGGAATCGTAGACGCAGCGATTGCACGAACTACTTTCTCGTCATTAAAGGCCCACAATTCCTCCAATGATCCGCCGCCACGACCGACAATAATAATGTCAACAGGATAGAGGCGATTAAAGACGTCTAGTGCCCGACAAATCTCACCTGGCGCTTCCATTCCCTGCACACGGGCCGGATAAAGAACTAAACGAACGCCGCCATGACGACGCTTGCTTACGGTAATAATATCACGCAAGGCTGCGCCATTTGGCGATGTGATGACCCCCACGGTTTTCGGTAAAACAGGTAAAGCTCGTTTGCGGTTGTCATCGAATAATCCTTCGCGCGAGAGCTTGTCCTTTAGTTGAGCGTATGCGAGACTGAGCTCGCCTACACCGTCAGGGATTAGTTGATCCGCATATAACTGATATTGTCCATCTCGCTCGTAAACGGCAATATGCCCCGCAACAATGACCTTCATCCCGTCGCGCGGCTCGAACTTTAAATATTGCGCCCGACTGCGAAACATGACGCCGCGAATAACTGCCCCAGAATCCTTTAGCGTGAAATAGCAGTGTCCGGATTGGTAACGTTTATAATTTGACAGTTCACCTCTCACGAACAAGGCAGCGAGTCGATGGTTATTCTCCAATAGACTCTTTATGGCTGAAGTTAGCTCGCTAACGCTAATAACGTTCAAGTAAACCATCCTAACTGTAAAATGCCCACAATAGTTGTGTTTTCTCTATCTGACAAAAAAATACCTGCTAAGAATTTGCACAATTGCCAAAATCGTGGACAGCCCCGCCAATCTGGCAGTATTGATCTAGAATATAGTGGCGAGGCTGATCATCTAGGATTGGATTCTCCCCCTAATATCGGTTGCCGTGACGTTGAAATAGATAACCACTAAAGGCGCCAACGGCAAACCAAAAGAAGTAGCCGGGAGGAATAATATGACCAACCACTACACCAATAACCGCGCCGATAAGTGTATACCCCAGCATGCTCCCACCTCCGTCTGTCGCTGCTACATTGTATGCGGCAGCTGGCAGAACGGTTACTTCAACAAGCTTAGAAACGCCGCACCGACGGCATTATCAGGGCTATACGCCGGCTCTGGGAAAAACAAATTGCCAATTTGGGATAGTCGTTCACGTAGATAGCGGCGGATATGTTGATTAGCCATGACGCCGCCAGCCAACAAAATATCTGTTACTCCTGATTCGTTAATACCAGCCTGGATAAGCCTAGAAATAGTCTCTGCAATGCAGGTTTCGACAGCATGAGCGATTTCCGCCGGCTCGCCTCCAGCGGCAATGAGCCTGGTCGCATGTGAGGCCGGTCCGGAAAAGCTGACTGATAATTTGTCCACAGACACCGGTAACCGCACAGATCCGGTTGCCGTTCGCGCTAAGGCTTCCAAATGACGGCCAGCAGGGAACGGCAAATTAAGGGCTACGCCGATCCGATCGACAAATTGTCCTGCTTGCAGATCAATACTACCGCCTAGCAAGCTGAGGTCAAAGGTAGATCCCTTGCGTTCAACCAGAACAATCTCGCTAGTTCCTCCGGATGCGTGAACCGCTAAAAACCGATCCGACAGCGGACCACCCGCAGACCACACACCAGCTAAAATGTGGTTTTCCTGGTGACTCAACGAGAAGAGCGGTACTCGATGCGACAATGCCAGCGCTTGGGCGAAGCCTGCGCCAACTAAAAAAGCCGGCATGTAGGAATTAGGAAGCGGCCGGGGACAATTCGTCACCCCGATTGCCGCCGGCGCTCCACCGACCTTGGCGAGCGCTTCCTCCAACACAGCCGGCATATTGCGCGTATGCTGAAAAACCATCTCTGATTGGGCTAAGCCACGTCCTCCCGGCTTGACCGTCAACATCTGCCGGCAATCAGCCAGGAGAGTGCCTTGCATATCAAGGATAGCGATTGATGTTGTGTAACAACTGGTATCAAAACCCATTACCCAGCTCATGGGACTTCCTTATTTTTGACCAACGCCCCAAGGATGCCATTAACAAAACGCGCTGAGTCTTCTGTACCATATTCCTTGGCCAACTCAACAGCCTCATTGATCACGACTCCGGGGGGAACTGGCTCGGTACTGAAATTCAGCTCATAGATAGCCAGACGAACAATATTTCTGTCAACGCCCGGCATGCGTTCAATTTTCCAATCATATGCTGCTTTTGCGATAATCGCATCAATTTCCGCTAAACTATTCTTAGCACCAGCAATTAGGTGTTTGGCATAGACTTTGTCCTTGTCTGCCACAACCTCATACTCACTAAAAACCATCTCTAACGCTGGTTCTGTCGTGATATCCTCATTATAATCCATTTGAAACAGCGTTTGCAGCGCCATTTCCCGGGCCTTCCTGCGGCTCATAGATTCCCTCTTTTCTTCAATTAGCGATGATATCCAGGTGGCAATAATTTATCGAGAATATCCATAAGGTCTTCCTTCTCATCAATGCGTTTTCCAACCATAAAGCCGGCGATAACGCAAAATAGCACAAATAGAGTCTGAAAAAATCCCAGCATCAATACCAGGATACCGATGATAAAACCCACGCTGCAACCAAGTATTTTGCCGCCGTGCGACTGCCAGATTTCCTCGAGCAAATTCCGGTCCAACGTCGTCACTCCTATTCAACCCGTTTCGCCTTAAAGTCGTTGGCTATGTTATCCACCACAACGCGAATATCGACCGGCTCGATGCCAACTGTGTTTTTAATCGACTCGCTGACTCGCTGCTGAATTTCATCAGTAACAGCCGGAATATTCGAATCTGGACTGACTACGATCTTTAGGATTATAGACACACCAGCATTAGCATGCTGAACAGACACTTTTACGCCGCGAACACCACGAGTATGCCGAGCTGTTTTCTCCACTAAGTTTTCCACCGCGTCAAGCGACACATGCACATCACCTAAATTCGTATGATGGGTAATCGACTTGCCGCCACGGCGAGAACGCAAACCTGCCAGCAGCAAACGCAGACTGACTAAAAGAAAAACAGCGCCGACCAGGCCAGCCTCCCAACGTCCGGCAATACTTTCAATGCTTGTCCTCACCCAATCCATAGAAATAAGGCGTAACGAGAGCAATATTACGCCAAGTGACAAAAATGTCAAAAGAAATGTGTATATGGTTAATATGATCCTATCAAGAATACCCATATGTTGCGTCAGGACTCCTTTCTAAGCGTCTAGCAGCCTAGTCTCAGCGGACCCGGCCTTCTTCTTCTCGGCCTTCCTGAACAAAACCTACACCTTGGACATGAACGTTGACTTCAACAACCTCTAACCCTGTCATCGCTTCAACCGCTCGTTTAACATTTTCTTGCACTCGCAAAGCGACATCTGGAATCCGCACACCATATTCAACAATAACAAACAGGTCTGCTGCCGCTTCACGTTCGCCAACCTCTACCTTAACCCCTTTTGATAAGTTCTTTTTGCCGAGCATCTCCGCGATCCCGCCTACCAGGCCGCCACTCATGCCAGCAACACCGGGAACCTCCATTGCGGCCAGACCCGCGATGATGCCAACGACTTCGTCGGCGATTCGGACAGTCCCGACATCGGTATGCTCGCTCTTCTCAATTCGTTTATCCAAGCACAGCCCTCCCTTTCGGCAGATACTCGCCTCCTGCGAGACAAAAGATCAATTTTCCAGTAAGCTTTCTATATTATAACAAACTTTTTCCGCCGATACAAATCCATTGTATTGGCATTGCCAAACAGCGATAAGAGAAAGACTTGGACACAGCCAAGTCTTATTAAGGTTTCGCGCTGATCGTGATGTCTTCGGGACGTACACCGGTTACCCGGCTTATGACCTCAGCCACTTGGGTCACTTCCTCCCGAGTAAAGGCTTGGGCCTTGATAATTGCATTAACATTTTTGTCTTGAATAACAACCAAGGCATCTTGGAAACCGCGAGCTTTGATTAGATTCTCCATCTCATACTCACGCTGTTTCTCTTGTACCAGCCGCAAAATAGCTTCCTGCACCCGCTGTTTGGAGTCTTCTGTTTTCGAGTTTTTAACCATGTCGCGCAATACATCAAAGCGTTCACTGCGGATTTTGTCCCGTTCCAACCGGTATTCAGTAAAGAAATCGGGAATCGTCAACGCCATTTCAATCGGCTTTATCACCTGCATAGCGTTTGAACGGTCCACTTTAACTTGAGTCGGTTCTTTATCCTTTTGGTAGTTGACAAACTGTGCGGTTACAATTGCTAGAATGGCGACAACGGCCAGCCCCAGCAGGATGCGCTTAATGACCTTGTTCAGTGTTACCACAAGCATGTTAATCCCTCACTTTCTTTGCGGCAAAACGGTTATTTTGTAAGAAGGAATCCCTAGACTCGTTTCAACAGCTTTGGTCAATTGGGCTTTAATCTGAGAATCGCCTGCTCCCTCAGCGATAACTAAAACACCTTTGATCACTGGCTTGTGCTCACGCAGCATCACAGGGCGATCTGCGCCGTTTTCCTTACTCACCAGTATACTTTCCGTCTCTTTCGTCTCTATAGTTGACCGAGTGCCGCCAGAAGTGTCTTTCTCTTGAGTCGTTTTTGATTCGCGCACAATATTCTTGGCATATTCCTGTGTTGCTCCAGTCTCTAATGTCACGTTGACTGCTACCGCACCGGCCCCCTTCACTTGTGAAAGCAGGTTAGCGAGCTTTGCCTCAAGGATATCTTCATAGCTGCGAGGCGTGCTCGATGTGGCTGCATACGGCGCAGGGATGGGCTTATCACTATCGCGCAATGCCAATGTTGGAAAGATGCTGCCAGCCACGATCAGCAACCCCCCCAACACACCCATCCACACTAATTTTAAATGATGAGTTCCTACTTTACCCAATCCGCCACCGACTTTCCTTGCCCCTGCGAACAAGGCTTGAAAACTACTCATGCCGAATCCTCCTTTGTTCCAAACTTGCGTGCGCTGTTACTTACTAACCTTGCATTGATTTGACAATAATTTGCCGAGCTTGCAGTTGATACAATTCGCCCAGTCGCCGCTGAATCGTAATCACAGTCTCCTGTTGCAAATCTGGCGCTGATGGCGCGACACCAATCACAACTTTTCTAACTGCCTTCTTGGTTGCGCCGGGCCGAACATTCACCGTCACTTGACTAATTTTCGTTAATCCGCCTTGATCGGCGCTTAATTCCACCTCGACATTAGCCTGGGCCACTCCCTCAATTCCCATGACCAGTGATTGCATCTGTTTGGATAAGTCTCGGCGATAGACATCTTTAATCAGTTGATCTCGCTTGCCAGTTGCCGCCTTCGCAGCTTCCTCTACAGGTGCTGTTCCTGACAAACGCGGAGCAAGAGCAGTGACGTCGCTATTGCTGGGTGCACGTTCGAGAAAACCAATGACCGGATTTAAGATGGCCAGCATAATCAACAAGCCCATAATGACTCGGACAAATTTCTGCATACTGCTTGAGGGAAGTAAAAGTTCAAGAAAGGATGCAAACAGTGTCGCGAAGACAATTCCCATCACCCATGAAACAACAAGATCAATCATCGATCTCATTCATCCCTTCACTAACGCAGCATCATCGTCACATTACCAGCACCGATGATCATCGTAATCGATAAAAAGAACATTAATGCGACAGTCAAAACAGCCCCTAAGACTAGCATTAAGTTGTTGCCCACTGTATCAAGACATTTTGCCATTTTCTCCGCACCCATCGGTTGCACCAGTGCTCCTGTCACTTTAATGACAGTGATCAGAGAAATTAGTTTAACCACCGGCAGCGCACAAAGGGTTACGACAGCCAGAACGCCAACTACACCGACTGCATTCTTGATTAACAGTGAGGCTCCCATCACTAGTTCAACTGTATCAGCAAACATCTTGCCGACAACCGGGATAAAAGTAGCTGTTGCATATTTGGCGGTTCGCAAGGTGATCCCATCAGCTACGCTACCGACTACACTTTGGATGCTAATCACTCCAATGAAAACAACCAGGGTGAGACCAAGAACTACCATGCCGCTTTGTTTGAGAACTCCGGCTAAATTACTCAGCTTATATTGGTCTGACAAATAATTTACACACTCAATGAGAGCAGTCACCATTAATAACGGCAGTACCATATCTTTCACAACCACGCCGGTTATGCCGATAACAAACAGCATAAATGGGGTAAACAGAGCAACTGAGGTAATAGCCCCGACCCCTGCCAGCAGTGACATCATTAGCGGCAACATGGCCTGCATAAAACCGATCATATACTCAACACTCTGGCGTGCAACGAGTATCACATTATAAAACGCATTTAGCACCAGAACCATGAGAAAGATAAAGCAAATACTATAGGCCAGTAGGGAAACCCCGGACGAATTAAACGAACTGTGCAAATTCTGCAGTAACGCGCACAGCACAGCTAAGAACAGTAATTTCCCCATCAAACTCAGATTCATCGCTAACTCGCGGAATAGTCGAGACAGGGCAGCTTGCCAGAGGGTCTGCCAATCGAGACTTAGACCTTTGCCAGCGATATTCTTCAGAGTATCTGGGTTAATCAGCGGAATATCTTCACCCAGTTCTTTATTTACTTTGCTGATAAACTGATTGACTGATTCGGTTGATAGAGTTTGTGCGATCTCGTGACTGATTGGATTTTCGTCAATTGGCGATGCCCATACCGGGCAGCTTGCCAGCAGTAGTATCAACAGCGCGGCGCAGAAGCTTTTTACTTGGCTGTGCATGATGGCCTCCATTGTGCCTGGAATATTGTCTTTACCCCTGTTTCATCGCGGGATCAGTCGCGTAATGGTGTCAAGTACCAGAGCGATGATGGGAATTGCCATGACCATGATCAGAATCTTGCCGGCAAATTCAATCTTGCCAGCCACCGCGCCTTCGCCTGCATCTCTACATACCTGAGAACCAAACTCAGTGATATAAGCGATACCAATAATCTTTAAAATGGTGTTCAGATACATTTGGCTGATATTAGCCTTATCTGCAAGATCCTGAAAGACGTTCAGCACAACCTGAATTTTAGATAAGACCATTAAGAAAATTATCACTGCCAAAGTTATTCCAAGCTGAACTGCCAGTTCCGGTTTTTGCTGTCTGATAATAAGGATGAGCAAGGTAACAACAAATCCCAGGCCGACAATTTGGATGATTTCCATGTTTTACACTCCTAATCAAACGTGTTTGAAAAACACGTAACAAAAATATCAGGAGGGTGTTGAAAATGTTCAGAGGCTAGGCGACAGAGCCTGTAAGGCCGGAGGCGTACAATACGGTACGTTGAGGACCTCGCAGGTTCTGGCAACACCGCATATGGGCATTTTCAACAGCCTCTAAAATAACTTGAATACTTCCTGCACTGTGCTGAATAACCGCCCCAATAGTTGCACCACCCAAAAAAGAACCAGCGTAAAGCCCGCTAGCGTGCTCAATTGTGCCATATCCTCCTTGCCTGCTTGCTTGAGCGCTGCGTGAATGACAGAAACTAAAATTCCTACCCCGGCAATCTTAAATAAGATATCGAGCCCCATTTCCTTTCCCCCATTCTTAGATCAAGAGTATCGCCACAGTCATGCCGCCGCACACGCCAAGATATCGATACATGGCGACGTTTTGGTCTCTGAGCGCCAAAGCATCATGCTCGATCTTTTCCAATTGAGACATTAACATATCACAATAACGTTCTTGTTCCTCCCGGTTCATTTTTCCTAAGTTCGCGCCGAACAGGATAAAAGCTTCCTTTTCTTGTCGTTTTAACGCTAACTGGTCACCGCTAGTTTCCAGCGCTCGGGTAATCGCTTCTTGTGGAGTTAACGCAGCTTCCCAACGCAGGAACTTTCCAATAGTAGTAAAAACCTCACAAATCACACCCGACAATCCTCTGGCTGATTCGCTGAACGCTTCGGCTAAAGGAGTTGAAGCATAACGTATATACGATTTCAAGGCCACAATTCCATTAATTAGTTGTCTGACCTGTTTCGGCCGATTCTGATAACGGGCAGCTAAACTAAAGCCCATTAACCCACCGGCCGCAATAACTAGAATGCTGCCAGTCAGTTTTAACCACATACTTTCACCCCATTCTTGCGACTGTATAAGTTGCGGCCTGTACGTGCATCAGTGATTTCCTCAACTGTTCCAATCGCAGGCTGATCGCTCAGTATGATAAATCGCTCAAAATATTGGTCTTTTAATAAATCGCCGATATTGGGGCGTCTGGCCGCATCAGCAGCATCATGCCCATGGACAGTTGTAAGTACAGCAACCCCTGCGTGCAGGGCCTCACGCACTGCTTGCGCGTCTTCAATACTGCCCAATTCGTCAGTTGCCACCGCTTGCGGCGCCATGGAACGAACTAGCATGATCATGCCAACCGCTTTGGGACAGCCGTCAAGCACATCTA
Source organism: Anaerosporomusa subterranea (assembly GCF_001611555.1). NCBI lineage: Bacteria > Bacillati > Bacillota > Negativicutes > Acetonemataceae > Anaerosporomusa > Anaerosporomusa subterranea. The sequence continues at coordinate 687,394 of NZ_LSGP01000013.1, forward strand.
CCCTTGGCCCTAAATCAACAGTCGGCACTCCATCCCAACAACCGGCAATCTCTGACCGCTCATCCACCAACCCAACCTGCGCGCCGGCAAACCCATGACATCGGCTGCCGGAGCTGATTTGTCTGATTAAATCCCGTAGCAGAGTAGTCTTGCCGCAGCGTGGCGGCGATATGATGAGAGAGCTGGCAATGCGCCCGCCACTGACGACATAGGGAAATACCAGATCGGCAGCTCCCTTCTGCTCCCGCGCTAGTCGGATATTGAGCGAACTGATATTTTTTAAAGCCTTGAGTTTGCCATTGTCTATTATTGCTTGACCGGCGATTCCCACTCTGTGTCCGCCGCTAATCGTGATATAGCCGGCCTGCAATTCCTGTTCGTAGGCGTAAAGTGAATTGCGACTGATCAATTGGAGTGCTTTGATGATATCATCGCGAGTACAGATGACTGCCTGCGTGACTTCGCTTATCAGCGTCCCATCAGATCTCAGCATGTTATCAGCTTTCCCGATCATGATTAATACAGGTTGGCCAACACGCAGTCTGATTTCCGTAACTTGCTGCAAAATAGAAGCCGATAGACGGAGCACAGCAGACGCGATCAGTGGCGGCAGTATCGGAATTATAGTCTTTTCGATAGATATAGCTGCAATCATACTCCCCGTCCTTTCTTTACATAGATATGATGTATGGCTGTATTTATGCTTAAATAAAAGAAGACTTGGCTGAGTACTTCAGCCAAGTCTTCTACTATCTGACTCAAATTCCGGGATGGTTGTGGCGAGCGAAATGACCTACTTCATTTGGTCTAACAGTACTCATATGATCATCTTCATAGATAATACTGCCACAAGTCGGACAAGCAACTTCTACGGTATTATCTTCGCCAAGTTCTGCAGTTTCAAAGACGATCTCTGCATTACAATTTGGGCACTCGAGATGCAACAGACCATTGTCACTGTCTTCGTAAACAATGTCTTCCAAGTGTTCAAGGTCCTCATCCATATTATCAACATAATCTTCAAGATCTTTTTGCGCCAGTTGAACATCTTGGAGTTCTTTCGCGACAGAATCGAGTACATCCACCATATTCAACAGCACTTTTGCCTCCACAGACTGAGAACTAAAGTTCAAGCCTTTGGCCAAACCTTGCAGATAAGAGACCTTTCCTTGAACGCTACTCATAAAAAAACCCCCTCATTACGCTTTTTCCCGCCAGTTTTAGTATTACCAAGCGGTAGAAAAACATAACTCAGAGGTTAGTGAGTGAATATAGATTACGCGCGTTCGATGTAATCGCCAGTTCGGGTATCGATCCGCAGGACCTCACCTTCTTCAATGAAAAGCGGAACCCGTACAACATGGCCGGTTTCCAGTTTGGCCTGCTTAGAGCCGCCGGTTGCGGTATCACCGCGGATACCCGGGTCGGTTTCAACGACTTTTAGTTCCACCGAGAAAGGTAAATCAACGCCAATTATGGTATTTTGGAAAAACATCACTGCGATGTTCATATTTTCTTTGAGAAATTTCGTCGCGTCGCCAAGTTGGTCAGAGGATAAAGCCAGTTGCTCATAGTTTTCGTTGTCCATGAAGTGATACATATCATCGCTGAAATAAAGGAATTGCATGTCGCGTTTGTCAATATGGGCTTTCGGCAGTTTCTCACCTGCGTTAAACGTGCGTTCAATGACTGCACCTGTGCGCAGGTTCTTCATTTTGGCGCGAACAAATGCCGCTCCTTTACCAGGCTTAACGTGTTGGAAGTCAACTACCTGCCAGACATCGTTGTCAATTTCAACCGTGACCCCGGTTCTAAAGTCATTACTAGAAATCATGAAAATTGCCTCCTATCACCTGTCAATTTCGATAAGTTGTTTACTACTGGTTGTGAGTATGTCACAGCCAGAAGCTGTCACCACGACAATGTCCTCGATCCGGACTCCGCCCCAATCAGGAATATAAATACCTGGTTCAACTGTCACTGCCATATTCTCTGCCAGTCGACCGGTTTCATTAGTCGGCGATAAGCGGGGTTCTTCATGAATCATTAAGCCAACACAATGTCCTAGCCCGTGGCCAAAATACTCGCCATAGCCGGCGGTGGTGATTAGATCTCGAGCTACAGCGTCAACATCACGGCATAGGCGGCCTGCCTTTACTGCTTGCACAGCTTCGAGTTGAGCGGTTAACACAGTTTGATATACTTGTCTCTGCTTTTCTGTTGGCTGCCCCATAACTAGAGTGCGCGTCATATCCGAATGATAGCCTTGGTATACAGCCCCAAAATCCAGAGTAACAAAGTCGCCAGATTCCAGAAGTTTGTCTGTTGCAACGCCATGCGGCATAGCGCTCCGCTTGCCTGAAGCGACAATGGTGTCAAAGGCTGGCTTTTCACTGCCCAGTTTGCGCATCCTGGTCTCGAGCTCAAAAGCAACCTCAAGCTCACTCATGCCAATATGGACGATATCAACAACATAGGCGAAAGCAGCATCAGCGATAACAACCGCTTGCTTAATCAGTGCCATCTCCTCTTGATCTTTTTGCGCTCGCAAAAGATCAAGTTTGACCGGGCAAAGTTCAGACGCAGCAAGGGCTTTGCCTAACAATCCATATGTCTCATAGGAAACATATTCTGTTTCGAAGCCGAGCTTTTTTACATTCAGTTCACGGGCAAGCCGTCCGATGGTTTCATACATACTATTTCCGTGACGAATGATTTCAAACTCTTGGGCTTGCTTGGCGGCTTGTTCAATATACCGAAAGTCGGTAATGAGCTGGGCAGTATGCGCTGTGATGAAAAGGACTCCGGCTGAACCGGTAAATCCGCTGAAGTAACGGCAGTTTTGCGATTTGCTAACAAGCAGGCTGTCCAGCTTTTGTTCAGCCATAAACGCTCGCAAGAGTTCTAAACGACGTTGCATACCGGATTCCTCCCGTTAACTTCAATCATCTTGCGTCAAAAACATAGCATATTATACCATACCTTGTGTCTTTTTGCCAATCACCGTTTTTACCGTGTTCTAGGGTTGCTGTGTGAGAATTCGCTCCATAATCTCCCGAAACAAGGGCGCAGCAATATCGCCGCCTGACATGCCTTCTTCGATAAATACGACCGCCGCAAATTTTGGATTGGCAGCAGGGGCAAAGCCTGCGAACCAAGCGTGATTAATGCTCTTACCCTGAGATAGTCTACCTGTTTCAGCTGAACCGGTTTTGCCAGCTGAGCCGAGCTTTTCCACCTGAGCCGCCGCGCCTGTTCCATATTCAGTAACAGCTTTCATCATTTCCCGCATTTGTGCAGCAACAGGGGCTGACATCACTTGTTGCGGCGGGCGTCCCTGTGGGACTACAGTTATGCTGCCATCGTGATTGATCAGGCGGCTGACCAAAACTGGCTGACGTAATATTCCGCCGTTAGCTATCGCCGAAACCATGCCGACTACCTGCAATGGGCTGGCTTCTAACGTACCTTGACCGATTGACAGATTCGCCAAGTCGGCAGAGAAAACCGCAGCTGCATCTGGCAAGGTCCCCCCTGCCTCTCCCTGTAAACCAATGCCGCTTAACTGGCCAAACCCCAACTTACGGGCATAGCTAAGCAGATTTTTGGCTCCTACTTTCAGACCTAATTCAATAAACACTGGATTGCTGGAGTAGGCCATCGCCTCGGTAAACGTAATCTTTCCTCGAGCACCTTTTTCATAATCCCAACCGCGAAAGCGGATTGAGTTGACCTCAATATAGCCATTGTCAAAAAATGTATCTTGCGGTTTGACCAACTGTTGTTCCAGCGCTGCCGCAGCCACAGCCAGCTTAAATACTGACCCAGGCTGATAATTCACGATCGCTCGGTTAAGCAGCGGTGCAGATTGGTGGTTCAGATACAGTTCTAAGTGATCGGCGTCGAAATTAGGGCGGGACGCCATGGCCAAAATTTCACCTGTCACAGGATTCATAATAATGACCGCGCCTTTGCTGACACTCTGATCAAGAACAGACTCGACAATAGTTTGAATCCGCTTATCAATAGTCAACACAATATTCCCCGGACGTCTGCCTTCTGAAGCGTGAATCCGCTTGTAGCCGAGTCCCGGGATGATTCGTTGGCCAGCGTCCACCATAGCGGCAATATAAGTGGTTTGATGCCCCCGCAGTATCGAGTCAAAGCTTGCCTCAAGCCCGCTCACGCCTTGATTGTCGGCGGCATTAATATAGCCAAGGACATGTGCTGCGAGGCCGTTAAGACTATAGCGTTTTTTCTCAGTCACTGCAATAACCCCAGGCAAAGCCGCCTCGTTAATCTTGTTTGCGGTTTGCTGATCGATTGCGTACTTCCACTTGAATGGTTGTTTAACTGTCGCTAAGGTTTCTCTAAGCTCTACACTGTCGACACCGAGATCAACCAAATTCGAACAGACTTTTTGCAAATGATAAATCTGCGCAGGAAATACAAACAGATAGGATTGCCCAACAGTACCTGTCAATGGCAATCCATTTCTGTCCAAGATGTCTCCGCGTATACTGTTAGCGGGCGCCTCAACAATTCGGCTTTCCAGCGCACGGATGCTTAATTTGTCAGTTTCAATAACCTGTAGAAAAAAGAGGCGGCCAAAGATTGCAAAAACACCTATTGTTACAATAAAGAATAATTTTCTAAGACGAGAAACAGAAAAAGCCATACTATCACCCTTAGGATAGTATGGCCATAGAAATTATTCCCTATTCCGCGCCGTCCACTAGTAAGTATGGAACTGGCAGGTTGGTGACGATTGAAAGAACCTCCTGTCGCGTGTCCGGAGTAGCACGTATCGCCAATAGCCCCTTGGACCTATCAAGTGTTGTCACAACTCCAAGGTGCTCATAACCCTCCATAATCTTGCAGATAAAGGTAATATCCGCAGGAGCAACCTGAATATATACTGCTGCAGGATTATTCATGGGCTCACCTGGCGACGAAGCATAGAAAACGGGGCAACTGGCTGTTGGACATCCATTCTTACAAGCTGTTGTGCGTGGGGAGCGACTGATATTTCATTTCCCTCTACATCAGTCATCCGTGTGATTATTTGTTGGAAATTCGACTGGCCTGGCTGCATGATTTCAATTTCTTCGCCTGTCTTCATATTATTTCTCTGCTCAACGATTGCGGTTTTGCTAACAGGGTCATAGGAATGAACTAGACCAACAAAGTCATGGGTTTGATGGTAGGTTCGATCGCCATAAATCTGATCAGCCTCAGTTGTCTTAGCAAAGGCGAAGCCGGTAGTGTAAGCGCGATGTGAAATTTTAGCTAGTTCAGTAAGCCATTCCGGTCGGGCAACAAAGTCTGATGGGTCGGCGAAATATGTATCAATAGCCTCCCGGTAAACTTTAACAACAGTTGCCACATAATGCACACTTTTCATGCGGCCCTCGATCTTAAAACTATCCAGTCCTGCCGCGATCAAATCGCCAATATGTGGTAACATGCACAAATCTCGAGAGTTAAAGACATACGCGCCGCGTTCATCTTCTAGTACAGGAAAGTACTGTCCAGGCCGAGTTTCCTCTACTACAGAATATTTCCAGCGGCAGGCTTGGGCGCATTCGCCGCGGTTAGCATCTCTACCAGTTAGATAATTGCTTAATAGACACCGTCCCGAATAGGAAATACACATTGCGCCATGAACGAAGGCTTCCAGTTCCACCTGGGTTTTCTCACGGATGCCGCGTATCTCGGACAGTGACAACTCACGGGCAAGCACAATACGCTTTGCCCCCTGGGACTGCCAAAATTGAGCTGACGCCCAGTTGGTATTGTTAGCCTGGGTGCTAATATGAAGCGGCAGTTTAGGCGCTACTGAACGAGCCACGCTAAATATACCAGGATCAGAAACAATGAGCGCGTCCACACCGGCTTCAGACAGAAATCTAATATACTCCGGCAATCCAACCAAGTCTTCGTTATGAGGAATAATATTCACCGTTACATAGACCCTGCGCCCAAGCGCATGGGCGTAGGCAACAGCTTCACGCACATCATCATCCGTGAAGTTGTCGCTAAATGCCCGCAGGCCATAGGCCTTGCCGCCTAAAAATACCGCATCTGCTCCATAAGTTAATGCAATCTTTAGTTTTTCCAGATTACCCGCTGGTGCCAATAGTTCAGGTTTCTTCATCAGATTCTCCTCGATGTTCTCGATAATAGGAAATAGCCACCCCGTCGCCGTCAGACAACAAGGTGGTTGCAAAACGTTCATCAGTTGAAACAAAAGCCAAGTACTCGCGCAACCGTTTTACCAAAGTCCGATAACGGCGCGGCGGATTTTCCTCAGCGTTTACCATACCCCGAAATAAAACATTATCAGCCACCACAACTGCGACTGGCGCAAGTTTGTTAAGTAATAGCTGCAGGTATGCAAGGTACTGCCCTTTAGGTCCATCCAAAAAGATAAAATCAAAATCACCAGTTAGCTGGTTAAGTATTGTCAACGCGTCACCGACCAGTACTGTCACACGTTCACTAAATCCGGCGTCAGCAATATGTTGTTTGGCGATAGCCGCTCTTTCGGCATCAATTTCTAAGGTTACCAAGGTTGCGCTCTCTGGCATCGATGCCGCAATTAACAAAGTAGAATACCCGATTGCCGTGCCAACTTCCAACAGCCGCACAGGCCGTTTCTCCCGAACGACATCAACGAGTATTTTTTCGCACTCTGGCCTCAAGATAGGTACCGATTCCTCGGATGCAGACCGCCGCATGTCTGCGAGCAAGGCATGTACTCTTGTCATTTAATTGCTCACCTGGGCAATCGCCGCCAAATGTTGTTCATAGGTTTTCGAGAAGTGATGAACACCATTTTTATCAGCAACAAAATACAAATTATCGGTTGCTGCCGGGTAGAGGACAGCTTTGATTGAGTCAATGCCAGGATTGGCGATCGGGCCGGGCGGCAACCCCATATTCAGATAAGTATTATACGGGGAGGGAATCTGCGTATCTTGAATCGTTAGCTCAGGCTTCGGATAACCCAAAATGTATTGAATCGTCGCGCAAGATTGCAACGGCATTTCCAACTTCAAGCGATTCATGAACACTGCTGCAATGATCGGACGTTCAGACTCGACCTGAGCCTCCTTTTCAACCAGAGAGGCCAGTATAATAACATCTCTCAGGCTAAGGTCCATTTGCCGAGCTCTTTCTTTCATTTCTGGTGTGAAGCGATCGTTAAATTGATACAGCATCATCTTAAGTAACTGTGGTTCGGTTACCCCTCGCGCTACGCGATAGGTATCAGGAAAAGCGAAGCCCTCTACCGGGTAAACAATATCGGCCCCAGCCTGTATATACTCATAAGGTCTCAGGACTTTAGCAGCTTCTTTAAACTTAGCGGCATCAGCAAGATTCTTCTCAGCCAAAAGAGCTGCAATTTGGTCAATCGTATATCCCTCTGGTACGGTAAATTGCCGGTAGGCTACTTCACCTCTGGCTAACATGCCCACAATGTGACGTACACTCATGTTGGGACTGAAGGAGTACTCCGCTGCTTGCAACGATTTCTCCATTCCTTCTAACCGGGCTACCATCCGAAAGAGGGAAACGCTCCTGATTAAGTTTTTTTCATACAGCACTTGTCCGATCTCCTGGGTAGACATGCCTGGCTTTACTGTTATCATCACTGCAGCGGCAGATCCGGCGCTAATCGGCTGAGCCAACTCATATACCATTCGCCCGCCAAGCAGACCAGTAAGCATCAAGAGTGCCAATACAGCCGGGAGAAGCCACCGGCGAATCTGTGGTTTAGTTTGCAGCATTATACCACCTCTTTTTTGTGGCTTGTTCAATACGGGATAAAGAAGACTTGATGTAGTTGGAGTTTTTACTCCATTTGAATCCTAGTCCACTTATCCAGGACTTAGTCGTTCTTTCTCCCGCTTTCGAAGCGGGAGTCTTAAATCGGGTTAGTCATCGATAAATCCCTTTATAAAGCATACAGTACTGCCTGAACAGATGTCAATATGCGACAAAATGCTGCACGTATTATGATGCACATTTTTACAAGAAAAAACCGTCGTTACATATGAGACTAGCAGTAATTGTGCAGCTAGAGCAAAAAAAACGCCGTTACTATGAAACTAACAGCAATACTATTAAGGCTAGTCAGAAATAAAACCACCGTCGCATATGAGACTAGCGGCAATTGTAGGGCCTAGTTATAAAAACCGCCGTTACCTACGAGACTAGCAGCAGTTGTAGGACTAATCAAGAAAAAACCGCCGTTACATATGAAACTAGCAGCAATTGTAAGGCCTAGTTATAAAAAAACCGGGGCGAGATGCCCCGGTTAGCTATTTTTTAGTCCTCTGCTTCTTCTTCAGCCATGATTTCATCGTATGCTTTGATCACAGCTTCGTACTCTTCGTCTGTCGGGTCTACATAGACTTGTTCGCCTTTTTCATCCTCGTCAATCCGAGCGATGATAGCATCTTGTTCGCCGCCGCAGCAATCGCAATCGGACTCTTCTTCGGAACACTCGCAGCCTTCTTCTTCATCCATTTCAAGCGGTACTAAAATGGCAAAGTTCTTATCGCCAACAGGAATTACCATTTCTTCCCGATAATAGAATTCATTGCCTTCTTCGTCAGTAATAACGACAATGGCATCTTCTTCCATACCGTCGAGATCATCTTTTTCAAAATCAGCCATATTCACACCTCATTTCGCTATTTGGAAACATTGGGTAATCTACTAGGTAATGTAGTCATTTTATAGTAGATAATCGGCCATGTCAAGGAACATTCTACTAAGATGGACGAAAGCTCGTTGTTAAACTATCGAGATATCCTTGCAAAATAAATACTGCCGCCATTTTATCAATTACCTGCCGCCGTTTGGCTCGGCTGACATCGGCTTCAATTAAAGACCGCTGAGCTGCGACTGTCGACAAGCGTTCATCCCACAGACGAATAGTGATCCCCGGAAACTGTTCTTTGAGTTTGTCAGCGAACTGTTTGGTTTCCTCACCACGCGGACCGATTGTGCCATTCATATTCTTAGGAAAGCCGATGAGCAGGGTGTCAGCTTCGTATTCATCAATAAGCTGCTTCAGGCGAGTGATATCTTTTGCCCATGCGGAGCGTCGGATAACTTCCACACCCTGGGCTGTAATCATGAGCAAGTCACTGACAGCCACCCCAATCGTTTTATCGCCAACATCTAATGCCAGTATGCGCATACATCCTCCAATTTATACCAAACAAGCAAACTTATATCACTTTAAGACAAAATTCCGAACAAACCGAAGCGCAATAACCGCAAAGCACGCATCGTTTCTGGTCAACCACAGCTTTGCCTTGCTCTAGAGTCAATGCGCTCATCGGGCAACGGGCCACACATTGACCGCAGCCAGCGCACCAGTCTTCAATTAAAAGCCGCCGTTTCTTGCCAGCCACTGCTGACACCTGCTCGGGCAGCGGTTTACGTCCCTCAAAGATAGCGCAATTGAATGCAACCTCATCAGGCGTCTGCATCCCAACGACAACTGAGGCGAGGTTAGCTTTGTTCAGAATCCAGGAAAATGCCTGTTGGGCATTTTGCCCTAAATGCCCGCCGCCTAACGCCTTCATACCATATATGCCTTTACCGGCACTGGCAGCATCATCAATAGCCGCAAGCATGTCGTCGACCGTCCCGTCAAGAATGCCAAGTCCAGCTTTATTAATGATTGGATGGATAACATCAATTTCTTCGATTAATGCGGCGGCGCGTACAACTTCAACCGTGTGGGTCGACACACCAATGGCGCGCACTAGGCCACGTTCCTTCGCTTTGACGAGAAAATCAAGCGCCGGGCGATGACCTTTAAGCGTGAGTCGGGATGTCTGTTCATGCAGACTGAAAATGTCTATATAATCTCTGCCAATTTCACTGCAGGCAGTATGAACACTCTGTTCCATTGCCTGGTATTCATACGCATAGGACTTGGAAGCAATGATAACATCACCATCAAAGCCGTTTAGGCCTGCCCGAATGTGAGAGTATGTGCCATATAATTCTGCCGTATCGATAAAGTTAACCCCAGCGTCAAGCGCAACGCGGATTACCCTGCCACCATCCTCTGATGATAGCCCTGCTTGCAGCGGACCAATTGTCAATGCGCCAAACCCTAGACGGGAAACCTGAATACCTGTCTTACCTAATGAACGCAGTTCCATGTTACTTTTCCTTCACATACGCTCCGACCAATTCCTCCAGAATCTCGTCCCTTTCAAACTTTCGAATCAGCATCCGCGCATTGCGGTAGCTGGTGATATAGGTGGGATCGCCGGACAAAAGGTAGCCAACGATCTGGTTAATGGGATTATAGCCTTTCTCTTTCAGCGCCCGGTACACAGTCACGATTGTTTCGCCAACGTCTTTCGGCTCTACATCGTCAACCTTATACATCATGGTTTGATCGGAAACAGGCTTCATACCACATCATCTCCTTTAAGGATATTACCTTGGGCTGTTAATAGACAATGTCTATTATTTCTATATTCGACTCTTGCTATGTATTTCCTGTCTGGCAGTAAGTCAATTGAATTAAAAGCGCGGTGAAACCACCGCGCTTTTTATCATTTCTTAATTTGGCTATCAACCACTGTTCTCGCCACAGCAAGCGCTTCGATCAGTTTTTCAGGATTTTTACCACCTGCTTGGGCCATATCGGCGCGTCCGCCACCGCCGCCGCCAGCGGCTTTGGCAACTTCTTTAATAATGTTGCCTGCATGAACACCTTTTGCTTGCGCCGCTTGGGTCGCCATGGCGACAAAGCTGACTTTGCCCTCCTGCACAGCGCCAAGCACCACAACTCCTGTTGTCATGCGATCACGGACCATGTCTGCTAGCGAACGAAGTTCGTCCATGTCACCGGCTTTCACTTGACCGACAGCGAATTCAATACCGTTAACATCAACAATTTCTGCCAGTAGCTTTTCTACAGTCGCTTTCGCCATGCCGCCCTGAACAGCAGCAAGTTCATGCTCAAGCTCTTTTGCTTTGACAAACAGCCCCTGAATCTTGGCGCTAATTTCTTCAGGCCGAGATTTTAACAGTGCAGCAGCTTCCTGTAACAGTGCCTCACGTGACTTGACATATTCCAGCGCGCCATAACCGGTGACAGCTTCAATCCGACGCATGCCCGCGCCGACGCTGCTTTCCGAAATGATCCGGAATAATCCGATTTCACCAGTTCCCTCAACATGCGTTCCGCCGCAGAGCTCGCGACTGACATTACCGACAACGATAACGCGAACTGTTTCACCATATTTCTCACCAAATAGAGCCATCGCGCCCATTTCTTTGGCTGTTTCTTGTGAAGTTTCAATGATGCCGACTGGGGTATTAGTGAGGATTGCTGAGTTGACAAAATCCTCAATCCGGCTCAATTCTTCCTGAGTAATTGAAGCGAAATGCGAAAAGTCAAACCGCAGACGCTCAGGGGTTACTAATGAGCCGGCTTGATTCACATGCGTGCCGAGAACATGGCGCAGTGCAGCTTGCAATAAGTGAGTTGCCGTGTGATTGCGAGCCGTTGAGCGCTTTCTGCACGAATCAGGTCGTACTCCTACTACTTCGCCAAGAGTTAGAGCACCTTCTATCACTTCGCCGATGTGATAGGTCGTTCCATCAGGCAGTTTCTTTGCATTCGCGACTTGCATCCTGCCGGTCGGAGAAACAATCTCACCTGTGTCTCCCACCTGACCGCCGCCTTCTGCATAGAAGGGTGTACTATCTAGGATTACTGTCACATCTTCGCCTGCATGGGCAGTCTCAACTACCTTGCCGTCCTGCAAAAGCACAAGAATCTTTGCTGTCTCGGCGGCAGGATTATAGGTCACGCGCTGGGTGACCAGTGCGGATAAGTCGGGAATAATGATTTTATCATCGCGCTCTTGGCGTGCGGAACGAGCTCGTTCACGCTGTTCTTTCATTGCTTCGTCAAATGCAGCTTTATCAAGTTGCATACCGTTTTCTTCCAATATTTCAAAGGTCAGTTCCCAAGGGAAACCAAAGGTATCATACAATTTAAACGCGGTAGCGCCATCAAGTAAGATATCATTGCGTTGCTTCATGTCATTAACGTGCGCGTTTAGCAGTTCAATCCCTTGGGCCAATGTCGTATGAAATCGTTCTTCTTCTTGTTGGATGACTTTCTTGATAAAAGCCTTCTTTTCATTAAGATCGGAATAAACATCAGCAAATATATCAGCGACGACATCAACAATGTCTGCTAAGAATGGCCGTTCAATACCCATCAACCGTCCATGACGGACAGCCCGACGCAACACCCGGCGCAGCACATAACCTCGTCCTTCATTTGAAGGCAAAACGCCGTCAGCAATCATCACCGTTACGCTACGGGCATGGTCGGCAATCACTTTAAGCGAAACATCCGTTTTTGCTGAGGTTCCATAGCTAACTCCGGCTACCTTCATCGTATGTTCGATAATCGGGAACAGCAAATCAGTTTCAAAGTTTGACGGCTTGCCCTGTAGCACTGATGCGATGCGTTCAAGTCCCGCACCTGTATCAATGTTTTTCTTAGCCAGCGGCGTATAGTTGCCAGCTTCATCGCGATCAAACTGGGTAAAGACTAAATTCCATATCTCTAAATAGCGATCACAACTGCAGCCGACTTGGCAATCCGGTTTACCGCAACCGCGCGCTTCTCCCAGGTCAAAATGTATCTCAGAGCAGGGACCGCAAGGTCCTGGCCCGATTTCCCAGAAATTATCCTCAAGGCGAATGATTTTCTCAGCATAGATGCCAATTTCATTACGCCAAATGTCAAACGCTTCATCATCAGAGGTATGGATTGTAATCCATAGCTTATCTTTCGGCAATTTAATTTCTTCAGTAAGGAATTCCCAGGCCCAAGCAATCGCTTCTTTTTTAAAATAATTGCCAAAGGAGAAATTACCCAGCATTTCAAAAAAAGTATGATGGCGAGCTGTTCGGCCCACATTCTCAATATCGCCGGTGCGAATACATTTTTGACAAGTGGAAATTCGTTCACTCGGCGGTTTCATCTTGCCGGTGAAAAACGGTTTAAACGGCGCCATACCTGCGCCAATCAAGAGCAGACTCGGGTCATCCTGCGGAATCAACGAGGCGCTCGGCAACACCAGATGTTCTTTACTGGCAAAAAACTGCAAGAACTTTTTACGCAGTTCACTTCCTGTCAAAATCATCAACCTCCACAATACATTGGCACATTCTTCTGGAATTATACATAATTTTTATGGGTTCTGTCAATCATTGGACAAGCTAGCCGGTCGATGAATGCATAGACGCAGTGCATGACGGAGCACCACTTTTCCCAACGCCGCCAGAGGCACGCCAAGCAGCAAGCCCGCTAAGCCGCCGACCTCGCCGCCGACCAACAAATAAAAAATAACGGTTATCGGATGGAGCCCTACCTGCTCACCCAAGATACGCGGTCCGATCACGGTACCTTCCAGTTGATGGATCGCGAAAAATAGCAATGCCACTTTTCCTGCTAGCAATGGAGAATCTAACAAAGCAATAACAATCGCTGGCGTAGCGCCAATAAACGCGCCAAAATACGGTATGACGTCAAGCGCACCAGCTAGTAGGCCAATCAGCAACGCGAAGCGGACATCAAGTATCGTTAAGCCCACGCTGACCAAGAAACCAACAATCACGGCAATCGTAACTTGGCCACGAATAACTCCGTTCAAAACCTTGTTGATATCTTTAAGAAACAATCGCACCCCCGGCCGCCAACTGCCTGGAACACTCAAGTAAAACTTCCGTTTCATTTCATGGCTGTCATATAGAAAATAGAAGGCTAATATCGGACTAGTAACGATGCCAACACCATGACTAACTAAGTTTAGCAGTGTATCAACAATACCTGAGACTGTATTTTGCAACATCATCTCCACTTGTGCTAATCCGTTATCAAAAGCCAACCGCAATGAATATGGCATAGTCGTATTTTGATATTGAGACTGCGCCGATTGAATTAAACTGTCGCCATGAGTGATTAGCGTCGGCAATTCGCGAGCGAATACTTCTAATTCCCGGATCAAGACAGGCACTAAATAGCTAGTGCTAATGATCAGGGTGCTGAGAAGACAAATATAAATAACGATGATTGCCCAAAGGCGGGGCATCTTTCTGCGTTCTAGGTAGCATACCGCTGGATTCAACAGAAAAGCCATAAGAAAAGCAATGACAAAAGGATATAAACTTGCTCTTACCCACCAGAGGAAATACGCCGTTGCTAGAGCTGCTATTATAAGTACTGCGATGCGAACTGCACGCTGAACCATCACAATATGTACACCTCAGAGTGGAAAAACCGGAGGCCAACGGCCCCCGGTTTTTACCGGTATTTAGCGGAAATTCTTCATCAAACGTTTTCGGGTCCGGCGTGCTTCTTTCATCAAATCTTGCGTTGAACCCATAAAAGATTCACGGACAGCATCAACTCCACGCTCAATAAGTGGTTTCCGATGTCGCCGCATCATTGGAACCATGACAGCGCCAATCATACTGCCTACGACGCCTCCCCAGACTAATCCTCGCCAAAAATTCATACTGCAACACTCCTTTGCACGGCTGTTTATTGAACGACTTCTTGCAACGGAGCCTCATGGGCGGTTAGAGAACCGTCCACTTCGACGTCAAAAATTTCGACGTCTCCTTTGTCGCTGACGCTAAATTCTACGCAACAATCCCAACAATAGAATTGACCGGAGGCAACCTTGCCAACCGCTTTGCGTCCGCAAACAGGACAAACGAACATGCATTACACCTCGCGAAACCGAATTCTCACTCGCTGTGCAGTAGTTGAGACATAGCTTCCGGCACTAACAGCCGATTTGAGTGAACTATCTGTGCCTGTGGTAGCGGCATGGCCTTACGGCCAAACAGAAAATCAGAAACTATTCCGTCAGAAAGCTCATACCCTGTTAGTTCCCCTGTTTGCGGCTGAAAGAAAATGTCGGCCAACATGCCTAGATATAGACCGGTTTCCGTATAGATGGTTTTACCGGCCAATTCCTGAACCCGGAAGCAACCTTCCAGATCAAGCAGTGCAATCGGTTGCAGGCAACTTGCATCTCTTAGCATGATGGCGTCAGTTCCCGTTCGGAAGATATCGCCAAATATAATGCTACGACACTCAGAAAACCAGGCTTCCGCACTGACTAGTAAGCCGCAAATCGTTGCTTTGCTAATATCAACTACCAAATCTTGAACTTCGCCAATTTGTTTGCCATCATCTAACGATAATACCGGCAGACCGATCAATTCCGTGATCCTGTACATATTGGCCTCCGTTCAGATTTACTGTTAGTATAACCAACTTTGCGCGGTGTTATTTCCTATTCGTTTTCTTTTTGCTTAAAATCGCCAATCTATGCTGCGCGTAATTCTCAGCGTTTCCCGATCAGCGAATCGCAGTCTGAATAATGCCACCGCCAATCACCGTGTCACCGTCGTAGAATACAACTGATTGGCCGGGAGTGATCGCTCGTTGCGGCGAATCGAAGACAACGTGCACCTTGCCGTCAGAAAGCGGCAAAAGCGTCGCCTCTGCCTCACGAGCGCTGTAGCGAATTTTCGCCTTGACGGTTATGCTTTCTGTAAGTTCATCAATCATAATCCAGTTCAGATCATCGGCAATCAATTCTCGTGCAAAAACATCACGATCATCGCCGACCAAGAGTTCGTTTTTGGCATAATCAAGTGCAACAACGTACAGCGGGTGTCCGGCAGCTAGCCCTAGACCTTTACGCTGTCCCACCGTATATAGCGGCAAACCAGCGTGACGTCCGATAATCTTTCCAGTTGTATCAATAATGTCGCCTGGTTTTAAGCTTTCCGGCGCGTGATCACCGAGATAACGCTTATAATCATTATCAGGAATAAAACAGATCTCCTGACTGTCAGGCTTGTCCGCCACAGCGAGATCGAATTCCCGGGCCAACTGTCGTGTTTCAGTTTTCGCATAATCTCCTAACGGCATGAGAAAATGCTGAAGCGTCTTCTGATTAAGATGGTATAGCGCATATGATTGGTCTTTGCTTGTATCGACACCCTTTTTTAGCAGATGCCGGCCGAGTACTTCGTCATAGACGATACGTGCATAATGCCCAGTCGCTACATACTGAGCCCCTAGCTGCTTGGCTTTTTCCAGCAGTCCAGCAAACTTGACATAGCGGTTACAAGCGATACAAGGGTTCGGCGTCCTGCCACCAGCATATTCCTTGACGAAATAGTCAATAACCGTTTCCTGGAACATCTGCCTGAAGTTCAGGACATAGTATGGTATGCCTAGTTTGTCCGCCACTCGCCGCGCATCCTCTACTGCGGAAAGCGAACAGCAACCGCGGCTATCAGGGTCGATCTCGGTTAAATCGTCGTCCCAAAGCCGCATAGTCGCGCCAATGCAATCATAGCCCTGATGAACGAGAAGGGCGGCAGTTAGAGAACTGTCCACCCCGCCGCTCATGGCTACTACTACTCTTTGTTTGTCAGCCATATATTTCAATCCCTTATCTTACGTCTTACTTGTGTTTTTCGTGATAGTCGCGAATTGCCTCATGCAACGCATCAGCTGCAAGGTTGGAACAATGCATCTTCGCTGGCGGTAGCCCATCAAGTGCCTCAGCGACTGCTTGATTGGAAATTTCCAGTGCTTCTTCAATCGTTTTGCCTTTGACCATTTCAGTCACCATACTACTCGTTGCAATCGCTGCTCCGCAGCCAAAAGTCTTGAACTTCACGTCGGTTATGATGTTGTTTTCAACCTGCAGATAGATTCTCATGATATCGCCGCATTTAGCATTTCCAACCTCGCCAACGCCGTCTGCTTGTTTGATCTCGCCCACATTGCGGGGGTTGGTGAAATGATCCATTACTTTATCGGTATACATAGTTTTTCTCTCCCATTTAATAATTTTCAGTTATTCATGCCGATGACAAGTACTGCAAGGATTAGAAACTTGTTCTGACGCCGCTGCTCCATAAAGCGGTGACATGCTGCGCAGACGCGCAACAATCTCAGGCAGAACTTCGAGAAGATAGTCGACCTCCTCTTCCGTATTGCCCAGTCCCATGGTAATACGTAATGATCCGTGAGCCACTTCATGTGTCAGCCCCATCGCCAAAAGCACATGCGAGGGGTCAAGCGACCCCGAAGTGCAGGCTGAACCGCTCGAAGCAGCAATCCCCTTCAGGTCAAGGTTCAGCAACAGTGATTCACCTTCGATGAAATGAAAACTAAAATTAACGCTGCCTGGCATACGCTGAGTGGGATGACCATTCAACTGCGTATGGGGAATGGTCGCGAGCACCTGACTAATTAGCTTATCGCGCAATCCCTGCAAGTGAGCGATTTGCTCATTCATATCTCGCTTAGCAATTTCCGCTGCCTTGCCAATTGCCACTATGCCTGGCACATTTTCCGTGCCTGCCCGCATATTCCGTTCGTGAGCGCCGCCTTGCTGCAAAGATTCAAGGCGTACACCGCGCCGAGCATACAAAGCGCCAACTCCCTTAGGAGCGTTAAACTTATGACCAGCCATAGTCAACAGATCGATGTTGTCCTCTTTTACATTAATCGGGTAATGACCGACCGCTTGCGTCGCGTCTGTGTGAAAGAATATCTTTTTCTCTCGCGCCAGTTTGCCAATTTCACGGATAGGTTGAATTGTTCCCACTTCGTTATTCGCAAACATGATGCTGATAAGAATTGTCTGGTCTGTTATTGCGTTCCTCACATCGTCGACAGATACCATACCATATTGGTCGACCGGAAGATAAGTAATTTGGAAACCTTGGTTGGCTAAGTATTCACAAGTGTGTAAAATCGCGTGATGCTCGATTGCGCTAGTAATGATATGATTGCCTTTCTTGCGATTAGCGTAAGCAATACCTTTAAGAGCTAAGTTGTCTGATTCAGTGCCGCCACTGGTAAAGAAAATTTCGTTCGGCTCGGCACCAATCAAGTCAGCCACTTTTGCGCGCGCCTCATCGACAGCCTTGCGCGTTTCGCGACCGAAGGAGTGGACGCTTGAAGGATTGCCGAACTTATCGGTCAGGTATTCCATCATCGTAGCGACGACTTCAGGGTGTACTGGTGTTGTAGCAGAATGGTCAAAATAAATTCTTTTCATACCTTCATCCCCTATTCTTTAATTGGGTCTTCCCCTTGGCACAAGTCCGCGAGGGTAATGGAATCAAGAACCGAGCTGATGCTATCACGTACTTTCGCCCAGACATTTCTGGTAACACAGGCGCAAGCGCGTTCACAATACTCATTGTCAACTGCGTCAGACAGTAAACAATCTACAGGAGCGATAGGGCCTTCCATGATGCGGATAATGTCGCCAACAGAAATGGCGGTGGGCTCTTTGGTTAACGTATAGCCTCCCTGAGCACCACGGACACTTTTGACAAATCCAGCTTTTCGTAGTGTACCCATAAGCTGTTCTAGGTAGTGTTCAGATATTCCCTGCCGTTGCGCCACGCTTTTTAGCGAGATAGGCCCTTGGCCGTGATGCAGGGCTAAGTCATACATAGCCGCTACCCCATAACGACCCTTTGTTGAAAGTTTCATAGTCTTCCCGCCTTTTCCGACTATAACGATAGGATTTATTATATATAAAATATAGCAAAAAAATTAACGCCTGTAAAGTAATTCCCAGCAAAATATATGACATTATTATTGTGTGAATTTGTTAGAGAGTTATGCGCAAAAAAACTGAGCCCGCCAGTTGTTGGCGGACCCAGAGTCATTAATAATTATGGATTAACTTTTGTCCGGAAGGTTTGTTTGCCGTCTTTCATTTCAATGATGACAGCACTCTTGATCGGGTCATGATTGGCGTCCATAGAAAGCATACCGGTCACAACTTGCAGGTTTTTGGTCTGGGCCAATGCTTCTTTGATCTTTGCCGGCTCAGTGCTGTTGGCGCGTTTGATCGCGTCAATCATCATCAAAGCACCGTCATAACCGAGAACAGCGAGAGCATCTGGATCTTGGTTATATTCTTTTTTATAGGCTTCAACGAACTTAACAACCCGAGGATCTTTGTCTTGGGCAGAATAATGGTTGCTGAAGAACGTATTGGCTAACGCAGCAGCGCCAGCAATCTCAGGCAATTTGGGTGAATCCCAGCCGTCAGTTCCCAGCATTGGAATCATTATGCCAAGCTCGCGCGCTTGTTTGATAATTTTGCTTGCTTCTTCATAGTAAGCCGGAATGTAGATGACGTCTGGATTCGTTGCTTTAATCTTGGTCAAAGCAGATTTGAAGTCTTGGTCTTTTTGCAGGAAAGCTTCTGTAGCTAGAACTTTGCCGCCGTTTTTCGTAAAGTTATCTCCAAATACTTGGGCTAACCCTTTAGAATAGTCGGATGAGCTATCAACATAGAGAACGGCTGTTTTGGCTTTAAGGTCCTTACTGGCAAAGTTAGCCATAATTGCACCTTGGAATGGGTCAATAAAGCACGAACGGAAGATATAGTCTTTGACTTTACCGTTTTCAACTGTAATCTTTGTGTTGGTACCAGTTGGAGTTAATAAAGGAATCTTGCTGTCGGTCGCAACAGGCACTGAGGCCAAAACGTTCGCGCTGGCCGCCGGTCCGATAAGAGCAACCACTTTGTCTTGGGAAATCAGTTTCGTCGCCGCATTCGCGGATTCAGCCGGCTCAGATTTATTGTCGGCGATAATTAATGTAAGTTGTTTACCTAATACACCACCGGCCGCGTTCGCTTCTTTAAAAGCGAGTTTTATGCCATTGGCAGCAGATTGGCCATATTGCGCGACACCGCCAGTCATTTCAAAGTTGCCACCAATTTTAATCTCTTTCGACTCCGTTTTGGTCTCTGCTTTTCCACCGCAACCAGCCGCGAAGACCATCGTCAAAACCGTAGCCGCAACTGTTGCCACTTTCCAATTACCCATGTTTACTCCCCCTGCCTCTTGATTTGTTCTGTGTATTTAATTTTCCATTCGCACACCTGAACAACCTAGCACTTACTACTCTTTCTTTAATCGTATTTCCCATTAGCACATTAGTCTCTTCAGTACGTATATATTGTTAATATTTTGTATAATGTACATTATATATGCCTATTGATAATGTGTCAATCGTATATTTATCTTACTACAGTAACACACTGCTTTTGCACAAAAAATAAGCCCGCCGAGTACGGCGGGCTTATTTACTAATTACGGATTACGGATTAACTTTTGTCCGGAAAGTTTGTTTGCCTTCTTTCATTTCAATGATAACAGCACTCTTGATCGGATCATGATTGGCGTCCATTGAAAGTATGCCGGTAACAACCTGCAGATTCTTGATTTGCGCCAGAGCCTCTTTAATCTTAACAGGTTCTGTGCTATTGGCGCGTTTGATCGCGTCAATCATCATTAAACCGCCATCATAACCAAGCACAGCAAATGCGTCCGGCTCTTGGCCATACTCTTTTTTATACGACTCGACAAACTTCGCAACGCGCGGGTCTTTATCCTGTGACGAATAGTGATTAGTGAAGAACGTATTAGTGAGAGCCGCAGCCCCGGCTATTTCAACCAGCTTCGGCGAATCCCAGCCATCGCTTCCAAGCATAGGAACGCTTAGGCCAAGCTCACGAGCCTGCTTAATAATTTTGCTAACTTCTTCATAATAGGCTGGAATGTAGACAACTTCAGGATTAGTGGCTTTGATTTTAGTAAGAGCAGATTTAAAGTCTTGGTCTTTTTGCAGGAAGGCTTCTTTGGCTACAATTTTGCCGCCATTTTTAGTAAAATACTGTTCAAATACCTGCGCCAGCGCTTTCGAATAGTCAGAAGAGCTATCTACGTAGATCGCGGCAGTTTTCGCTTTTAGGTCATTGCTAGCAAAGTTTGCCATGATGGTCCCTTGGAAGGGATCAATGAAGCAAACGCGGAAGGCATAGTCTTTTACCTTGCCATTTTCCACTGTAACTTTAGGATTGGTACCGGTTGGAGTCAAAAGAGGAATCTTATGCTCAGAAGCCACCGGTATCGAGGCGAGCACGTTGCCGCTAGCAGCTGGACCGACAATAGCGACTACCTTATCTTGAGAGATGAGTTTGGTTGTTGCATTAGCGGCTTCAGCCGGTTCGGATTTATTGTCTGCGATCACGAAGTTGATCTGTTTGCCCAGAACACCGCCGGCAGCATTTACTTCCTTGAAAGCAAGTTTTACACCGTTGGCTGCGGATTGGCCATATTGCGCAACCCCGCCAGTCATTTCAAAGTTACCGCCAATTTTGATGTCTTTGGATTCAGTTTTAGTTTCTGTTTTCCCGCCGCAACCGGCCGCAAAGACCATGGCCAAAACCGTCGCTGCGACTGCTGCCACTTTCCAATTTCGCATGACTAATCCCCCTACCTCTAGTTCATTTAGTAGTCCGATGCTGTTGAAATTCCTCGCTTCCAGAATGCGTTCCGCCTAAGACTTTTTGATCATTTATGATCACCTGTAAAGCACACACATCCATTGCACGAAAACACACACTCAGCATTTTGTATACAATCTATTATATCTGCCCATAGAGAATGTGTCAATCGACTAAAATTAACTTTTCCCTACCGCTCTATGCCTATTATTTGATTACAATAACTTTATATGTTCATCTACAAAAGACACACGTTCGTTTTTAATAGACAACAAGAGCTATCCTCATTTATGTTCCATACGCTTCTTAATTGTCGCCTCATATCCCTGGTCAGTTGGGTGATAGTATTCCACTTCAAGCAGCTTGTCCGGCAGATACTGCTGTTTAACCCACGCTCCAGGAAAGTCGTGTGGATACAAATAGCCCTTTCCATGTCCGAGCGCTGAAGCTCCTTTATAATGAGCATCGCGCAGATGTGCAGGCGGTGGTCCGCAATCCTTGCTCCTGACATCGGCAAGCGCCTGGCCAATAGCCAACGTAGACGCATTGCTCTTGGGCGCAGTAGCAAGATAGGTCACAGCCTGAGCCAAAATCAAAGAGGCTTCCGGCATGCCGACAAATTGCACAGCCTGAGCCGCAGCACTTGCGACAACCAGCGCCTGCGGGTCGGCGTTGCCTATATCCTCGGCTGAGCAAATGACTATGCGTCTGGCAATGAACTTCACGTCTTCACCAGCTGCTAACATACGGGCCAAATAGTGCAAAGCCGCGTCCGGGTCAGACCCGCGCATGCTCTTGATTAAAGCAGAGGCAACATCATAATGATTATCTCCCTGCTTGTCATAACGTTGGATCACATCGCCAGCAACCAACTCGACGGCATCTGCTGTCAGATTCTGTGACTGACCGAGCGACATAGCCGTCTGCTCCAGTAGATTCAAGGCTACCCGTGCATCGCCGCCTGCAACTGACGCAATGAGGCTTAGAGCATCATCTTGCCAAGTCAGTTCCATCGCGCCGAGTCCCCTCTCCCGGTCAGTTAGCGCTTGACGGAGAACCGCAGTCACATCTTCGGCTGACAACAGTTCCAGGCGGATTATTCTCGCACGCGACAAAAGCGGTGCATTGACCTCGAAATACGGATTTTCTGTCGTCGCTCCGATCAGGGTCACTGTCCCGTTTTCAACGTGTGGCAGCAGTGCGTCTTGCTGCGTTTTATTAAAACGGTGGATTTCATCAATAAAGAGAATCGTTGCTTTGCGGTAGAGGGTCAAGCGTTCCCGTGAAGCCTCGACCACCTTGCGGATGTCAGCAATACCGGCAGTTACTGCATTCAACTTTTCAAAGTGAGCGCCTGTTTTGCCGGCGATCAGCAGTGCCAGAGTTGTTTTGCCGGTTCCTGGCGGGCCAAATAAAATGACCGAAGGCACAGTATCGGCCTCAATCATGCGGCGAAGAAACTTACCTGACGCAATGACGGCGTTCTGGCCCAAAAACTCATGAAAATC
The DNA here is from genome assembly GCF_001611555.1 of Anaerosporomusa subterranea. Taxonomy (NCBI): domain Bacteria; kingdom Bacillati; phylum Bacillota; class Negativicutes; family Acetonemataceae; genus Anaerosporomusa; species Anaerosporomusa subterranea. Next base: position 710,333 of record NZ_LSGP01000013.1, read on the forward strand.
GCGAGGACGCATTCGGTCGGCCAAGGGTGCGTTCCGGCTTGCTTCCGCAGTAGCTGCGTGACTAAATAAGTCCATGGCTATTTAGCAAGCTCGGCCAGAACCGAGATGGCATAGTCCACATCATCACGCGATATCCCCTGATGTGTCACCATCCGGACTTTCGCAGCGCCGAATTGATTGGCCTTGACACCTCGCGCGTTTAGGTCTCGGACAAATTGTTCTATGTGTAGAGTCAGAGGTGAAACGTCAAATATTACGATATTGGTCTCTACTGTCGTCAAATCGATGCCAAAGCCGCAATTGGCAATGGCTTCAGCCAGATAGGCTGCATTGCCATGATCTTCAGCAAGCCTGTCAATCATCTGAGTCAGCGCCACTATACCAGCAGCAGCTAGCACGCCAGCTTGGCGCATGCCGCCACCGAGCATTTTGCGATAGCGTCTGGCCCGATCAATAAAATCGCGCCTGCCGACTAGCAGGGAGCCTACTGGCGCGCAGAGCCCCTTTGAGACACAAAACTGGATCGAATCTGCGTATTGGGCAATGTCGCGAGCCGTTGTCTTCTGGGCTGTTGCGGCATTAAAAAGGCGCGCTCCATCCATGTGAATCGCTATTTTTCTCTGTTTAGCCAATTCATGGATATCCTGCAAGATAGGCAAAGAATAACAGGTACCACCAGCGCGATTATGGGTGTTTTCCAGACAAATCAACGTGGTCGGTGGTTGATGGATATCATCGGCGCGAATGGCGGGCGCAATAGCGGCAGCTGTCAAAATACCGCGCGGAGCAGCGATTGTCCGTGGTTGCACGCCAGCCAGAGTCACCAAACCGCCAACTTCATAATAATATACATGCGCCTCAGCCTCGCAGATCACCTCATCACCTTTCTTGGTGTGAGTAAGTATTGCAACTTGGTTGCCCATGGTACCGCTGGGCATGAAGAGCCCTGCTTCCTTGCCAGTTATATCGGCTGCCAGTTCTTCCAAGGCGCGAATACTGGGATCTTCGCGATAGACATCATCGCCGACTTCAGCTTTATACATAGCTTCACGCATGGCTGGCGTCGGTAAAGTAACGGTATCGCTGCGGAAATCCACTGTTCTCATGAGGACTCAACTCCTGTCTATATTGCAGCGCAGAGACTGCGGATAAGATATAGTATTACATTCGCTCTTAGCAAAAAATATCCTATGTAATAAAACATAAAACCGCAAGCGTCGGATTTAGCCGTGCTTGCGGTTTGTCATTTGTTCCCCACTATGCCGTTTATCACCCTTGTTTTGAACCTGCCCCTGGCAGGTGGGTGCCGCCTAACTGCTTTTACGCTCCTCGACTAGGAGGCATGCATGCCGCAATCAGAGTTAAGCTCCCATACTCAATGTGTTGGCTCAAAACATGGGTCGTTGCGCACACAGTAGGGCTTAAGGATTCGCTTCGATCTAATCTTAACAAAGAAAGGCGGTAATTGCAAGCACTGCCGAATGGGATTTTCTGGGCAAGAAAAGCGTCACAAAAGCGCGCTTATACCTCTGTCTTCTTGACAATAACCTCAGAACGAATCGATAGTTCTCTTAGCTGTTTAGGCGTAACCTCAGACGGAGCTTGACTCATTACATCGGCTGCACTCTGAGTTTTCGGGAAGGCGATAACATCACGGATAGAAGCGCGTTTAGCCATTAACATGACCAAGCGATCAAGGCCAAAGGCAATACCGCCATGGGGAGGAGTACCATATTCGAAGGCGTCCAACAGGTAGCCAAACTTATCGTAGGCCTCCTCTGGCGTCAGACCGATCGCGGTAAATACTTTTTCCTGCAATTCTCGCTGATAAATCCGGATACTGCCGCCGCCAATTTCTGTACCGTTAAGGATCATGTCATAGGCTTTTGCTTTAATCCGGCCGGGTTCTGAACCTAAGTATTGGATATCTTCATCGCGCGGCGATGTGAACGGATGGTGCATAGCAACCCAGCGTTTGTCCTCCGGATCATATTCGAACATTGGGAAATCAACCACCCAGAGGAAAGACAGCTTGTCCGGATCAATTAAATTAAGCCGACGTCCCATTTCCAACCGCAGTTGACCAAGTGCGTTGGCAACCACTGCACTCTGATCAGCGATAATCAGCAGTAAGTCGCCCTCCACCGCTCCAGCAGTCGCAGTTACGCGGGCAATAACATCTTCGGAGAAGAATTTCGTAATCGGTGATTTAATGCCTTCCGGAGTATAGCAGATCCACGCCAAACCTTTAGCCCCATACGTGGATACATAGTTAACCAAGCCATCGAGTTCACGGCGTGGAATACTCGCATATCCCTTGACGTTTATTGCCTTGATCTTGCCACCCGCATCCAGCACAGAGTCAAACACTTTGAAACCACAACCGCGCAAAGTGTCTGTCAGATCAACAAACTCCATACCGAAGCGCAGATCAGGTTTGTCCGAGCCATAGCGATCCATTGCCTGATCATAGGTTAACCGGAGCATAGGAGAAGTAATTTCAACTCCTGCCGCTTCCTTGAACAGGTATGCTACCATGTTTTCCATCATCTGTAGAATGTCTTCCCGTTCAACGAAAGACATCTCGATATCAAGCTGAGTAAACTCAGGTTGCCGATCTGCACGTAAATCCTCATCACGGAAACAGCGCACGATTTGGAAGTACTTCTCCATCCCGGCAACCATCAAAATTTGTTTAAATATCTGAGGAGATTGCGGCAATGCATAGAATTTACCTGGATTGACACGGCTTGGCACGAGATAATCACGCGCCCCCTCTGGCGAACTCTTGGTCAACATCGGGGTCTCGATTTCAATGAACCCTTGACGGTCAAAGAAGTCACGCATCGCTTTGGTGACACGATGCCTAAGAATAAGGTTTTTCTGCATCTCAGGCCGGCGTAGATCCAAATAACGATACTTCAGCCGCAATATTTCATCAACATCAACGTTGTCCTGAATATAAAACGGTGGTGTTTTAGCCTGGTTTAAGATGCGAAGTTCTTTTCCAAGAACTTCGATTTCACCTGTGCTCATATTAGGATTAACGGTGTCAACATCACGCAGCATAACTGTCCCTTGCACAGCGATAACAAACTCTGTACGAACTGATTCAGCTTTGGCAAAGGCATCCTGATCAACATCAGGCGAAAACACCACTTGCACAATTCCGGACCGATCCCGCAAATCGACGAAAATCAAGCCGCCGTGGTCACGACGTCGCGACACCCAACCACAAAGTGTAACCTGTTGCTCATGAAATCCCTTATCCAGTTCGACGCAGGAATGCGAGCGTTTTAAGCCTATCATTGTATCCATTAGCGTTTCAACTCCCCTTGCAGTTTGGCTTTCAGTAAAGCTTCTATACTATCTGGTGCGATCAATTCCTGTTCGCCTGTCAGCATATTTTTTAACATAACCTGCCCCTGCGCAGCTTCTTCTTCCCCGATCATAACGGTGAAGCGCGTCGCGAGGCGATTGGCTTGTTTGAATTGAGCCTTGAGTCCCCTGTCGAGATAATCCATGTCTGATTTGATCCCTACTTCGCGTAACCGGCAAAGCAGAGAAAAAGCAAGCGTTCGGGTTGACTCGCCAGTGCAAGCGACAAATACGTCAGTTTGCTCTGCAGCGGCTGGCAGCAGTTGTTGTTTTTCCAAAGCGAGCAAAACTCGCTCAAGGCCAATAGCAAAGCCAATACCGGGAGTTGGCTGACCACCACACTCCTCGATTAAGCCGTCATAGCGACCGCCACCACATACCGCACTCTGAGCCCCTAAAGGAGCATACTGAATCTCAAACGCGGTTTTCGTATAATAATCAAGGCCACGCACTAGCCGTGGGTTATGAATAAAATCAATGCCAGCCGCCGTCAAGAGCTGCTTCAGTCCCTCAAAATGAGTCCGACACTCCTCACATAGACAGTCGCTGACAGCTGGCGCCCCCTGAGACAGGGTTTGGCATTGTTCGACTTTGCAGTCAAGTATCCGCATAGGATTCCGGTCAAAACGGGATTGACAGTCTTCGCAAAAGTGAGGCAATGATTCCCGCAAATAATTCTGTAAGGTTGCACGGTATGTCGGTCTGCACTGTGGGCAACCGACCGAATTGACAAATAGCCTGAGTTCATTTAACCCAAGCTGACGGAAGAACTGTACAGCCATTACTATTGTTTCCGCATCTATTGCCGGTCCCGCCGCACCAATGGCTTCAATGCCGAACTGGTGGAACTGACGAAGACGCCCAGCCTGTGGCCGGTCATAACGGAACATGGGACCGATATAGAACAATTTAAGCGGCTGCGGCAGTGAATATAGCTTATTTTCGAGATAGGAGCGAACGACCGCCGCCGTATTCTCTGGGCGCAGTGTAACGCTGCGTCCTCCTCTGTCTGTAAATGTATACATTTCTTTCTGCACCACATCAGTTGTCTCGCCAATGCCGCGCAAGAAAAGTTCTGTGTGTTCAAAAATTGGCGTGCGAATCTCTCTGTAGGCATGGAGATCGCAAATAGATCGAGCGATATCTTCCACACGACACCAGTGTGGGGTCATATCTGGGAGCGCGTCCTTCGTCCCCCTGGGTCCGGTAACTTGCATAGGTGAATCCTCCTTACTTAGCGAGCGCCGCAGCCAACAAGGCATTGCGCTTTTGCAGTCGGTTAGGCAGCGTGTTGATATAGGTTGAAATATCTTTGGGTTGATAGTAATTCGTTAGTCCGCATGGTTGCACAACTTTCGTCGTAGCAGCTGGACCAATGCCCAGAATCGTCTGACGTTCCTCAATTACCTGAATGTTATATATACACTCTTTCCCCGGCAGCGAGTACCCGATATTTTCCAAGTTGCCTGCCATTCTTTTTTGTCGGTAAAGATAATATGGTAGCATTCCTAGGTTTTTCGCCGTTTGGTCTGCTAACGAAAGCATCTCTGCTGTCACTAGTGCATCCGGCGTTTCATACGCTTCAACAGACTCGCTTAAGCGAGAACCTCGCTTAAGCGCTAGGGTATGTACTGTGAGGCTGTCCGGCTTTAGCGCAGCAATCTGTCTAAGCGTGTCCGCCATGTCTTCTACGCTTTCTCCCGGCAATCCGGCAATGATGTCCATATTTATCACGGGAATGTTACACATCCGTATTTTTCCGAATACACATATTATATCTTGTACACTATGCATTCGTCCAATGAGTTTTAAAGTTTTTTGCTGCATCGTTTGCGGATTCACACTAACTCGAGTTACGCCATAATCAACCAGCAGCCTGATCTTAGCGTCATCTAAAGTGTCGGGTCGTCCGGCTTCGACGGTAAACTCGGTGGCCTCGCCGGCAAAGAGTGTCACTGTTTGCGCCAACAAGGCTTCCAGATCAGTTAGTGTTAGGCTAGTTGGAGTCCCGCCGCCAATATAGACGGTTTGAACCGATAGTCCATATCTAGTTAAAGCTTCCCTGGCTGCCGCCATATCCGCGAATAGTGCTGTTAGAAAGGCCTGCGTGGCTTCCTCCCCTGGCAAAACATAGGCTGGAAAAGAGCAATACAGACAACGAGTGGGACAAAAGGGAATGCCAATATAGATGCTAACCTTCTTCGTTAGTTCCTCCGGCCTCATCAAAAAAGGCCGCTGCCGCAGGGCTACCCCTGTTACCAGCTGCGCCTTCTCCGGTTGTAACGCAAATTCCTGTGTTAATGATTTTAAAATAGTTGCAGGTGTGCTTCCATGATCTAGCATCCGATGCACGAGTTTAGCTGGACGAACTCCGGACAGAATCCCCCACGGATTCGAAGCTTGACCAGTTATATCAATTAACAAATGATATAGATTCAATCGAACCAGCCAGCGTTTTTGGCGCAGGTCAGTACAATCGTCTGCATAATCTCGCCTAGCCGCGTAGCGCAACCCCTGTTCCGTTCGATAGAAGACCTCACAGATACTGGCAGTTCCTGTCTCTTGGGGAACGAAATGATGATAGATAAGAAACGTGTCATTAGGCAGTTGGCTAATTTCATCTGACCAGACTGCAACAGCGCTCATGGCAAACAATGCTGTCACTTGCGTTACTGCGAGTTCTTCGCCTTGTCCGGCACCGCGTAAGATATAGCGTCTATTCTTCACGCTTCTCACGACACTCCTGACAATAGCCAAAGAACTTCACATGATGATCAACAATTTCAAAATTGTTCTTGCGAGCGATGCTTCCTTCAAGCGCCTCCAACAAATCATCATCACATTCTCTAACTTTACCGCAAGTCAGACAGATCAAGTGATGGTGGTGGTGAGCCTCGTTCGACGTATTGATCTCGTAGCGATTACGTCCGTCCCCGAAATCAATCTTTTGTAAAAAGTCCAGTTCACTAAGGAGTTCAAGCGTCCGATATACTGTAGCCAATCCGATTTCAGTTGAATCACGCCGCACGATATCAAACACGTCTTCCGCGCTAAGGTGCTGACCCGGATGGTCAAAAAACGTCTGCAAAATCAGTTGACGCTGCGTCGTTAATTTGTACTGCTTTTCACGGAAAATTTGCTTAACATCTTTTAGGTTGACAGTCATGGAGATCACCTAACTTTCCTGGTAATGCCAGAGATGCTTGTATAAAACTTTCAGAATGGCGACAGCCGGTACGGCCACGATCATCCCGATAACACCAGATAGATGTGCACCAATCAATAAACTGATGATCACTGTCACAGGATGCAATTCTAGAGTATGCTTCATAATATTGGGAACCAAAACATTGTTCTCGAGTTGATGAATCACAAGGTAAAATGCTAACACCTTTAGCGCTAACGATGGTGAGTCCAAAAGCGCCAGCAGGAGAGCGGGTATAGCACCGATAATCGGTCCGATAACCGGAATGGCCTCAGTTAGCGCAGCGATTAACCCTAACACCAGCGGATAGTCGACGTTGAGGGTCAGCATGCCGAGGAACACAAGCACTCCCATAGCCACGCTGACCAGTAATTGACCGTGGATATAGCCACCAACTACAAGCCCTGCTTCATCAACAATCATTCTGGTTTTTTTATGTGCAATCGCCGGGAATGCTTTGACAAAATTATCCCGCATCATCGGCCAATCTTTAAGAAAATAAAACGCCAACACAGGAACAACGATCAATTCTACGACTTGCCCGGCAAACCCCACGATTGAATTAATCAATCGACGGGCAATATCCAGTGAGTATGCCGCCGCATTTGACAGATTGTTATCAATCATCAGGCGAACATTTTCCGGCAAGTTTGCCCACTGTGCCGAAGCGCCAAGCGAAAACGTCAGTTGCTTGACTTGATCGACCAGTTTCGGCAGATTGACAATAAACTGGTTAAATTCGCCGACAAAAGGCATGAAGATATAGGAGATGACCATCGATATCACTACGCCTGCAACTAGAAAAGCCAGCAAGATAGCCACTTCTATCGGAAGCGTGCGCGTTCTAGGCCATAACCGAATTTTGCGGAACAAACGAACAAGCGGGTGCAGAATAAACGCAAGTACGGTGGCCAAAAGCAGCGGCAAAAATATCGCAGAAGCTTGCCACAACATGTAAAACAGCAATAGAACAGCCGCTAAACGAAGCCAGCCTGAACGCGATAGAGGCATTCTAGCCTCTCCTTTCGATACTTACTTTTATTGAATAAACGGATTCATCTTTCGTTCCCAGCCAATCGTCGTTTCGGGACCATGTCCAGGATAGACGATATAATCATCTGGCAAAATCAAAAGTTTTTGACGAATGTGCTGAATCAGCTGGCTGTAAGAGCCACCAGGAAAATCTGTACGGCCAATCGACTCGGCGAAAAGTGTATCCCCGCTAAATACCACTCCGTCGCCTTTGAGACAAATCCCCCCCGGCGTGTGCCCGGGCGTTTCGAGTACAGTCAGCGATTCAGTCCCAAATTTGATGATGTCCCCTTCCTTAATTGTCCGGTCAGCTGGTTCACAAGTAATTCCAGGCCCCATATAAGTTGATAAATTACGCAAACTAGAGGTTAGCATATCCGCGTCAGCGTTATGAATCAAGACAGGTGCACAAGTTGCTTGTTTAATTTTGGCCACTGCGCCGATGTGATCGGCATGGCCATGAGTGTTAATGATATATTTTACAATTAGTTCTTCGCCGCCGACCTGAGCCATGATCGAAGCGGCATCGCCACCCGGGTCGATAATGACTGCCTCCTTTGTCTGATCACACCAAACAATATAACAATTCGTTCCCAAAGCGCCTACTTCAAGTTTGATGATTTGCATATATAGCCTCCTACGCGATTAAAAAATTCGTTTGCTATCTAGCAGCATGGTCACCGGTCCGTCGTTTTCCAGGCTAACCAGCATATGTGCCTGAAATTGTCCACAGGCAACCGCAACGCCGTAAGCGCGAACCGAGTCGACAAATACCTCGTATAAACGTTTGGCTTCTTCAGGTTGCGCTGCTTGGTCAAATCCAGGTCTACGGCCCTTACGACAGTCTCCGTACAGTGTAAATTGTGATATTGCCATCAGCTCGCCACCAATATCAAGCAGAGATAAATTCATTTTACCGTTCTGATCCGGGAAGATGCGCAGATGAACCATTTTTTCGGCCAAATACTTCGCATCTTGGTCGGTGTCGTCACTACCGACTCCGATTAGAGCCGTCAAACCGGGGCCGATCGCTGAGATTTCTTTTCCATCTACGGAAACACTCGAGTTAACGGTTCGCTGTACTACAGATCGCACGCCGCTCCTCCTGCATTACTTGCCGCCCGGTGAACACTAGACACGTCACGAATGCGGCGCATTTTCGTCATTACTTGCTCTAGTTGGCTTAAACTGCTGATCTCCAAACATAGGTTAATGGAAGAGACTTTATTTTTCAGTGCTTTGGCATTAACTGAACTGACATTGAGTTTGATTTCCGCAGCTACCATCATAATCTCGGTAAGCATACCGGGACGATCCATCGCACTAATCTCGATCATGACTTTGTACACACTGTCAGTCGCCACGTCCCAGCTTACTTCGATAATCCGCTCGTAACCTTCTTCATCGTGTACAATATTCGTACAATCCGAACGATGGACGGAAACCCCGCGGCCGCGAGTAATATAGCCGATGACTGAGTCACCTGGCACCGGATTGCAGCAGCGGGCTAGCTTAACCAGGAGGCCAGACTCGCCTTTTACTAATATGCCATGACTGACTTTGCTCTGAGTTGGACGCTTCGGTTTTAGGTCAGCCAGCAGCTTTGAAATATCAGGGGGGGTTGACCCCTTTACTTCCTTCTTATATGCCTCGATCAGCTTCAGCATCACACCATGTGCTGTAATACCACCATAGCCAAGAGTCGCAAAAAGGTCTTCTTCATTAGGGATATTCAGCTTTTTGGCACATTCAATCAACCGATCGCCTTTGATTAGTTCTTTTAAGTCATAGCCAAGTTTCTTGCTATCCCGCTCTAACAATTCTCGCCCTTTGATGATGTTTTCTTCGCGCTTTTCTTTTTTAAACCACTGTCTGATCTTATTGCGGGTTTCAGACGAACCAACAATGTTCAGCCAGTCACGACTGGGCCCAGACTGTTTGGAAGTCATAATCTCAACAATATCGCCATTAGATAGTTTGTTCTCAAGAGGAACAATCTTTCCATTGACTCTGGCGCCAACACAGCGGTGACCTACATCGGTATGTATACGATAAGCAAAATCAATGGGAATGGAGCCTGCGGGTAAATCGATTACATCACCCTTCGGCGTAAAGACAAAAACTTCGTCTGAGAATACGTCTAATTTCAGAGTTTCCATGAACTCGCGCGGATCACGTAAATCTTGCTGCCAATCAAGAAGCTGCCTTAGCCAGGAAAGCTTCTGATCAAAATCCTTATCGCCTCGGGGCCCCTCTTTGTAGCGCCAATGCGCGGCGATACCATATTCTGAAGTGCGATGCATCTCCCAAGTACGGATCTGTATTTCAAGTGGCTGGCCGTGTGTGCCAATCACAGTCGTATGAAGCGACTGATACATATTGGATTTAGGCATAGCGATAAAATCTTTGAATCGCATTGGTATAGGCTTCCAGAGGGTGTGAACAATGCCTAACGCGCCATAGCAATCTTTGACTGAATCTACGACAACTCGCACTGCCGATAAATCGTAAATTTCACTCAGGTCCTTATGGTCTTTCACCATTTTCTTATAAATGCTGTAAAAATGCTTGGGTCGACCTTGTATTTCAGCCTTAATTCCGACTGATTTTAGTCGTTCGGACAGAATAGAAACTGCTTCGTTTACATTCTCGAGCCTTTCTTGCCGTTTTTGCTTAACCTTCTCAACCAATTCGTAGTATTTCTCCGGCTCGAGATAACGGAAAGACAGATCCTCTAACTCCCACTTAATGTTGGAAATGCCAAGCCGATGAGCCAGCGGAGCATATATTTCCATAGTTTCCTGGGCGATCCGTTTCTGTTTAGCCTCAGGCATATGCTTCAGAGTGCGCATATTATGCAAACGGTCTGCCAATTTAATGAGAACTACGCGGATATCTTTGGCCATAGCCAGGAACATCTTGCGATAATTCTCCAATTGTTGCTCTTCTTTGGATTTATATTCAATTCGGCTGAGCTTAGTCACGCCATCTACTAACATGGCGATTTCCCGACCGAATTCCTTTTCAATTTCATCCAGTGTAACGACTGTATCTTCTACCACGTCATGCAAAATGGCGGCGCTGATAGTAATAACATCGATTTGTAAATCGGCGAGGATTTTGGCAACCCCTAAGGGATGACAAATATATTCCTCCCCCGAAACGCGTTTTTGTCCTTGGTGAGCAGCCTCCGCGAAAGTATAGACACGACGGAGAAGATCAACCGGCGCATCGGGCTGATACGCAAGTATTTGTTTAGTTAAATCATCAATCGTCATGCTAATCGCACTCGGCATACCTTCACCTCACTTCACTGCATATCTTCCATTGTATTCCAAACCTAGTATTGCACAAGTGACTTAACTTTATAGTTATCTAGTCCGGTCCGCCCATGTAAAAATAACAGTTCAATCAAAAAGCCAAGGCCGACAACCTCGCCACCAAGCTGCTCCACCATGGAGATGACAGCTTTAGTCGTACCGCCTGTGGCTAGTAAATCGTCAACGATCAATACTTTTTGGCCTGGTAGAATCGCATCCTGATGTATTTCCAGCGCATCAACCCCGTATTCCAGGCTATACTCATGATGCAAAACCGCAGCAGGCAATTTACCTGGTTTGCGTATCGGCACAAACCCAGCCCCTAGCGCATAAGCCATTGGAGCGCCGATCACAAAGCCGCGTGCTTCTGGACCAGCAACCAGATCAATGTGTTGACCGGCAAATTCTGCGGCTAAACAGTCAACTGCCTGTCGGAATGCAGGTCCGTCTTTCAGCAGTGTCGTAATGTCCTTGAAACTGATGCCCTCAGCGGGAAAGTCGGGTATCACTCGGATTATATTTTGAAACTGCATGCAAAATGGCTCCTTTATGGTTTACTTCCTCTGGACCGATAGGTTGCAGAGGCTAAGATATCCAATTTTTCTGTTGGAGGGGGAAAGACAAGAATCTGCTGATTTTTAGCTTGCCGATGGACAGAGATGAGTCCCAGTTCCTCCAGAACGGTAATTGAGAAGGTAATTTCTGCTTCATCCATATTGATGTGGTAATGGGTGGCCAATTGGTTAGACAGTTCATACCAATCAGCTGATAACTCCGCAGGATATTTTCCGGTACTTCGACTAAGCCCCTTAAGCAATAGGTATAGTTTACCTACAGCTTGCTTGTCTGGGAGATCACACCCAGTCTTACGTACATCGATTGCTCGCATTCGCACAGAGCTTCGCCCCTGCCATTCGTGAATCTCAGGCACGAACGCAATTTCCGCCGGGCACTTGCGATCGAAGGTTGGCGCCAGTTCCCCTTTATTCCAGGCAATCACCTCACTGCTTATAGTATTCTCTCGAACCCATAAGCGCAGATGGCGATTTTCCTTGCCAAAGGCAGACGATGACTGCAGTTCAATTGGCGAACATGCTAACAGCGGACTGGGATTCCCCATGCCAAATGGTTCTAAGCAAGCCATTTGTTCAATGAGCGATGTATTCAACTCGCGCAGACTAATCATAGCATCGATATTCAATAAGGGAAAGAAATCATCAGCAGACAAGACCTTACCCGCAATTGCGTTAAGTCTTTGGGTAAAAGCAGGAATATCTTCCTGCTTTAGGCTAAGCCCCGCAGCTTGACGGTGACCGCCAAATTGCAGCAAAAGATCAGCACAACTTTGCAGTCCGGCATACATATCAAACCCAGGTATGCTACGGCAAGATCCCTTGCCGATCCCATCTCTAACACTAATGAGAACTGTTGGTCGATGATAACGTTCGACCAAACGGGAAGCCACGATGCCGATGACCCCGGAGTGCCAGTCCGAACCAGCAACTACTAATGCCTTAACCGTATCCCAATCTGTATCGTTAAGAGTTTCTTCCGCCTTCTCCAATATTTGCCGTTCTACTTCCTGACGCTCAGCGTTAGTCAGATTTAGTTCAACCGCAATTGCCTGAACCTTTTCTGTATCTAACGACGTAAGCAGTTCTACTCCGGCGGCGGCGTGATGAAGGCGACCCGAGGCATTCAAGCGAGGCGCGATGACGAAGCCAATCTTGCCGGCATCGATTGACGCACTTTGGAGGTCACATGCAGAGAGCAGTGCCTGCAATCCCAAATTTTCCGTCTGTCGCAGTCTCTCTACGCCGTACTTAACCAATAGCCGGTTTTCTCCAGTTAAGGAGACCATGTCTGCGACAGTACCGATTGCGACGATATCCAGATAATGCAAACAATCAAGGTGAGCACCCAATCGCTTTGAAAGAGCTTGACAGAATTTGAAAGCAATTCCAACCCCGGCAAGCTCCTTTTCCGGATAAGAGCAGCCCGGCTGTTTGGGATTAACAATAGCAACAGCTGTAGGCAATAACTCGGGCGGCTGATGGTGGTCGGTAATGACAATATCCAGAGCCGGAACTGCCAGCACTTCGCTACAAGCGCTTATTCCGCAGTCAACAGTTATCAACAAGCCAGTTCCTGAGCCAGCGATTTTCTCAAGCGCCTCGACATTTAATCCATAACCTTCACTCTGTCGCTCTGGTATATAATAGTTAATATTAGCACCAAGTTTACACAGTATGTTGTACAATAGCGAGGTTGCGGTAATGCCATCCACATCGTAATCGCCATATATGGTAATCTTTTCTTTGGCGTTCAACGCAGCGACAGTTCGCTCTATCGCTGCATCCATCCCTTTGAGAAGGAATGGGTCGTGAAGTCCCTCCAAGCCACCGCAGAGAAACTGTCGTGCCACGGTTTCATCAGAAATACCGCGGTTAAGCAACAGCTGCCCCACTACTGTTGAGACACCCAAACGGCTGGCCAAAGTGGCGGCCTGCTCCGGGCATGCTGTACGCAGACGCCATTTTTTCTTTGGCCTATATACCATCAGTATTCATTTCCTTATCAACGTCTTTATTTATTCCTGTAGCCGTTGGTTGGCCATTATCTCTATTGTTTTCCTTGTTCAATTCACTTGTCGGCGCTGCCAATTTCTTCTCTTCCAGCGCCTGGAGCTTTGCTTCCAACTCGCTTACTCGGCGATTAGCTTTATCAGCTACCCAACGTAAACGAATCTGAACAGGAGCAGCCAGCAGTAAAATAATCAATGCACCAACCATTGCCGAACCTAGTATGACCAACACGAGAGAGGTTTGAAGGCTCCAAACAGCAAAGCTAACCGTGACAGCAGTTGCATTTTGCAAGGCGACCACTGCTCCAAATGAAGCAAAGATCAAGGCAAATACCACAAATTTCATAATATACACTCCCGTTCAACATGTCCGATTTGTTATTATTCTCTAATATGGTCCAAGAATCCTTTTCGTTTGATGAATATATACAAAACTTGCCTTGCACAAAATATACTAGGCGACCCCGCGAGCCATCTCACTAGCGCCTATGGAGGCACGCTGACGATGGGGTCACGGGGTCGCGATAAGAGATTGGCCAGATAGGCCTTATTTTAATGTCTGATACACTGCTGCTGCCAGGCGGTTCGTACTAAAGCCTGTTTCTCCAGTTCTTCCAGCATATATACGCTGCCGCCGGCTGTTTCGGCCAACTTGTTCAAATAATCTCTATGGGGGCGTAACCCAATACAGGTAAATCCATAACCCTTTTCTTTTATCTTTTTGGCTGCGTTGAGCGCGTCTAAGACTGGATCCTTGGTAACGTCGGCAAACGTCGGCACACCGTCGGTCACAAGCAGAATTAGCGGCTGTTTCGGTCTTGCTTCTTCCAGATAGCTCACGCAGGTCTTTATACCCAAACCCAGAGGGGTTGAACCAACTGCAGTAATTTCTTTTAAACTCTGTTGAAGAGTTACATAGTCTCTCGTAAAAGGCACCTGCACTGTTGCTTTATCTTCTTGAAACAGTATCACACTTACCCGATCAGGCGTCGAGAGTAACAAATGCCGAACCAGATACTTAGCGGCGCTCATCCGCTGCCCTGCCATACTGGCGCTAGCATCAATCAGTACACAAATTTCTGCATTACATGTTGTCCGCCTCGAGCTGCGTCGAATATCCTCTTGACCAATTCGCAACACCCCTCCCGGATTGGCCGCCAGTCGGCAAGCCGCCGCCTGTATAGTTTCCGGTAAGGACACCTCGCCGTGTACATTTTCTGCACAAAGAATCCGGCGGCCGGCGCCCCCGTCCCCAGGCGCTAGATTGGCTTTCGTTCTTCCGAACCGGGCGTCATAAGGCTTGAACAACCGATACATACGTCTAATATAGCTTTCCACATCAGGCAGCCTTTGGGACAGAAACGTCTTTAATTCCCGCCCATACTCAGTTAACACCGGTTTATCGCCTTTCATTGATATTATGCCCATTCCGCTCAGGCTCTGGCAGATCCGTTCGGTTTCCCCCGGAGTCGTGCAAATCGAGTTGAACCTCTTAGAATCGTCCTGTTCAATTGCCGAAAGTGTATCATATACGTCTTTGGCGCTGTCCATTTCTTCGGCTAACTCGGTTGCGTCCTGCATAAACTGCTGTCGTTTCACTGCGAATGAATCCTGCTCAATGTTTTTTTCCTGCAGAAACGAATCCGACTGATCTGAATACGGCGACAAATCAGCCCCGCCCCCGCCATGGGTTTCCACATGTTGCAGAGTTTCATTCGCCCGCAGTTCCAACCCGCTATCCATAATGATTGACTCTACCGCTTGAACAATATAAAAAGCACAAGCTAGACTCTCCGTCGGGAGCATGCCTGCCAAATGCACATGATTTTCATGCGCCCTACGCAAAGATAACTTCTTTCCATATTCTAAACTGCCGGTAATTCGACCACCGCCAGTTGATGTCTGCACATCAAAGCAGTCTGGTTTTACAATGCCAGTTTTGTTTTGAAAAAATATACCACTTCGCATACTCTGATGAAAATTGAACAATTCTATTGCCTTGCTAACAATCTTGGCAATTTTTCGGTGGTCGACCGGGCCGCACTGATGAAAAATATCGAAATGATATATTTGCCCACCTTGAATCCGCCGGTAAAAAACTTTACCTGCGTCGGCATGTTGCAGAATAGTCACAGCCTCGGGCTGACTTGGATCGACAGTGTGAACTTTCTGACTAAACACCGTGCTTTGCCCGATCCGCGCTCCTAAATTACGATGTATATAGGTGGATAATAAACTGCTAGGCATGGCCAACTGATCCAGATTGTGCTGTTCAAACATGCCTGTCACCGGTCACTTCGGAATTTTTCGTCAGTATTAACGAACTCATCCAGTGATAAACGAGACAGCGGAGCAGCTACATTGGGTGGGGCAATGATATTAACCTGGGTGGGATCAGCGATTTGCTTCCCGCCTGATCCCGATCCCGCAGCTCGATTTTCGGCAGAACCACTTTTTGAGCGTTGGGTAGTGGTCTCTTTCTTATTTTCATTGTTTTGTCTTGACAATTTTTCTCTTACGCGACCCCACCAATCAGCCAATCGACTCTTTGTTGTACAATGAGGCGGATTTATGCATCTGCTTTGCCGAGCTGCATCGACTGGTATGTTGCCTGCTGCGAAGTTATCAGCCAAAGACGACTTATTCAATTCACCAAAATTCCTTAAATATTTCAAGATATTGGCAATAGTTGCCGGGTCGGCGCGATGCGAGAGCACTAAGGGAACGATCTGTGAAATATCATTTGTCGACACCCTATCTTGACCATTAAGCAAAGCATTCAACTTAGCCGCAGTCTCCATTGCCTCAATCGCCCGCAAGCTTTCTAATCCATAGTCCACATAGATCGCAGCCAACAATTTTTGGGTATCATCATCAACCGTAATATCATTTACGTGAATAGAGGGAATACACTTGCTGGTAATTGAAGGTTGTTGTCCTGACCTGCTTGACCTGCTCATTAAAATCTCCAGTACTGACTGTACCTCACTCGGTCTTCCCATCCCTACCGCCATATCAAAACGGTCAGACAATTGTTTGCGTATTTGCGATAGTGCTCCTGGTTCCTCATCCGGATTGGACGCTGCCCACACGGCCACTTGGACTGGCATCTCTACGGTTGGCAAACCCGATTCCTCAATTTGAATCCTGCCTGGCTTTGTACCCATGACATCTAACAGAACATCTGCAATTTCCGGCGAGGCGTCAGCCAGCCGATTAATCTCGTCAACAAAGATAATCCCGCGGTGAGCCTGAGGAATGGTACCCGGCAATAAGGCCGCCATCGGCTGCGAAGGATCGGTTAGCTTAGCCAGATCAATGCTGCCAACAATTGTGCCGATTTTAGCACCATGCGAAATTTCAAGAAAAGGACACGGAATTTCTTCTCTGCCAATCGCTTCAATTTGCTGGATGGATAAACCGCGGTGCCCCGGACAATGCGGCTGCTCCGGATCGCAATTGTACAAGCAGCCTTTAATCCGTGTAATCGGCGGCAAAATAGACGCAGCAGACCGCAAAATCGTTGTCTTGCCGGTGCCGCGCAGGCCTTCAGTATGAATATGAAAAGGGTGGCCGCTTGACAGCGCAGCTACAGACATCTCCACTGCCAGGAATAGATCATGGTTACCTTCATGACGCACCAATTGATTAAATGACTTCACCCAACCACCTCCGCCGTTAATGTTTTTAGTGTTCCCAATAGAAAATGTCCAATACGACACACAAGATTAATCGCAGGTCAGAAAAATAAAAACCGTTGTCGTAAACGAGACGCAACGGCGGTGGTAATATAAGAAAAGAACCTGGGTACCTACCCAGGTTCTTCGTTTGAAAATAAGCTATTTCGCGCCGCGCGCTCTTGCTTCTTGCCTCCGGCGTTGTTCACGGTTTCTCAAGGCTACCCAGATTGGACTGGCGTTAAAAAGTGTGGAATAGCTGCCGCTGGCAATGCCGACCAGCATAGCCAGTGCAAAGTTCTTTGTCGATTCTCCGCCAAAGACATACAAAGAAAGAGTAGTAAACAAGACAGTCAAAACAGTATAAATTGACCGAGTCATTGTTTGCCAGATACTACGATCTACTAAGTCATCCAGTGCTTCATCCTTGCGCTGAGTCTTCAAGTTTTCACGAATACGGTCGAAAATAACGATCGTATCATTAATCGAATAGCCGATGATGGTAAGCAGCGCAGCCACAAAAGTTCCATCGATTTCGATTTGAAAGATCGAGAAGAAACCCAATACAACCAGGACATCATGCACCAGTGCGGCAATCCCTGAAATCGCAAATTTAAACTCAAACCGATAGGTAATATAGATGACCATCATGACCATAGAAGCAAGCAATGCGTAAATTGCATTTCTTGCTAACTCACCGCCAACGACGGCGCCAACATGCTCGTTGCGCAAAACATCGGCTTTCCCAAGTTTACTCTGCAGAGTCTCGACTGCAGTTCGACGATCCGAATCTGACAATATGCGGGTACGGATCAATACATTCTGCGATTTGTCCGTCTGCTCGGACGTTGCCAATTGGATCACGCTTTGTTCTAAATCTAGCGGTTTCAGCACTTCACGCACTTGTCCGACAGACACCGGCTGTGCGAATTTCATATCCAATAATGTACCACCGGTGAAATCAATACCAAAATTAAAGCCCTGCACCATCATGGAAATTAACCCTGGAACAATGAACAGCGCAGAGATTAGGAACCATAATTTGCTTCTCTTGATAATAGGAAATGAATATTTCATAGTAGCATCCCCCCTACGCCCCAAAGATCTTGCCATCTTTAAATACACCGGACCGCATAATCATTTTCAACAAAAATCTGTTCACAGTAATTGCCGTAAACATACTGATAATGATGCCTAGTCCCAATGTAACAGCAAAACCCTTGACCGTACCGGTACCTAAAAAGAACAACACGGCCGCGGCAATCAGAGTCGTCAAATTAGAATCCAGAATTGTAGCGAAAGCACGGTCGAAACCGGCATCCATCGCAGCGCGCAAGGTCTTGCCGTTTCGGTATTCTTCCTTAAACCGTTCAAAGATCAACACATTCGCATCGACAGCCATGCCGATAGACAAAATAATACCAGCAATACCGGGTAAGGTTAGCGTTGCATTCAGCATCTTCATGGATAACATTACAAGCAAAACATATACCAATAGAGCTGTATTAGCAATAAATCCGGATAAGCGGTAAAATAACAGCATGAAGAGAACAACAGCCCCGATGCCGATCGAAAATGCCACTACGCTTTTATCTTTGGCATCTTGTCCCAGTGTCGGGCCGACAGAACGGGTTTCCATGATGTCTACTTTTACAGGCAGCGAACCGGAACGCAAGAGAATGGCCAGGCGTTGCGCCTCGTCAATCGAGCGGTTACCAGTAATGACAGCCTTTCCGCCTGTAATGACCTCTTGTACAACAGGGCTGGTCAATACTTGTTTATCAAGCAGTATGGAAATTGTCTTGCCGACGTTTTTCGAAGTGAGATCGGCAAATTTCTTGCCACCCTCATCGCTAAACTCAATTGCGACCAAATTACGGTTCTGATCGATCTGGGCTTTCGCATCTTTTAAGTCTTTGCCGGTAAGCACTGTTTTGCCGCTTTCATCTTGAAATTCGAGCAAGGCAGTTTTGCCGATCAGTTCGATAGCTTTCTCCGGCTCATTAATGCCAGGAAGTTCTACGATAATGCGGCGCTCGCCTTGACGTTGCACGATCGGCTCAGTCAGGCCTAATTCGTTGATCCGGCGTTCAATAATTTGCATAACCCGTTGTACGGCATCCTCGTCAACCTTAGCCTCAGGCGTATCAACTGCCTGCAGCACAATATGGGTGCCGCCTTGCAAGTCAAGCCCTTGCTTGATGGACAGAGACAACGGCGTAATGTAGTAACCGAAAACAGCAAAAATAGCAACAGTTACTACTAGAAACTTAACTAAATTCCCCCGTCCCAAATCAGTTCTCCCCCATTTCATGTCAATTCACAAAATTAATTATAGACCTTGTCCGATAATCCTGTCAACGAACTCAAGCAATCTCAAGCGTTCTTTCTACTCCGTGTACGATTACAGTAAAGAATTGCCGTTGATAATTAGACCAAAACGGTACTTTAAAAACTCTGCTGCTCGGCGACACATGATCATACGTCCGAGAAATATCTCAAAATACTCCATTACTGGACAAATCTGCGTGTTAATGGTTAACTCAAGTCTTATGGTGCGGCAGTCCCGATCAACGGTCAAAGAACTTGATTCTGCCGCATAATTGACACGATCATGAATGTCAAATTTTGCAAAGTCGGTGTTGGTCACTCTGCCGCGATGAACATCAGATTTATCCGCTAAAATGAGCGCCGCAGCCACAGGATTCACCGAATGCCCTCTCTCTTCCTCATGATTGCCAATTGCCGAAATAACTAAGGCGATTTCCTCCGGTGGCATGCGCAAACGGGCAAGAATTTGATACGCCATTACCGCCCCCATACCGCCATGGTTGTAGCGATTAATCAGATTAGCGATATCATGCAGATAACCGGCAATAGCAGCCAGCTCACACTCCCGGTCAGAAAATCTTATGTCTCGCAATACCTTTTCCGCAAGGTGCGAAACTATCGAAGCATGCCGCTTCCCATGTTCGGTATATCCCATTTCGCTCAGGTATTGTGTGCTGCTGGCCAAATACACGCTAACTTCATGATCTTGCTTCAATTGGTCTACAGTTACAATCGACATATCCATTCCCCCTGACCTCTTATCGGCAATTTAGCTCAAATCTTTTGCCTGTCAAGTCTAGTATGTCGGTTTTCTTTGCTTCCATAACCAGCAGGCGAACTCAGTCAACACAAAAAAGGCAAAATGAAGCGTACGCCGCACTTTGCCTTTTATTGCTGAGTCCAAACAAGACGCTTGTCGCAGTTGATGATTCTGTCTTCAGTAACCACCCATTGCATCAGGATATCATGTTCCGCCCACGGGACTTCGCTCACTAATTGTCGCGACCAACTAATGCCTGCCCGGAGTGCCTGCGGCGCTCGTATGAGAAAGCGGTCATAATAGCCTGCCCCCATACCAAGTCGGTTGCCGCTGTCGTCAAATGCAACACCCGGAGTCAACACTAAATCAATGAGGCTTGGATCAAGTATACGTGCGCGTGACGGATCAGGCATGCGGACTCCTAGCCGTCCGGCAACTACTTCGTTAAGATCTGTAATCGCTGCGCTCTCCATGACTCCATACACAGAGCCCATCAGCGGAACGCAGACTGTCTTACCTGCCTCTATAGCATGAATAAGCAAATCATCCAGATACGGCTCGCCAGGCATAGCTAAATACCCCATTACTGTCTTGGCCTGTTGAAAGACCGGCCAAGACAGTAATTGTTTACAAATAGTCCGACTACCCGCTGTTACCACTTCAAGAGACATTGTCTTTCGCTGTAGGAACATTTGACGCCTTAGTATCGATTTAACCTCAGCTTCCAACATATTAACCTACGTTCTGCTGATTGGCGATCGCGCTGCGCAAGAAATCAAGTTCTACTTTGTCAGCAACTCTCAATGTTACCGTCTTGTCATTGATAGCGGTAATAACACCATACATGCCGCCAATTGTAACAACTTTGTCACCTTTTTTGAGGCTGTTAAGCATTTCAGACCGTTTCTTCTGTTCTTTCTTTTGCGGACGGTACAACATGAAATAGAAAATGACCGCCATCAGGATAATCGGTGCATATGACTGAATCATCTGTAGTGTTTCGGCTGTAATTCCAGGCAATAGTTTCACCTCCTGCTTGTTTTTCTTTTCTTGTATTCCACATAAATGAATCAAATCCTCTTATATTTGCACAAGCATTCCTAGTTTTCCTCTTTGGGATAGTATTCCCAAAATTCCTCACGAAAAGCAAGAAAACGATCTTCGATAATGGCTTGGCGCATACGGCGCATGAAATCCAGCAAATGATAAAGGTTATGAATCGTGGTCAGTCGCAAGCCGAAGATTTCGTCAGCCTTAAAGAGATGCCGGATATAGGCGCGTGAGAAGTTTTGACAGGCGTAACAACCGCAATCGGGATCGATGGGGCGCAGATCACGTGCAAATTCGGCATTTTTTACAACCAGTCGGCCGTTTTTCGTCATAGTCGTTCCATTTCTCGCCACTCGCGTCGGGAAAACGCAATCAAACATATCAACACCGCGCATTACGCCTTCCACCAAACAATCAGCGGTCCCTACACCCATTAAATAGCGAGGTTTATTTGTAGGCAACCGGGGAGTAGTATGCTCAAGCATTTCATACATTAGATGCTTCGGCTCACCCACACTAAGACCGCCAATGCCGTAGCCGGGAAAGTCAAGAGATGTCAGTTCAGCAGCGCTTTGCGCCCGCAAGTCTTTATACATTCCCCCCTGAACAATGCCAAACAAGCCTTGGTCCGCCCGGGAATGAGCTTTCAGGCAACGTTCAGCCCAGCGGGTAGTTCGCTCAGTTGAGCGCTTCGCGTAGTCATACTCTGCAGGATAGGGGACACATTCGTCAAATGCCATTAGGATGTCTGATCCCAAGGCATTTTGCACTTGGGTGGCGATTTCCGGCGACAGAAACTGCCGTGAGCCATCGATATGAGAGCGAAACGCTACCCCTTCTTCACTGATCTTTCTCAAGTCACCAAGACTAAAAACCTGGAAACCGCCACTATCTGTTAGAATACCTCTATCCCAGCCCATGAACTTATGCAGCCCGCCTGCTTCAGCGACTAACTCATGGCCGGGGCGAAGAAATAGGTGATAGGTATTGCTTAATATGATACCTGCGCCCATTTCCGTCAATTCGCGCGGCGACATTGCTTTAACCGTTGCTTGCGTGCCCACCGGCATGAACATGGGAGTATTAAATGATCCGTGCGGAGTATGAAGAATCCCGGCTCTTGCACCGGTGTGTGCACATTGTTTAACTAATTCATATCTGATCGCGTCCGTCAAAGTGCGGCATCCCCCTTTGTCTAAAGTAACAGCATTGCGTCACCAAAGCTGAAGAATCGGTACTCACGCTGCACAGCCTCTTTGTATGCGGCAAGCACTCGCTCACGCCCGGCAAACGCGCTAATCAACATAATCAGCGTGGATTTAGGCAAATGAAAATTAGTGATGATGCCATCTACTAGTTGAAATTGATAACCCGGATAAATAAAAATCTCGGTCCAGCCGCTGCCTGCCGATAAGCGCCCGTTTCGCACCGCTGTCTCCAGCGTACGAATGGACGTTGTCCCTACGGCAATCACCCGGCCGCCCTGTTCCTTTGCTTGATTAACCGCTTCAGCAGCTTCCTCAGAAACGGAGAAGTACTCCCGGTGCATGACATGATCAGTGATATCTTCGGCAGCAACCGGTCGAAACGTGCCTAATCCGACATGCAGCGTAATAAAAGCCAATCTTGCCCCTTTTTCTTTGATCTGGCTCAGTAAGGCAGGCGTAAAATGAAGTCCTGCCGTTGGCGCGGCAGCAGACCCCCGTTGTCGCGAGTATACGGTTTGGTAGCGTTCGCTGTCTGACAGTCGTTCATGAATATAAGGCGGCAGCGGTGTCTCGCCCAGACGATCGAGAATCTCTGCAAAGATGCCAGAAAAGGCAAACCTGACAACTCTACCGCCAAAATCTGTCCCGCTAAGCACCTCACAAGACAGTTCAGGACCAAATTCAATGACCATTCCTGGCTTGGCCCGTTTTCCCGGTTTTACCAGAACCTCCCACTCACCTTCAGTCTTCTCTGATAGTAAGAAAACTTCAACCTGACCGCCGGTATCTGCTCGCCGCCCCATAAGCCGGGCCGGAATAACGCGAGTATCGTTGAAGACAAGTGTGTCTCCCGGCGAGATGTACTCAAGCAAATCCTTGAACATGCCATGCCGGATTTCCGTTGATGCCCGATCCAGCACAAGCAGACGCGAGCTATCGCGGGGTTCTATCGGGTGTTGTGCAATCAACTGTTCCGGCAAATCATAATCAAACTCAGATAACTTCATTAACTAGTAAACCTCTCTTACTTATACCATCTTTGTATTGTCGCGCCAGGGTAATAATATGCCAAGATTTCCTTGTAGAATTGATTACTGCCCAGCGGTGCCTTCTCTGCCATGGCCTTGGCACCCCATTGCGATAGACCAATTCCATGTCCTGATCCTTTGCCAGAAAGGAGTAAGATATCACGAGACGAGTCCTGAACAAGCCCGCGTCGGGCAGACTTACCCGTCAATGCAGGTAGAGCTTCTCCCCGAGCGATGGAAACATCAAACAGAGTGCTGGGCAGGCTCAAGAGAGAGCTAAATTTTGCACCGCTTAGCTGCACTCTCCCCGCCGTCCCGGTAATTTTAATCGTTTTTACCCTTCCGGATACACCGCGATCAGCCGCTTTTACGGGCTGGTGAGTTAACGGTGATAATTCAATACCAGTAACTTCTCCTACCGACAAACCAGCTGTTCGCAGCAGTTCGGTTAATTGGGCAATACTTATGCGACGATCCCAGACAAAACGGGGAGAGTCTTGATCAAAATCTCGCACTCCTCGCAGATACGGGAATGGCGTGCCCCAGACATTTTCACTGTTTTCCGTGTGTCCGCCGGAACTAGAATGGAAGAAAGCTGTAATAACACTGCCTTGGTAGGTTGCCATCATGCCCCGTGTTTCATCTACCGCCTGATTACTGCGGGCTGCTTCGCTATCGCGACCGCCGTACACCTGGCAATGCACGGTGGGACATACATCAAAGCCCTGACCCTGGTGTTTGCCAACGCCTGCGAACGCATAACTGCGCGCCGCAACTGCCTGCGCCCTGATAGCTTCCATTGGCCAGGAAGGCGATATTTCCTTAGGAATTACACCGTACAAATATGCTTCCATCGGTAGAATATTAATTGCAGTTAAAGTATTGTCCCCTGCTTGCCGTCGAACCTCGATGACACCGCGGTAGCGCTTGCCATTAAGTTGAATAAACTGCCCCTGCTGATTTAGGCTGTCCGCCTCATTCACAGCCTGTTCCAGCTTGCCACCATGCCCTCGATTCGGCGAGTCGGAGAAGCTTAGCCTGATAACCGAAGTCGCCGTAGGAATCCCATTTACCGCCAAACGGCCCCCCTGTATAGTAATACTTAAATTCTCCTTCGCCTTATACACCTTTTTAAATTCATTAGCGTCGTCGGTACGCAAAAAAAATGCAGTATCGGCAGATACGGTCACTCGAGTCTGCTGTAACGCCAGGCCGACTTTAATCAGTGGCTCTTGCAATTCGGTCGACTTAGCCCAAACAGAAAACGAAGTTAGCACTAGCAGAGCTAGCGTGATCAGTACAATGCGGAACTTCATGGCATTGCTCCTATCTTCGAAATAACAAGTTCAGTAAAAGCGTTAGCACAATGCTGATAATAATCGATGTAGCAAAAGGAAAGTGGAAACTGAAGTTCTCTTTCTCCCAGTGAAAATCGCCCGGCAAGCGGCCAAGCGGCAGAATCTTGCCGCCGAAATGGACGAGCGCACCAGCTATCAATAAAAGGACACCAACAGTCATCAGCGTCTTACCTAAAGAATCAAAGCCGAACATTTTCAGCCCCCTGTTTCTTCGGTTTCCAATAACGGTCACGCTCGCTGAAAATGCAGCCGCAATACGGTTGTCGATACAACTCCATCTCAAGACTTTTCGTAACCCCCTCTTTCCAACCTGGGCGAAAATCTTGATAATAAAAGGGTATGTCAAATTTCTCCGCGGCTGCCTCGCCCGCCTGGCGGATTAAATCATGCTTTTGATAAGGACTCACTAACAGTGTAGTAGTAAACGCATTAAAACCGCTTTCCTTTGCCGTGCGAGCCGCTTCATCCAATCGAAGTCGGTAGCAGGCATAGCAACGCCCCTCCGGCGCTGTTAATGCGCGAGTGAGAAAGTCCTCCAACGTATAATCGTCTTGCACCAGCATAATCAACTCAACTCGGCGGGCAAATTCACCGGCAGTATCGAGACGACGCCGGAATTCTTTGTAAGGATGAATATTGGGATTATAAAACCAACCGGTTAGCTGATGCCCTTGTTCACGCAGATAGCTTACCGGATACACTGAGCATGGGCCACAGCACATATGTAAAAATAGATTCACGACTTTGAGCATCCTTTCACCAAAGTGAGTCTTGTTTGTCTACGGCTTCCTTCATAGAGTATGCAAAGCCCATATGTTCATACGCAGCCCGCGTCGCAACTCGTCCGCGCGGCGTGCGTTGCAAAAATCCCAACTGCAATAGAAACGGTTCATATACATCTTCAATCGTCTCAGTTTCTTCACTTATCGAAGCAGCCAGTGTATCCAAGCCCACCGGACCACCGCCAAATTTGCTGATAATTGTGGTTAGCAACCGTTGATCAGTCTTATCCAGT
Organism: Anaerosporomusa subterranea; assembly: GCF_001611555.1. Lineage (NCBI taxonomy): Bacteria > Bacillati > Bacillota > Negativicutes > Acetonemataceae > Anaerosporomusa > Anaerosporomusa subterranea. Next base: position 736,279 of record NZ_LSGP01000013.1, read on the forward strand.
CCACAAGCGTCTACTTCTAGCCGCGCGAGTGCTTCTTGGGCGATTGTTTTAGTAATCGTCCCCGATCCAGCGACCTGCGCAAAATCCCGCACCCGTTTTAACAGGCGGTTGGCGATTCGCGGTGTGCCGCGTGAGCGCCGAGCAATTTCCTCAGCTCCTGAGGGCTCGATAGAAACCTTCAGAATATCGGCAGCGCGGCTAACAATAAACATAAGCTCTTCTGTCTGATAAAACTCCAGTCGGCAAATTACGCCAAATCGGTCTCTGAGTGGAGCGGTTAGCGCTCCAGCCCTAGTCGTTGCCCCAACTAGAGTAAACCGTGGTAAGTCCAGGCGAATAGACCTAGCACTGGGGCCTTTGCCAATCATGATATCAAGGGCATAGTCTTCCATTGCTGAATAGAGGATTTCTTCAACAGTACGCGACAGCCGATGAATCTCATCAATAAATAATACATCCCGGTCGCTTAAGTTGGTGAGAATTGCCGCCAAATCGCCTGAACGTTCAATAGCTGGGCCTGAGGTGACGCGGAAATTCACTCCCAATTCATTGGCTACAATCCCAGCTAACGTTGTTTTACCTAAACCTGGCGGTCCATAAAGCAGCACATGATCAAGCGCTTCTCCGCGTGATATTGCAGCCTGGACGAAAATGGACAAATTGTCCTTTACTTGTTCTTGCCCAATGTATTCCTGTAAACGCCGTGGACGCAGACTATATTGCCAAGAATCTGCATCTTGTTCCCCACCGGCAATTATCCGTTCTTGTTCCATCATGACCTCCCAGAGAATTCCTTCAAGGCAAGCTTAATGATTTCTTCAACACTTGTTGCCTCAGCAGCCTTACGCAGAACAGGCGTGATCTCCTGTTGTGTATAGCCGAGAGTCAGTAGTGCTTGTAAGGCCTCCGCCTGTATCGAGCCGGCAGCGTCAGTGGCAGCAGCGATAATAACGTTATCCGGATCGGCTTCTCCAATTTTATCTTTTAATTCAAGAACAATCCGTTCAGCAGTCTTTTTGCCGACTCCTGGGATCTTTGTTAACAGGCTGAAGTTCTTTTGGCCGACGGCCATAATAAAATCAGTAGGACTAATCGCTGACAAAATCCCAAGACCAACCTTGGGACCGATTCCGCTGACTGATGTCAAAAGTATGAACAAATCATATTCTTGCTGACTGCTGAAACCATATAATAGAAGTGCGTCTTCGCGCACATTTAAGTAGGTAAACAGTGTCGTTTCCGCACCTTTTGATAAGTTCTGCCGAGTTGACTGCGGGATAAATACCCGGTAGCCCACACCGTTAACGTCAACAAAACAACTATCAGGAAAAAGGTGTGAAATTTTGCCACGTACATAGCCAATCATCGCTTACACTCCCAGACCTTATTAAAAGTATGTGTATGTAAACTGCAGATAGCAACCGCCAGTGCGTCAGCCACATCATCAGGATGCGGCTTTGCCGGCAATCGCAGCAATTTCTCGGTCATATAGATAATTTGTTCTTTTGTCGCCTTGCCGTATCCGGCAACCGACTGTTTAACCTGCAATGGTGTAAACTCAGCAAGTTGTATGGCATTCTGCGCCGCAGCCAACAAGATAACACCCCTAGCCTGGCTAACCGTCATGGCTGTCGTTACATTGCGGTTGAAGAAAAGCTTTTCAACGCCAACAATATCCGGCTTGTATTGTTTTATCACTTGATCGATTCCCTGAAATACCGAGTTCAGCCGCATTTCGACCGGCTCGCCCGCGCGCGTTTCAATGGCGCCATAGGCTACGGCCTTCAGCGTGCTTCCTTCCAATCTAACCACTCCGTAACCGCATATCGCAGTTCCCGGATCAATTCCCAGCGCCAGCATAACAGAACCTCCCTTTACTTCCTCCTGTATTTCGACAGTTTGGGCTTTGATTCCTCCATAAGAAAAAGAGGGGCTAGCCCCTCTTTTTCTACTCACGTCTTATTGTGATTGCATGCCTTCGAGTGTTCGCAACAATTCTTCCTTGGTATTTACAACAATTCCTTTTTCCAGTTCGGCGACATCTTCAGCAACCAGTTGTTTTGTCGCTATTTTTGTGACTTCCTTGACGATAGGCTTAATGCCCGGTTTGCCATAGAACACAGTGACATAACCATCCTTAGTACCAATGTACATTCCATTTGCGTGTTCACGGCAGAAGTTGTCGATTTCAAGTGTCATACGTACTTCGGTTGCATCAAAATAATCAATCGTCCAGCCAGGGTACGCGACTTGAATCTGTGAAAGAGTCATGCCAATGTAATTCTCCGATGGTCTGGCTCGAAGGTTCTCCTGGTCACCACATTTTTTATAAATCATCTTTTGATGCAGCATTGTCTCAGCAGTAATCTTTAATCTCGCATCATGTTGAACTTTCTCGCTCTGGGGCTGAGCCCGATAGTCGACAATTGGCGGATTTTTACTAATATAGCCATAACCAAAATAGCCAACTAAAGCAGCAAGAATAAACAAAGCGCCGGCGAACCACTTATTACGGGTACTCAATTTTGGCAATAGCAAGAGATCACTCCCTTTATTGTTAAGGTATGTAATCAGTGTTGCCATTTCCCTGCAAAATTATACCAAGGTCTTGTTTCACAATTTCGCATAAAAAAGTAGCCGGCAAAGGTATCATCCTTTACCGGCTGCGGTTTCAATCCTCTTCTTCCTCATCAGGCAGGTCAGCATTCGTATAGACTTCCTGCACGTCATCATGTTCTTCCAACGCTTCAAGCAACTTCGTCACTTTGGTTGCGTCCTCATCAGCAAGGCTGACCGTCGTCTGTGGAACCATAGACAGTTGGGCTGATGCAACGGTAATCTTCGCAGCATCCAAAGCTTGTTGCACTGCCTCAAATTGATCAGGATCGGTAAGAATTTCATAGACATCACCATCAGCAGAGAAATCATCTGCGCCGGAATCAAGGGCCAGCATCATCAGCGATTCCTCGTCAACGCCATCTTTTTCAACAATGATGATACCCTTTTTAGTGAACATCCAAGAAACACAACCAGACTCACCGAGGTTGCCATTATTCTTTGAAAACAAGTGACGAATATCAGCCGCTGTACGGTTGCGATTGTCAGTCAGGATATCGAGCATGACGGCAACCCCAGCTGGTCCATATCCTTCATACATGAATTCTTCGTAATTACTGCCCTCTAAGGAACCTTGACCTTTTTGAATAGCACGTTGGATATTTTCTTTGGGAATATTATTTTCCCGTGCTTTCTGCAGAGCCAATTTCAAGCGCATATTCCCCGTAGCGTCAGCACCACCATTTTTTACCGCAATGGTAATTTCACGACTAATCTTAGTAGTGACTTTGCCGCGCAAAGCATCCATTCTGCCTTTTTTATGCTTAATATTAGCCCATTTAGAATGTCCTGACATTGTAGTACGTCCCCTCTCAGACCATGGTAATTCGCCAATAATTGTAGCATAAATCAGCCTTTTTGGCAAAAAATCTTCTGTAAAAACTTAATCAGACGTATTGGTCACTCTTTGTGCCAATGACCGCCTTTTTCAATAACATCAACAGCCTTTTGATTTTCCGGTGCCATGACCGTTTTCGTCGCATTGACATGGGTTTCCAGCATCTTAGTAGTGATTCGGACATCATTAAGAGTCCCTGGGCCGCCCACACAACCGCCCACACAAGCCATGCCTTCAAAGAAATTCGCATCCAGATCACCTTTAGCAATCTGTTGAAGTGCCTGCTTGCAGTTTCCCAACCCCTCAGCCCGGTGAGGTTTAATCGTAATATCAGGCGCTAAAACACCAGCCGTATCAATAACCGACTTCATAACGCCACCGGCACTGGCAAATGAATGTCCATGGCGGGAAGCATCAGTTTCATATAAGGTATCCGTAATTTCAGTTAAATTAATCCCTGCTCCAACAAACATAGCTGCCAATTCTTCAAAAGTAAGAACATAATCGATACAGTCAGGATTCTTTTGGCCCTCAACCTTTTTTGCAATACAAGGACCAATAAAAACGACAACAGCATCTTTATCCTCAGCTTTGATCATTCGGGCCGTCGCGACCATCGGCGAAACCGTAGATGAAACATATTCACCACATTGTGGCAAGTGTTTATCAACCATTTCGACATACGCAGGACAACATGATGTTGTCATATACGCGCGATCTGTTGGCACCGTAGCGGCAAACTCTTTAGTCTCCTCAAGAGTCACGATATCTGCGCCAAAGGCGACTTCATGCAGTGCGTGAAACCCAAACTGAATTAGGGCTGTTTTAACTTGCCCTAATTTAACTTTAACGCCAAACTGACTAACGATTGCAGGCGCTACAATTGCATACACCCGCTTCTTCGCCTTAATTGCCTGAATGACTTGAACAATATACGTCCGGTCGCTAATCGCACCAAATGGACAGGCAATTTTACAGGCACCGCATTGCGCGCATTTATCATAATCAATAGCAGCGCGACGGTCGGCGGCGGCTGTAATCGCTTTTAAATCACACGCTCGCTCACAGGGACGGCTAATCTCAATGATGGCGCCATACGGACACGATTTCTTACACATTCCACATTCAACACAAGTCATTTTGTCGATATATGCCCTATTCCCAGCAACCATAATTGCCTTCTTGGGACAGCTTGCGATGCAGTGATGGGCTAAACAATTCCGGCAGGCATCAGTTACCATAAACTTATCAATAGGGCAGCGATCACACGCCTCCGGCAACACCCGAACAATTGACCCATCGGCAACTTCACCATTTAGCGCGTTAGCTGCCGCCTCTGTAATATCTGTTCCTATCGGTTGGCTGAGCGCCACATTGATCCGATCTTTCAAAACAGCTCGTTCTTTATGAATACAGCAGCGGTATCTAGGACCATCCTCAGTGACTACCGTAGTTAAAATATCCTCAACATGATCAGCCAATTTATCGTGAAGCGCTAGTCGCGAAACCTCGGCCAGCACTTTGCGTTGCAATTTAACAACTTCTGTTACTTGAGCCATTTATTCTCCTCCCCTTGACATTCCTGTCATAGATTATCTTCAATCGCCTGCAGTAGACGATCCGGAGTCATGTTACTCAACACAACACCTTTAATCCGCACATTCGGACCATGTCCGCAGGCTTTTAAGCAAGTAATACCTCGCAAATCAATTTTTGAGCGTTTATCTGGCGGCAATGTCTCCAAAGCATCGATTAAATCCTGCGATCCTAGCAGATAACAGGAGGTACCAGCACAAATTTCTACAACTAATTGCTCCATTTTTATCCTCCCCACTCATAACCATTCAATTTCTATTTGTTTTCCCCGTTGTTCAAGCGCAACCTTCAGTTTGCCTAGGACTTGCGCTTTCAGGTTTATATCTAACGGAAAATTAGGATTCTGGTGAGCCGGATTTATAGCAGTCCCCGCGAAGACGGAGATCTTATCAGCATAAAGTAGCCGCCTCGCCAGTAATGTAGCTCCATCCTGAAAAGATGGGTTATTTAAATGCTGTGAATGGTTGATGCGGTCAACTGCCGCATTCAATGTTAACACACCCTCTGTGACCAAATCAATCCCTTTTAATCGTCCAATAGGTGGAATCTCCGGATCATAGTAAGATAAGTCGACATGCAACGGCTGGCGTATCAGTCGACTGACAATATTGGCGGTGGTACCGCCTGAGACCACTTTTACGCCAGGTTGACAAAGAAAGCGTTTAACCACTCTTTCATCACAGCTTGTATCTGAAGGAGGTCCGGTAAGCAGAGACAAATAACGTGGACGACGAAGTCTAACAGCAACGGCGCTCGAATCATCGCCTGGACGGCTCAAGTAATACCCTTCACAGCAATCCATCACCCGTCTAACAACTACATCTGCATCCCAATCCAGTGCATACTCAGACTCCAAGTACTGGGCAATGCCATCCCAACTCCAGCCAAGTTTGAGCAATCCGCCAATACCAGCATGAATGACTCCATCGCTGACAAAAACAATTATATCATTTTCCTGTAATAATAATTGACCGATATTTATTATCTTGCCGCCAATGCTTTTTTCATGAGTAGGAAAAGGGACCACCCTTCCGCTACGGATAATGAAGGTGCGTGGACAATCAAATTCAACTACAGTAGCCTGCCCTGCCGGTGTAATCTGTAGAATCTGGAATGTAGAGTAGGCAATTTTTCGTTGCCGACAGACCGGCAAAGTTTCTGTTATGGTGTCCACAACATCTTCAAGCAGAACGCCTCGTTGCAACATCGAACTAGCAATCTTGGTAGTTAGGGTAGCGAGGATATTGGCTTTCACCCCACTGCCTAATCCGTCTGACAACACAACAATGGTAGAATCTGCCGTTCTAACAATTTCGATTTTATCACCGCACAGTTCTTCACCAATCTTCGATAATTGTGCGATTCCCACTTCAGCATGTAGTTCCTCCATCAGCGGCCCTCCTTCTCCCGCATAATGGCAATCAGTTCTAATAGAGTTGATTTGGTTTCAGCTGTTGTCTCACCCAAAAGTCCGGCGATTTCCTGCGCCACATGCATTTGCTTATTAATAATTTCCTTGGCTTTATCAATTGTGTCGATTTTCATTCGTTCTAGTTCATGACTGCGACGCTCTTGTTCTGTCACATCTGAAAAAATCAAAAAAGTCAAGCGGTGCTCCGGTACTGGCACGATCATTTTTTCGGTGACCAATGAAAATTCGGGGAACTCAACACGCTGTCCTGATACCTTTCGGCACTCTTGTATAGCACTCAATATGTCAGTGCAATCCATAACTTCAGTCAGACTCAAACCTTTAGTTAATTCATGACGACGATTGAACATCCGCTCAGCAGACGGATTAAACTCTTGAATAATTAACCTCTCATCAAGAACAATGATGGCATTCAAGGAATTGTCAACAACAATGTTAGCAAAAGACTCAGCTTTGGTACGCATATACGGCACGCAAGTGTCTGTTTCCGTCAATCCCTGAAATACAGCTACCGCATTGTCACGGCAAGAATTATAACCGCAAGCACCGCAGTTCTTTTCATCCGTTTTACTGTATTTTCCCGTCTGTCGCAGGATTTCTCTGATCTCCTGTTCAGTCGGCAAAGCTCGGGTAATCGGGGCAGGCAAATGTTCACAATTGAAAGAAATGTCCGGGACCTGATTACGTCGGCGCTTGCCAGTGGCGGCATAGCGCGTTACCAGGCGCCGTTTGGCAGGCAGAGACTGACTGGAATCTCCCGCAGGTCCATTGATGCAACCGCCGATACAAGCTAGCGCTTCGATAAAGCGTGGTTGTATCTCGCCTTTAGCTAAACTATCGAAAACAAGCATACATTGACGCAATCCATCTACAGAAATCAAATCAAGCTCTGTATCGTCCTCGCCAAAAGCGGATTGCAGTATCCCGCCAGCTAATGGAAACAAACGTGCTCGTTCGAAAGCTGCCTTGTCTTCTAAATATCCGGCTTCTTCCGGTGCAAGCTGCGACTTAACTTCATCCAGCATAGTGCGAAGCTGATTGAAAGTAATGACAGCGTCAATCGCTCTGCCGTCAGCCTCGGCTTCAGCTATTTTTGCAATACATGGACCTGCGAAGACAACAAAGCAGTCTTGTCCATAACGTGACTTCAATAACCGCCCGTGAGCTAACATCGGTGACACAACTGGCGACAAATTTTTCGAAAGATCAGGATAGTATTTGGTAATTAGGTTAACAATCGCTGGACAACATGCAGATATCACAGTTTGCTCAGTCTTCTCAACATGTGTCCGGTAGAAATCGGCGACAATTTCCGCACCTATTGCAGTTTCCTCAATGATGCGAAACCCAAGGCTGCGAATCATTCCTATAATTTCTTCCGAAGAGAATCCCGGAAACGCAGAAACAAATGATGGTGCAAGACTCATAATTACTTGGCGATTCGAAGTAAGCGCCTCTCGCACGATACTTGTTTGATCATCGACTTGTTTAGCATTTTGCGGACACTCGACAACACATTTCCCACATAAGACACATTTATCATCAACAAGTTGAGCGTGGCCTTTTTTAATTGCTATTGCTTTTACAGGACAAGCACGGACACAGCGATGACAGTCTTTGCAATTGACTTTCTGCGTGCTAATCGTTTTCATGTCCTCACCGTCCTAATACTTTATCTACAAAAATGTCATGAACTTTGTCTTTGGAGACATTTGTAATAACTTCATCATCGATTTTTATCACTACACCCTCTGTACAGCGCCCTTGACAAAAGTTCCCTTCGATATCAACAACGGCCTGCGTATCATATTTCTCTACTAAAGAAGTAAAAGCGTTTAAAACGTTATGCGCTCCACGTAAATGACAGGCGCTGCCGATACAGATAGAGATTTTTACCATGGGACACCTCCAACACGTTGTGAAAAAATTCACTTTTAATCCTTTATCTCATTCTAACGTATAGATGAAAGACTGGCAACCCCCCAAAAAAAACAAAAAGCACTCACTTTTCAGCGAGTGCTTTTTACAAACCTGCGACTACCTATCCTCCCAGGGCGTCACCACCCAAACGTTCTAAAAAGAAGCTCTTGCTCTACAATATGCCTCTTGCTGATTGCACCTTCGATACTTTCGGCGTATGTGTGCGCGTTCTAAAAAAAGCCTTAGCTCTACAAATAGCTTAATACTGGTTGCACCTTCGGAACCCGTTCTGAAAAGAAGCCTTGCTCTACAATTAGCTTAATACTGATTGCACCTTCGACGCGTTCGGATGCTGCTAAGCCTACTGCCACCGTATTCAGCTTATCTCTAAAGAAACGAAAAAGTAAAATGACCTACTTTATCAGTAGGTCATTTAGCAACCGGCAACTACTTATCCTCCCAGGCCGTCACCAGCCAAACGTTCTAAAAAGAAGTTCTTGCTCTACAATATGCTTCTCGCTGATTGCACCTTCGATACTTTCAGCGTATAAGGGCGCGTTCTGAAAAGAAGCCTCTGCCATACAAATAGCCTAACACTGGTTGCACCTTCGGAACCGCTGTGTTCGGACTGCTGACGAACTCACTGCCACCATAATGAACCGAGGGCAAGAGAACCTCGCTAGTAAAGCAAAAACACTCACTTTCAGTGAGTGTTTTTTACCAACCTGCGACTACCTATCCTCCCAGGCCGTCACCAGCCAAGTACTTTCGGCGTATGTGTGCTTAACTGCCGTGTTCGGAATGGGAACGGGTGGAACCACACAGCTATCGTCACAGGATTTTTAAGAGGTAAACATCTCAGAGAGTATGCTCCCTCAAAACTGTCACAGAAGATTAATGAGCTTACAATTAGGAAGTTCTTCGTTCCACTCAGAACGAAGCGATTCACACAGATTTTCGCGTCGCTTGCGCTTCTAAAAATCTGGTTCTCTGCTTCAGGTCAAGTCCTCGACCGATTAGTACCAGTCAGCTTCATCCCTTGCAGGACTTCCACACCTGGCCTA